>JBGQBO010000012.1:0-109762 GCA_041494885.1 Terriglobia bacterium
AGGCCTCGTGATTGGCTTCGATGTCCGCAATCCGGTAGAGATAGTTGACCATGAGGCCGACGGATTGATTCATTCCATTGGCAGATGTGTCGCCGAGCCAGTTGATCCGTTCGAGCGAAGCGCCGTTGCCGAGATGAAAGCGGGCCACGGGATCGACGGGACGGCCGTCCTCCTTCTCTTTCGCGAGATAGCGCGCCGTGAGATGACACAGCACCGCGGAGAGCGCCCCGGCGCTTCGAGCATCGCTCACCAGATCGCGTGCGAGAAGTAGGTCAAGCGCCTCGTATGCGTCTGTAACCCCTGCGGCGAGGGACAGCTTGCCCCCCTCCTCCTTGCCGAACAGTGTTTCGTCACGCGCCTTGAGGCGAGTTTCGAGCCACTTCCTGAAGCCGGGGACGGGGGATAGCGTTGTGAAAATCCGTAGACCTGGGAACTCCGCGGAGAGCTGCTCGACGACGCGTTTGATCAAAAAGCCGCCGAAGGAGACGCCGCGTAATCCCACCTGGGTGTTGGAGATCGAGTAGAAAATCGCCGCCTGGGCCGTGCCTGCTTCGACGGACAGTGCGTTCTCGTCGAGCAACGCCTGAATATTTGCCGCGATATCCCGTGTCAGCGCGATCTCGACGAAGATGAGCGGCTCCTCGGGCATGCGCGGATGAAAGAACGCATAGCAGCGACGGTCGGAATCGAGCCGGTTGCGCAGGTCGTTCCAGGAGAGGATCTCGTGCACGGCTTCGTAGGCCATCAGCTTCTCGAGCAACATCGCCGACGACTCCCAGGAGATGCGCCGCAGCTCGAGATTGCCGACGTCGAACCAGCTGGCAAAAAGGGAGTGGAGTTCATCATCCAGCAACTCCAACTCCGGCGACTGCTCCAGGAAGCGCAACAGATCGGCGCGCAGATCGACGAGGAACTTGACCCCGTCAGGGAGCAGATTGAACTGCTTTAGAATACGGATGCGGGGACTGGCGAGCGCCAGCCGCAGCTTCGATTCCGCCTGGCGCTTTGCTGCCGGGTCGTCCGCCGCGAGAAAGATGCGAATCGCGGTCCTCACCGCCTGCTCATTGGGGCCGAACTCGTTTACGAGCATGATGAGGAAGGCGCGCCGCCCCTCATCATTCAGTCCGGCGTACAACGTAGCGAGAGAGGCGATTCGATCCAGCGCTGACGCTTCGCCTCCCACGCCTTCCAGGCATTCACGAAGCGTTGCTTGGGCCCTCCGCTGATCGCCGGCCGAGAGCGTGCGTCCCTTGACACTCTTGTGACGGCTACGTGTAAGCCAGTCCCACAGCGCTCGCATCCTCGGCCGTGGAGCGGGCTCTTCAGGACGATCGTTCATGATTTCTCCTCGTACCCCTCGCCCCACTCGATCTTCCGGTTCTTGCCCCAGGCATGGAGAGGCGATGATTCGACGGCCACAAGGCTCCGTGAGCGTTTGGAGCGGACCGTGGGAGTTCCACCATGCTTAGGTGCTCGGGTTGGGGAAGTGGATAGCGCACTCATCTCGATTCAGTTATCACACCTCAATGTCGATCGGGAAACGATGGGAAAGCCCCACTCGGCCACCCTGTAATAAAACGAGGCCCTCGGGGGTGGCTAGCCAGCAAAAAGCATAGAACCTGCTCAAAGTGAATTCAAGGAGAATTCATTGGTAATTATGGTGAAGAGTGGGCAAACGCCTTCTTAGTTCGCAACGAAAGATGAATGGGGGTCGGAAGATAGATAAACGATGAGGTTACACCTCAATTTCTTTTGCCGGATTGTGGGCGATTACTTTTCCAAATTTCGTTTCCATTCCTCAAACTTCTCGAGGGCGATCTCGCACTGGTGTCGATGGCGCTCAGCCTTCGGGATCTTGGTTCCCTTTGCCGTCCGGATTTCAACGGCAGGAAGGAGGCTGAACACAATGTTCATGGGCTGGAAGTTGTGAGGAGGGGCGTGCGTAATGTAATGCAGCAACGCCCCACACGCTGACTCTGCCGGCGGCGCGGTGGGATTTCGACCGAGGGCCAACCGCACCGCATTCCGTCCGGCGATTAACCCCGTCATGATGGACTCGACGTATCCTTCCACCCCCACCAGCTGGCCGGCAAAGAAAAGGTTGGGCCGCGTCCGCAGTTGCAAAGTCTCGACGAGGAGGCGGGGCGAGTTCAGGTAGGTGTTGCGGTGCATCTGCCCAAAACGGATGAACTCGGCGTGGGCAAGAGCGGGGATCATGCGGAAGATCCGTTCCTGTTCAGGGAACCGCAGGTGATTTTGAAAACCCACGAGGTTGTAGCTGTCGGCCAGCAGGGTCTCCTGGCGCAGTTGGACGCAAGCCCACGGCATCCGTCCGGTTCGAGGGTCCACCAGGCCCACCGGCTTCATGGGTCCAAACCGCAGAGTGTCGCGGCCACGCCGGGCCAACTCCTCAATCGGCAGACACCCTTCGAAGTAAGGAATGTCTTCGGCTGACGATATGCCCACGGCCGGCGCCTCCATTCGAAGCACCGGCTCATTCATCGACAGTGGGATTGACGACATCGCCATCGCTTCCGCATCCGAGGCGCCGGCATTCCCAAACGATTTCTCGCCGCCCAGCTTCCCGGCGGAAACGCCCGTCAGGATCTCCTTTTCAAATTCATGGGTCGGGACACACTGCGCCGTGACCAGCGCATCATAAAAGGCGTCATACTCCCCGCGGGACATGGGACAATTGACATAATCCTCTCCCCCCTTGCCGTAGCGGGACGCCTTAAAAGCAACTGAGAGGTCAATCGTCTCGGCATCGACAATGGGGCTGATGGCGTCGAAGAAATAGAGATGGTCCTGACCCGTCACCCGGCGAATATTTTCGGACAGAGCATCCGAAGTGAGCGGACCGGTGGCCACAATCACAATCGGGTCCTCATCCTCCGGAAGCTCGATGAACTCATCTCGTCGAACGCGAATGCGCGGGTGCCCTGAGATCCGTTCCGTCAGGAGGGCCGCAAACCCATCGCGATCGACCGACAAGGCGTGGCCGCTCGGAACACGGGTCTCATGGGCCACGGCAATCAGCAGAGAATTCAGCCGCCGCAATTCCTCCTTCAGCAGCCAGGGGGCGGAGAACTCGGCGTCGCTCTTCAGCGAGTTGCTGCAGACCAATTCGCCCAGCCGATCCGTCCGATGCGCCGGAGTCGTCACCCGGGGACGCATTTCCCACAACTCGACACACGCAGACGGGCCGGCACCGCACGCATCCAGTTGGGTTGCGATTTGCCAGGCCGCCTCGCATCCTGCAAGCCCGCCTCCCACCACGATCATTTTTGGCATGGAAAGCAACCCGACCTAGTTCAAAGTCCAAAGTCCAAGGTCCAAAGTCCAAGGTCTAAAATAACCGGTTCAAAGTTCCAAGTTCAAATCGAAAGGTGCTTCTCAGTCACTTCGTGACCTTCGCCCTCTGACTTCTGACCTCCGACTTCTGACTTCCGACTACCAATCTCTGGCTTCTCGCTTCCGGCCTCTGGCTTCTGGTGACTTCCTCTGACAACTGGCAACCGACAACTGACAACTGTTTTAAGCCAGAGATCTTTTCAAGTTCAAATCTCTTCAAGCCGGCCTCACTTCGATGCCTTGTCGATGCCCACCAGTTTATCCTGGCAATCGAACCAGATCTGAACGTACTTGTAGTGACCGACATTCTTATAGATGAACCAGCTACAGGGGTCTTCGCCCTTTTTCTCCCCTTTCGAATCCGGTTTCCCCAGGGTTTGGACGACGATATCCTTGGTCATCCCGGGCTTTAGCCGCGCCAGATCATCTTCAGTCGCCGCAATGAGTTGTAACGTACTGAACAGGACCGCCGCAAAAAGAATCAGCGAACAGGCCATCTTCCAATGTCTTCTTCTTAATCGTTTCATGTGCTCCTCCTGCTTCCGTCTTGGATGTCGATTCCAGCCCCGGCGTTGTGACCCTTCTCCATGTTCTTCCAGACCGTGAAGAACTCAATGGACAAAGTGAAAATCTTCAATCGATTTGATTCCTTCCAGATTGCCGGTTAATTTGAATTCAAAGTTATATCGGCGGGGCTTGATCCTCTTGCGCTGGCCCACCATCAAGAGTGTCATATCAGCCACATTCCGGTAAAGGTCACGGATGGAAATTCGTCCGAAAATCTGGGCCAGAAAATTTGATCCCCGTGGAATTTCAGGCAGGGATCCTTTGACGTTGATGATCATTTCTTCGGTCGAGGTATTGACCGTCCCGGTGGCAATCAAATCAAACAATTCAGATTTGAAATCACTGTGCTCCAGCCGTGCCGAACCATCCGGCGAGAAGGTGACGTCAGCGGACCAGGAATTGAAACGCTTGAACTGAGGGGGATCGATGGTTTGAAAGATTCGCCCCAGGTTAAAGCCGAATAACCCTTCGTGCACCAGGGTGGCCATCGAGAGGAGGCGCTGCGGCAGGCCGGCATAATGCAGGGTCCCATGGGAAGCCTCAAAATGCGCCTTGCCCACCAGCGACGCCAGCAGGTTCTTCGGGTCGGTATTGCGGGTTGTCAAATCCGCCACAACCGTAAGCTTTCCCTCCACCGGGATCTGGATATCGAGAACCTCGTCGAGAAACGGTCCCATGGGCACGTCCTTCGATTCAAACTTCAAATGCTCCTCATTCGTTCGCGAGTCCCAGGTGAGGGTGGCGGTACTCGTACTCTCGCCTGCCGCCACTTCCATTGGATCCAACTGAAAGACGCCCGCCTTCCAACTCCCATGCGCTCGAAAGTTCTTGATGGGCTGATGGAAAAACACTCCGCTCGAGGCCTTGACATCGATGACCATGCGGTTGCCAGGGGACTCTGTGGGATGCGCCTCCTGTCCCGGTGACATACGGGCGAGGGTAATCACCAGGGCGTCGAGATTCAGGTTGTCCACTTCCGCGGTCAGATTGGGTTGAGGCCCGTCGAGATTCAAGGTTCCGGTCACGCGCATGGGGACTTTATTGACGATCGCCAGGAAATCCCTGGCAGAAACGCCGTTGGTCCCGGCCGTCAGATCTCCGGTCAGACTGGTGGGTCCCCAGGGCATCCCATCCACCGAGACGTCCGCAAGTCTCAAAGTCGAATTCAATTGTGGATCCCCCGGACTGCCCGACAGCTTGACAGACCCGGAGGCCGAACCGCTGCGAAAACTCAAAGGGGTTTCCGGCAGCTTGATGAACTTCAAGAGAGTCGTAACGGGAGCGAACTGGTCCATTGAGGTGGTGAGGGCCATTTGTGTTCCCTGTGAACCCGAAAAATCCAATGTTCCATGAACGGCCAGGGGAAGATCGCCCAGGTTGAGTCTACCGTCACTGATGGTGAAGGATTGGTTCTTCCATATCCCGTTGAGAGAAAGCTGACTGGGAGTGCCCGCGGGTTTTTCGAACGTATTGCGGAGTTTTAATTCCGTTGATTCAGGGGAGCGTGCCTCGGCGCGAACCTCAAGCTGGTCGTGTCTTTCTCCCTGTATTGACAGGGTAAACGGGAACTGCCCCTTTGCGGCGACCTGATCCTTCCAGGACGAGGGCAATAATATGGACATTTGCGGAAACGCGGCCAGCATTTGCGCCTTGAGATTCCATCGCTCCCCCAATTCATTTAACTGCTCAACGCCTCCATCCAACGATACGGTGGAGTCTCCCACAGACCCCTCCAGGCGATGAAACCTGAGCCGATCGCCACTATAAGTCAGCCCGCCGGAAAAGCCCGTAAGCGGCAATGCGACGTTGGACAGAACGGCATTGGCATTCCGGAGATTTCGCATCTGCAGTGAAAACTCGGGAAGCCCGCCCGCTTCTTTCAAAAAGACAGGATCGTCGCTGGCCCCGGACTCGCCATCCATTCCTGACGATTGAGCGCCCGGTCCGAGGGTTGGACTTACACGTCGCCCACTGCCGGCGGGATATTCCAGCTGAATGTTGGCAACACCCTCGACCTCCTTGATCTGTCCCACAATCGGCAGATCGACACGATCAATCCAGTGTGCAGACGCGAACTCCCCGTAACGGCGCAGATCCATGGAAGGAGACCTAAGGTGCAAAGCGAGCAGCGAGAACTCCCGGGGATCCATGACCGCTTCTAGTTCGAAGGGGGAATCGCCCAAGGATCCTGAAACCCGTTCCGCGCAGAGGGCCTTGTCATAAAATTCGTGCGCGCAAACCACCTTGTCCTTCAGCACCACCTGACCCTCCACGTTTTGAAGTGGTGTGGAGAGGCCGGCGAGTTGAATCCGCGTCCCGGTCAGGGCCATGGTCCCGGTCACATCCGGATGATCCAGGTCGCCCGTCACCAGTAATTGCAAATGCCCTTCTCCGCTCACGCTCGGCACGCGATCCAACCATCTCGCGGAAGTGAGGTATCCCTGGCTTCGAAGCTGTTTCAAGTAGGGATAGACCTTGCCCAAAGGGAGCGACGGCAAAGCGAGTTTCATCTCCATCCTGTCCTTCTCGTCGACCCAGCCCGAGGCCTGCAAAGGAGAGCCGAAAAACTGTGCGCTCAGCGATTCAAGCTGTGTCTTCTTGCCGATGGATCGCATCACTGAAACTATGTCCTTCAACTGAAGGTCAATGGAATCGTTCCGGTACTGGCCGTTCTTCAGTTCCCCGCGCCAGTCCAGGGTCGGGTCATCGAGCTTCCCGGCCCATATCAACTGGGCTTGCGCCGTGCCCGTCAGTCCCGAAAAAATCCGCCGGCCGAACTCATCAAGTTCCACATCGATCAACGACCGGAACGGTTCAACGAACTCAAACTCACCCGTAGACAACGTGGTCTCCAAGCGAGGCATCAGGTTTTGCAAGTTATAAACGCGGCCGTTCATCTCAAAATGAGTCGAGGCCAACTCCCCCTGCAGTTTTTTGAACCGAACCTCTCCCGTCACCAGACTTAGCAGACCTTCGAGTGAAGCTGATTTGAAGTCGATCCATTTTCTAGCGTTCTTCACTGCCTCCTGACTGGGACCCGGAGAGGCGGGCACCCCGGGAGGCGCTCCTTCAACAGCCATTCTCAGCTGTTCGGCCTTGGAGCGTAAATGGATGGAGATGGGAGAGGCTCCTTGTCCCTCCATCTTTAAATCCAGGTCATAGAATCCCTCTAAGCCCTTTACAGGGATCTTCGGAGAACCCAAATAGGCGTTCAAAATCCGCAGATTGAAATGCTTCAGCGCCAGGTCGAGATTGCCGCTCAGCGTGCTGAGATCGTCAGGAACAAATACGGCGAAGTTTCCCTTGACCTCAAGATTCGATTCCGGGTGGTCGTCATCGATGGCATCCATTTGCAAGCGGGTTTTGCGCCGGATATCAAGGGTCGAAATGGAAAAGTTACGAAGGCGGATATGCTGTACCAGGGGCAGGGCCAGTGCCTGATCTTGAAATGTGGCGACTACGTTCCTTAATTCTACGCCGGTCTTCTCGAGATCGATAGCGTTGTCCGGATCGTTTCCGGCGGTCACGAGATCGGCAATATTCCAACGCCCGTCCGGCAGGCGCGCTGCCAGAAAATCGCCATCCTCCACCCGGATAAGATTCAGCACGATGCGACCGCGCAACAGCGCCCAGGGGCTCAACTCCATCTTCACCTCATCGCCCCTGAAAAAAGGATGCCCCTCGTGATCCTGGATGTTCAAACCGGCCACCCACAGCGTGGGCCGCCCGAACAGGTTGGTGTTGATGCGATCGAAGGTCACAGGATACCGAAGGGCATCGCTGAGGTGTTTTTCAAAAAAGTGTTTGGAGTACTGGCTCCCCAGAAAAACCGGAACGACAAATTCAAAGAACAGAAAAACGAGTGCGAGCAGCAAGAGCTCCAGGCGCGTCGCCCTCGAGCGGTGATGCCAAAAATCCAGGGCTTTTGCCTTGAAACCGTGCGGCGTGTTCTCTCTTTCTTTTTTCGTCATTTTCGAAATTACTTGTGGAATCTGTGGTGGGGCGGACGTCTCGTCTGCCTTTGTATGGGTCAGATACGCGGGCAGACGGGACGTCTGCCCCACTCCAAAGAGTACGCCCAGGCCCTACGGTTTGAACACCATGAGGAACAGAATAACCACCAGCAGCACAAAATTGATTCCCGAGAGCATATTCCAACGGGCCACGATCTTCGAAAAGATCACCGCAAAATCCTCCCCACCCTGTTCCGCCAATGCCATCACCTTTCTGGAAATGGGGGCTTGTGCAGCCACCGCCAGGTAAAGCACCACAAAAAACAAAATGACCGAATACAAGAGCCACGGATTGGTATTTAGCTTTAGAGGGACTGGGGCCCCGACCCCCATCCAAAACCCACTGATCAACACCAGGAGGGCTCCCAGGTGCAGGGTCCACGTATTCGTCCGGTGCAGGGTCTTCATTGCAAACAGGGTCACCTTGGAATCACCCGTCAACACGGCCTGATTCATGCAGACCCACCCTGCCACCACACCGCCTAAGACGAGCGCACCACCGAGAACATGAATCCACAACAACCATTGAACCATTGCTTCCCGCTTCTCTTTAGATGCTTATTTTGCCGGCCTTGGCCAGCTGGCGGTTTCCCGTTGGCCCGCTGATGATGGACGGCGTTTGGCCGGTCCCATTCCGCGTCCTCCGGGTAGAGCTTGAAAGATCCTCCAGGAGCCCTCCGTATGAGATCGCTCTCCCTTACCATCCCATGAGGTAGCGCTCTCGCCGCACATCCGCGCCGCCGAACAGGGTTTCGAATTTCGGGTCCACGCCCACAGCCGTCATGCCCGTGTACATTCCATAGGGTCCGAGGACAGTCACCTGGTGTCCTTTGGCCCGCAACGCGTCAACGACGCCCGGGGCAATCCTGCTCTCCAGGGTTAAATCGCCCGGCTTGTCCTGGTGATTATCAAAGGAACTGAATGGATGGTCGGTGTTAAAGCGGGGCGCTTCAATGGCCTGTTGGATGGGCATTTTGAAATCAATCAGATCGAGCAGAACGTTAAGGACTTGTTGATCCTGGCTATCGCCACCAGGGGTGGAGAGGGCGAGATAAGGCTTGAGTTTCTTTGCGGACACCCCTTCCGTCGAAATGACATTGGTTTTCGATCCGCCCTCCGGCGCCCCTGGAGGGTCCGCGTGCAGGGGCGAGTCGGTGTCCGAGATCAGGACGATGGTCGGCGTCAGGGTCGTCCGTGGGCGCTTTCCCCCGACCAGATAGTTCGGGGATTTCTCGTCCAGCGAAAAGACCTGGGCGCGGTTGGAGAGTGGAACACCGGTATCGCCGGCAATGAAGGCCCCCCCCAGAATCCACCCCGAGGAGGGAGAGGCAGAGAACAAGTTGCCATCCTTGTCGACCGCATTCACACACGTCGTGTCACCGGAGACAAAACCGACGGCCGGATCGCCCTGGACACCGGAAAAATTGCTTCCCTGACTTGGTTTGGAACCGTTCAAGCCGGGGGACGAGTCCCGTTGTTCCGCGATTCCTTCAAACCTCCAGGGATCGCCGGGACGATGATCCAGAGCGGCTTTGTGTTTGTCGATGAGCGCGCGGCGAGTGGCTGCATATTCCTTCGAGAGCAATCCTTTTGCGGGAACTTTGACAAAGTCGGGATCGCCAAAGTACTCATTGCGGTCGTCGTAGGCTAACTTGATGGCTTCCGTCACGGTGTGGATGAACTCGGTGGAGTCGAGTCCCATATCCGTAAGGTTAAAGCCCTCAAGGATATTCAGCGCCATTAAGAGCACTGGCCCCTGATCCCAGAATCCCGCCTTGTAGATTTGATATCCGCGATAGTTAGTGGTCGTGGGCTCTTCGATCTTGCCGTGATACTGTGCGAGATCATCGGCCGTGATGACTCCGCCCGCCTTCAAATCGGCCTCTGCAATGCGGCGTCCGATATCTCCCTTGTAGAACGCGTCGCGCCCGGCTTCAATGGCCTTGCGACGGTTATGGGAGATCCGGAATTCCGTGCGTTCAGCAGCGACGATGGCACGGAAAGTTTTTGCCAGATTCGGCTGGCGGAACATCTCTCCCACTTCCGGCGTTTTGCCGCCGGGAAAATAGGTGGCCATGGTGTCCGGGTACTTTTCGCAATACTTCCGGTTTTGTTCCCAGTAGTGCTCCAACCCCTCGACAAAAGGGAACCCGTCCGCAAGTTCGATGGCCGGTTGCATCACCTGTTCCAGGGACATCGTGCCGTAGTTTTCCAGCGCGAGCGCGAGCGAATCCATCACGGCGGGAAGGGTGGCGGCGAGCGGCCCATTGCCGGGGATCTTCCCTTGTCCGAGATCCACCAGCGGAAGCTCCACTCCCGCGTTGTTCTTGAAATGAGCGGCCTTCCTCTCGTCCTCCGTCATCTTCTTAAAAAATTCCGGTTTCAAATCCCGGGGGGCGGTTCCCTGCCCGTTGATCACGACAACTTTTTTCGTCCGCGCGTCGTAGATCATGAGGGGAACTTCCCCCCCAAAGCCGAAATGTGAGACTTCCACCACGGAAGAGGCAAAAACCGTCGCCGCACCCGCATCAATGGCATTGCCTCCAAGCTCCAGGATCCGTATCCCTGCCGCGACGGAATAATATCGGCCGGAACCGACGATTCCGTGGGCCCCTCGAATTTCGGGACGAAAGGTCTGTGGATACAGAGGAGAGGCGGCCAGAAGCAGTGCAGCCATGATCAAAAGCTTTAACATATGGGTGTCCTTAATTGGAGATGAAGTGTGAAATTCGAAGGAGGATTTGTGAACCCCTGGGAAGCACTTGGCAAACAACTCATTATTCATCTTTGCGGCAGGGCGATCCGGCATGGGTCAAATAATTAGCGACGCCAGGCTTACAAGGTTACAGAATCAAGTTTAATGTAATTTCCGGGACTTGAACCCCGCGGAAAGGATCGAACCTCAGTTCCCTCCCATGCAAATTATGGAATTCAACTTCATCTCGCGTCAGGCCGCGGGTCCGGCTGTCACTCCTGATTATCCACGTGTTGAGGAAACCGCCCTGTCCCTGGCGACCTTTTCGATCTCTGTCAGCACCGCGTCGATCTCGTCATCGGTGTTGTAAAAGTGCGGAGACAGGCGAATGCCGGCCCCGGGGCGATAATCAACCAGGAAGTTCCGCCGAACGAGGTCCTGAGCCACTTCCGGTGCATAAGGCAGATCGACCGACACAGTGCCCCCACGCTGATCCGGATCGCGCGGGGAATTCACCTTTAAACCCGCCTCATCGGCCAGCGCAATCAGCCTGCTGGTCTGACGAATAGAATTCTCGCGGATAGCAGACACTCCGACTTGATTGATGATCTCCAAGCCGGCTTTGGCGGCATAGTGCGCCGGGATTGGTGGCGTTCCCGAAAGAAATCGCCAGACATCATGACGACGGCGGATGGGAGGGGGTTCAAAATCAAAGGGCGATTCGTGCGAGAGCCATCCTGTCAGCGCCGGTTCCAGCTTTTCATACAAGTCCGGACGGACATAAAGGAACGCATTTCCGGGGCCGCCACACAGCCATTTCAAGCAGCCCCCGATGACCACGTCGACGTTCAACGCCTTCACGTCGATGGGCAGGATGCCCGCTGATTGATAGACGTCCAGTATGACAAGGGCGCCCACCTGGTGGGCCTGATCGATAATCCGACGGACATCCTGAATGTACGCGCTCTTGAAAATCACATGCGAGATGGGCACCAGCAAGGTCTCTTCGTCGATAGCCGCGAGCATTAACTCCGTCGGCGTATGAATGCCGTCGGGGCTGGGAACCGTCACGAAACGTGCGCCTTGCCGTGTGGCTTGTTGGTAGAGGTACAACACGGAAGGAAAATTCATCGCCTCACACACAATCTTGTTTCGGGGCGTCTTAAACTCGAAGCAGGACAGCACCTGGGCCTGGGTCAAGGTCACATTGGTTTGCATCACCACTTCATCCGACCCGGCCCCGATCAGAGGAGCCACCAGGTTTCCCACCGCGGAGGGGATCATCCACCACGCTTCCTCCCACGCCCGCACCCCCCGATTCGCCCAGGTGTCGGCATATTCGCGCAAATCGTCATAGGTCTTGCGCGGCATGGCGCCGAGGGAATTCGAAATCATGTAGCAGGTCGATTCAAGGATTGGAAATTCCTTGCGCCATTGAAGAGGGGAACTCATGGGATTGTTCCTCAAGTCAAGTTGAGTTCAGGGGGTAGCACAGTGGGCTCGACCCAGGGTGCCTCGTGGGGGGGCTTATCCCGGGCATCCCGGCCGGTTGCTTCGACGGACTCGTTGAGGTCACACCAGCTTGGCTGCACGCTCGATGTCGGAGACGGCCACCACGATCAAAGCCTTGCCCATCCCTTTGACGATGGACCCGTAAATGTACTCGATGTTGATATTGTTTTCGGCCAGCTTCCGCGTCAGACGTCCCAGCGAACCGGGCCGATCCGCCACACGCAGTGCAAGCACTGACTCCTCCGTGAATTTCAGGTTCATGGTCGTAAGCACACGCTTGGCCGTCTCGTGGCTGCTGGTCACCATGCGGAGGGGTGTCTGTGATTTTGATTCCGGGGCCATGATCGCGGAGATATTGACCGCGAGTTTGGAGAGCTCTGTGCACAGTTCTGCCAGCGCGCCGGGCTTGTTTTCCAACATCACCGTAAGTTGTTTGCTGATGGGCATGGGCTCCTCTCCGGTACCTTGATTTGATTGAAACGGTATGGGACAAAACCTGTCAATGGCTGCGGGGATTGTACTCGGTTGATGTGTTAAATCACAAAGGGTTTTTGAGAAAGGCAGGTCTCAGTTGTCAATTCTCAGAGGAAGTCACCAGAAGCGTGAAACCAGAAATCAGAAGTCGGAGGTCAGAGGTCAGAAGTCAAAGGGCGAAGGTCAAGAAGTGACTGAGAAGCACCTTTCGATTTGAACTTGAAACTTTGAACCTTGAACATTGAACTCAGTACTTGGGACTTTGGACTCTGAAATTTCAACCTTGAACTTTGAACTCAGTTCTTTGGACCATGAAGTTTGGACGCAGATTTTCTGATATACTGCCCTCTCGATCCCGTTCCAAATGCCCCACGAAAAACGAGACTTTTCATGTCCTCTGAAGCGACTGTTGTCCATTTCTTTTGGAAGCATACGCGCACTCGAGCCGAGCAAACCGCCTTCAGGGTGAAGCGCAACGGCCGGTACATTGATATTACCTGGGGGGAATTTGGCCGCACGGTCCGCCACCTCGCTCTGGCTTTCGCGCAACACGGAGTGCAGCCAGGCGACGTCGTGGCGATTCTTTCGAACAATCGACCGGAATGGGCGATGGCTGACCTGGCGGTCCTGACCCTGAATGCGATTTCCGTCTCGATTTATGCCACCAATTTGCCCAAGGATATCGCCTACATTCTAAACCATTCCGAGGCGAAGCTGGTCGTCGTCGAAAATCGGAAGCAACTCGAAAAGATCAACGAAGTCCGCCCCCAGGTCCCCGCCCTCAAGACGGCTGTGATCATTGATGAGACGGGGATGAGCGGCCGGGATGACTTCCTCATCCCTTGGAGCGACTTGTTGATCGAAGGGGAACGCCTTGCGGCATCCCCCCGCGCCAAGCTGGACGACCAGCTCGATTCGCTGCGGCCGGAACAACTCGCCATTGTCATCTACACGTCGGGGACGACGGGCCCACCCAAGGGGGTCATGCTGACCCACGACAATCTGATGTATGTGTGTCAGACACTGTCCACGCTCAACATGATTTCCGACCGCGATGTGTTCTTTTCCTTTCTTCCGCTGGCACACGCCCTGGAACGAATCGGAAGCCTCTTTGTTCCCGTCTACCTGGGAGCACAGGTCGGCTATGCGGAACGGATGGAGACGGTGCCGGAAAACCTTGCAGAAGTGGCGCCTACGATCGTAACGGGAGTTCCGCGATTCTTTGAAAAAACCCATCAGCGGATCATGGCGGCTGTGAATTCCAGCCCGTCTTACAAACGCGCGCTGTTTCAATGGGCCATTGGGGTTGGACGGCAGGTGACTCCTTATCAAATCGCGAAGCTCCCCCTGCCTCCCAGTCTGCGGCTCAGGCGATGGCTGGCGGAACGATTGGCCTTTCAAAAACTCAGGAGACGATTGGGGGGCCGCCTCCGGTTCTTTGCCTCCGGGGGAGCTCCCTTGTCGAGGGACATTGCGGAGTTTTTTTACGCGGTGGGATTGCCCATCTTTGAAGGATATGGCGCCACCGAAACGACCTCACCCACCACCGTCAGCGACTTTGACCATTTCAAGTTCGGAACCGTGGGAAAGCCCCTCCCGGGAGTGGAGGTCAAGGTGGCCGAGGACGGCGAAATCCTGATCCGCGGCCGCAATGTTTTCCAAGGATATTTCAAGGATCCTCGCGCCAGTGAGGAAGCTGTTGTCGAGGGCTGGTATCATTCCGGCGACATTGGGCGGATCGATGATGAAGGTTTTTTGACTATTCTGGACCGGAAAAAAGAGTTGATCATTACCTCGGCCGGGAAAAATATTTCTCCCCAAAACATTGAAAACCTCCTGAAACATGATCTCCTCATCAGCCAGGCGGTGGTGATTGGCGATCGCCGTAATTACCTGACGGCGCTACTGACGCTGAACGCCGAAGTGCTTCCTCAACTGGCGCGCCAACTGGGAATAGGCGAGGGAACGTACCGTGAACTGACACGGCACCCGAGGGTGATAGACCGTATCGCCGGCATCGTGAATCGGGTTAACCAGCAATTGGCGCGCTTTGAGCAGGTCAAGAAGTTTCGAATCCTTTCCGTTGATTTCTCAGAAGCGACGGGAGAACTGACTCCGACGCTGAAGCTGCGGCGTAAGTTCATCGCCGAGAAGTATGCCCTCGAAATTACCAGCCTCTACGAGGAGAGCCAGGTCGCGCAAGCGGGTCATTAGAGATTCTCATCCCTCCGGGACACTGAGGGGAGACCCAGGACAATTCACTCCCGGATGATCAGGGCGTGGCAGCCTCACCCAACAAACCGGACACGTCACCCGGTGAGACAAGGTTCTCCCTTGAAAGCACGCACTCTTTCCCCTATGCTTCAGTCTGCCTTCCACAGGAGCACACTCCATGTTGGCTTCGTTTTCCTCCGGACGACGCACTGGGATCGTGGCGGGATGTCGGACCCCGTTTATAAAAGCGTGGACTCATTTCAGCCATTTGAGTGCCGTTAATCTGGGCAAAATCGCCGTGACGGAACTGTTGGCGCGCGGGGGGATCGCCGTCAATCAGATTGACCAGTTGATCTTTGGCGTGGTGATTCCGGCACTCAAGATGCCCAACATCGCGCGTGAGATTGGATTGAGCTGCGGAATTCCTCCCGCGGTGCCCGCATACACGGTCTCCCTAGCCTGCATTTCGTCACTGGTGGCGATCGCCAACGGCGTCGATCAAATTGCGGCGGGATTGGCGGACGTCATTGTGGCCGGTGGAGCCGAATCGCTTTCCGATGTCCCCCTGTCCTTCGCCCGGCGGCCGCGCGACCTGTTCCTAGAGCTCAATCGCGCACGCACCTTTGGGCAAAAACTCTCTATAGGCCTGAAGTTCAGAGTTCGAGATTTTATCCCCGATACTCCGGCGTTGGAGGAACCCTCGACCGGATTGACCATGGGACAGTCGGCCGAACAGATGGCTCAAATCAACGGAATCTCCCGACAAGAACAGGACGATTTCGCCCTCCTGAGTCACCTCCGCGCCTCGGCCGCTCAGCGCAGCGGAATCCTCCGAAGCGAAATCGCCCCTGCCTTTCTGGTCGAAGAGAAAAAAGTGGTGTTAGAGGACAATATCATCCGCCACGACGCTACTTTGGAATCGATGGCGGGGTTAAAACCGGTTTTCGACCGCCGTTATGGAACCATCACAGCCGCGAACGCCAGCCCCCTCACCGATGGGGCTGCTGCCGTTCTGCTCGTGAGTGAAGAGAAGGCAAAAGCCCTTGGCATAAAACCGCTGGCTTTCATCCGGTCTTATGCGTTTTCAGCACACTCCCCCAGGGATCAGATGTTGATGGGCCCGGCCTATGCCACTCCCGTGGCGTTGGATCGTGCGGGAATCCAATGGGACGACCTTTCCGTCGTTGAAATGCACGAAGCCTTCGCCGCCTCGGTCCTGGCGACCATCAAAATGTTTGAATCGAGGAAGTGGGCGGAGGAGAAATTGAATCGAAGCGAGCCCATCGGCGACGTGGATTATGAAAAACTCAACCGCCACGGTGGTTCAATTGCCATTGGCCATCCTTTTGCTGCGACCGGGGCGCGCATGGTGACGACCCTGGCGAACGAACTCGATCGAACGCAATCAAAGTTTGGGTTAGTGACGGCTTGTGCGGCCGGAGGTCACGGTGCCGCCCTGGTGCTGGAAGGAAACGACACCTAGAGACGTCCTGTCGGGACGTCCCCACCCACGTCCATCATGTTGAATGACATCACGATCCTTGACCTTTCCCGGCACCTTCCGGGACCTTATGCCACTATGGTGCTGGGAGATTGGGGAGCAAAAGTCATCAAAATAGAAGAGCCGATGCTGGGGGATGCGGTTCGATGGACACCCCCCTTCGTGGAGGGGACATCAGCCCTTTTTCTCCAGTTGAACAGGAATAAGAAAGGGCTCACACTCAATCTGAAAACCCCCGAGGCAAGGGAGATACTGTTGAAGCTCTCCCGCGAGGCCGACGTCCTTGTGGAAAGCTTTCGTCCGGGGGTCGCGAGCCGGTTTGGAATCGATTATGAGACGCTGAAACAGCACAATCCGCGGCTGGTCTATTGCTCCATCTCAGGGTTCGGACAGACCGGTCCGTATCGCGATCGGGCTGGACATGACATCAATTACATTGCCCGCGCCGGACTGCTCGGATTGAACACGGATGCCCGCGGTATCCCCATTATCCCGCCCGTTCAAATCGCCGACCTGGCCTCCGGCGCCATGCTTTGTCTTGCTGGGATTCTGATCGCCTTGCACGCGCGCCAGACCTCCGGCGAGGGAAAGTTTGTCGACGTATCGATGCTGGAGGGGACCATGGCATTATTGCCGATCGCCCTCTCTCACTGGATGGCGGGGGAGCCGATGCGTGTGGGTGAAAAGACGGAGCTCACTGGCACCGTTCCCTTTTACAACGTGTACCAGACGGCCGATGGAAGGTTTCTGGCTCTGGGCGCGATCGAGCCTAAATTCTGGGAAAATTTTTGCAGGGCAATCCGCCGGCCCGAGTTGACCTCCCAGCAGTTTGCATCAGGAGCGGAGCGCGAGCGGGTGTTTCAGGAGGTCACTCAAACCCTGGCATCGCGGACGCTGGCCGAGTGGGTCGCAGTCTTCGAAGGACTTGATGTCTGCTGTGAACCAGTGGAATCTCTCGACGAAGTCCTGGCAAACCCGCACCTCCGGCATCGAGGCATGGTTCAGCAGGCTGCCCATCCCTCCGGGGGGGTCTTCAAACAATTGGGGACGGCGTTGAAGTTTTCAGATGTTGAGGCGCCTCCCTCTCAACCTGCCCCGAAGCTGGGGGAGCACACTGACGAAATTCTGTCCCAGTTGGGATATTCCAGATCAGAAATCTCAAATCTCAGGACCCAGGGGGCAATCTGATGCCCGCATTCAATCTCTCCGTTGACGAGAATCATATTGCCATTCTTCGTTTTGACCTTGAAGGCGAGAAGGTCAACAAACTCACCACCGAGGTCATTCGTGAGGCCGAAGAGGTTTTTGAGGAGATCCGGCATCGCTCTGACATCCGGGCGGTTGTCTTCATAAGCGGCAAGGAAGACAATTTCATCGCCGGTGCCGACATCCATGAATTCCTGAAGTTCGAATCTGCAGCCCAGGCTACGGAGGCCTCTCGTTACGGACAGAAGGCCCTGCAGAAGATCGCAGACATGAAGATCCCGGTCGTCGCCGCCATCCAGGGCGCCTGCCTCGGGGGCGGCATGGAGGTGGCGCTCGCCTGCCATTACCGGATTTGTACCGACGACAAGAAAACCCAGTTGGGACAGCCTGAGGTGCAGTTGGGCTTGCTGCCGGGAGCGGGTGGGACCCAGCGCTTGCCCTCACTTGTTGGGATTCAAAACGCCATTGAGGTTGCCACCAGCGGCCGCAATTACCGGCCAAAACAAGCGCTCAAGAAGGGGCTCGTTGACGAGGTGGTTCCCCGGCCCCTGCTCCTGAGCATCGCCGCAACTCGCGCCGGCGAACTCGCGGAAGGGAAACTCATCCCCCCTCGCCATCTGCCCCGCGGACTGAAAGCGTGGGCACTTGAACGCAATCCCCTGGGACGCCGACTGCTCTTCCGCCAGGCCAAGAAAATTATCCGGGAGAAGACGCATGGCCACTATCCCGCGCCCCTCAGTGCCCTCGAAGCCATCCGGGTGGGCGTCTCAGACGGACCTGCGAAAGGATTCCTGGCGGAATCCAAGGGATTTGGCGACCTCGCCATGACCGGTGCCTGCCGCCATTTGATCCATCTCTTCTTTGCAACCACCGATGTGAAGAAGGATCCGGGTATCGATGACTCTTCCATCAGGCCTCAACCGGTCGACCGGGTCGGCATTCTGGGCGCCGGATTCATGGGAGCGGGCATCGCCGCGGTCTCCTCCAGTGCCGGTCTGAGCGCTCGCTTGCGGGATGTCTCAGAGGAAGCCTGCCTGAAGGGACTCACGGCTTGTTACAAGGTATTCGAAGATCGCTTTCGTCGAAGATCAATCTCCAGGTTGGAACTCCAGGAATTAAAGGATCGCGTTTCGGCCACCTCCGAGTTCACCGGCTTTTCGACCTGTAATCTGACCATTGAGGCGGTCTTTGAAGACATTGAACTCAAGCACCAGGTGATCCGGGAGATCGAGCCGCATCTTCGGGACGACGCCGTCCTCGGTTCGAATACCTCTTCGATTGCGATCACCCGGCTTGCGGAAGCCTCGCGGCGGCCGGAGCAATTCATCGGGTTGCACTTCTTCTCTCCCGTTCACAAGATGCCTCTGTTGGAGATCATCGTGACTCGACAAACCTCCAAGCAGGCGATCGCCACCTCAGTCGAGTACGGAAAGAAAATCGGGAAGTTTCCCATTGTGGTTAACGACGGCGTGGGATTCTACACCTCCCGGATCCTGGCGCCGTATATGAACGAAGCTTCATTCATCCTGGAGGACGGTGCGGCCGTCGAGGCCTTGGACCACGCCATGGTCGATTTCGGTTTTCCAGTGGGGCCTATGACCCTGCTGGATGAAGTCGGCATCGACGTGGCCGCGAAAGTGGGAAAAATCATGCTTGAGGCGTTTGGAGAGCGGCTGAAGCCTCCCTCCAGCATGGGGCAGTTGGTGAAGGACGCAAGGCTCGGACGCAAGAACAAGAAGGGGTTCTATCAGTACATCACCACCCGTCAGGGAGAAACCAAGAAAGCGGGAGTAGACCCGACGATCTACGATCTGCTTCCCGGCGGAAGGAATCGAAAAACCATCGCCGTCAACGATGTCCAATTACGCCTCTCCATGGCGATGCTGAACGAATGCGCCCGTTGCCTGGAGGAAGGCATCCTGCGTTCTCCGCGAGACGGTGACATCGGCGCCGTGATGGGACTGGGTTTCCCGCCCTTCCGGGGGGGGCCTTTTCGATATATGGATTCTCTCGGGTTGGAGAATGTCGTCCGCCACCTGGACTCACTCCAGAAAAAATGGGGGGACCGCTTTAAGCCATCGGAAATGATCGTTCGGTTGGCGCAGGAGAATAAGAAGTTCTATTCATGAGCCAAGTCCATTGATTCCGCCCGGTCCGCACCGTGGCTGGGTTATTGAATCGTTGGGGCGCACAGTCCGCCATGGCGGACGTCCCACGCGGCACTGGAAACATCTAAACTCGGGGGGCGCACGACTGTGCGCCCCACAAGGCCGAAACCAAGGATTCCCTCATGCCCTCCAAAAACCTCTTCACAGAGAATGATGACCTCCAATTTCACTTCCACCATGGCATCGACTGGAACCCGTTGATTGCCGCCTGGCACGATGAGGGGGAAGGCCCGCTCAACGCCGGCGAAACGAAGCAGCAGTATGAGGAAGCATTAAGTTTGGTCGGTGAATTCTGTGCCCGGGAAGTGGCGCCTCGCGCCGCCGGAATCGACCAGGCGGGGATTCGATGGAAAGATGGAGATGTTATCCTTCCGGACGGTCTCGTTACGAATCTGGAGGCGGCAAAACAACTGGGCATCCTTGCGGTCAGTCTTCCCAAGGCACTCGGAGGCTGGAACTTTCCTTATACCGTGAATGCCATGATGGTCGAAATGATCTCAACCGCGTGTCCCAACACGCTCAGTTTCCTCGCTTTTTATCAAAGCCCCGCCATGATGCTGCTTCGCTTTGCGAGCGATGAGATCAAGGAACGATATATCCCTAAATTGGCGAGCGGTGAGATTTCGGGTTCTGTCGCCATGACGGAACCGGAAGCCGGGAGCGATGTAGGCGCGCTGACAACGGCGGCGGTCGATGCAGGGGATGGGGCCTGGCGCATCACCGGGCGGAAGCAGTTCATCACCAACGGGTGTGGAGACATCGCGCTGGTCCTGACCCGCACGGATCCCCGCTCGAAAGGACTGGAAGGACTCTCCATGCATCTGGTCCCCCGCTATATCGAGCGCGAAGGCCAGCGCGTCAGAAATTTCGAAATTGGAAAACCGGAACACAAGATGTCGCTTCGTGGCTCGCCGACCCTGGAACAGTACTTTGATCACTCCATCGGATATCTGATCGGAGAAGCGGGCAAGGGCTGGGAGTATATCCTGTCCTTTATGAACGAGGCGCGGGTTGCGGTCGGAATCCAGGCCCTTGGGATCTGTCAGTCCGCCTACCGCAAGGCCTATGACTATGCCCGGCAGCGCCAACAAATGGGTAAGGCCATAGCCCAGCACGAACTCGTGGCCGACATGCTGTTGGACATGGATTTGGAAATCCGGGCGCTGCGCGCCATGATTTACGAGGCCACACAGACCGAGGACCGGCGGGTCGGATTGCAGAAACTCCTGGCAGAAGGAAAGTTGAGTGAGGCCGAGATCAAGACGGTGAAGCCATTGATCAAGAAACTGGAACATTCATCTCGCGAGCTGACCCCGTTGATCAAGTACTGGGGAGCGGAGAAGGCGGTCGAGATCAGCCGGAAGGCCCTTCAAATTCATGGGGGCTATGGAATTTTCGAATCGTATGAAGTGGAGCGGCATTTACGCAACTCCGTCATCACGGCGATCTATGAAGGAACGTCCCAAATTCAGGCCCTCATGGCGCTCAAAGACCAGCTCAACTGGGCCATGTCCCGTCCCAAAGACTTTGTGAGTGCCCGTCTGGCTCTAAAGGCGGCCAAGTCAAGGGCCGGCGCGGCCACGAAGAACCTGCTGGCAATCCGGGACGAAATCTCAAGCGCGATCCAATATCTGGTCCTGGATATCCTTCGTGAGAAAAAGAAAGGGGCCAAGGGATCCGGGAAGGACTTAGGTTGGATCCAAATGATCCGGCAAGGAAAGTCGGCGTTTTCAAGGGATGATCTGAAACACTTCAGTTATGCCCTGCTGAGTGCAGAGCGGCTCGCCACGATGTTTTCTCTCTATCATGGCGCTCGTTTGCTGAAGGCCCTGGCGAATCATACGGACGATGAAAAACGGACGACGCTGGCGGATCGCTACCTTCGAAGAAGACGGGCCGTGGTCGAATCCCTGGGTGGACAAATCCGAAGCGGGGACCGAAGCACGCTGGAATACATCCAGGAAAATTTGTAGGGCGACCAGATTGATCGCGCTATTAAAGATCCTGTAAAAACGGATTGGACCTCCGTTCGCGGCCGATCGTCGTCGCGGGTCCGTGGCCGGGATAGACGAGGGTGGAGTCATCGTATTTCCGTAGAATCCGGGCCAACGACTCCATGATCGTTTCGAATGAGCCTCCCCACAGATCCGTCCGTCCGATGGACGAGAGAAACAGCGTGTCACCCGTGAAGAGGACTTGCTTTGCGCTCTCGTTCCCATTCCGGGAGGAAACAGGTTCCATCCCCGAACCCGCCCTGCTGTTAACAGGACGTATGCCCCTCTTCTCTCCGATACCCGTGAATTCTGTTTCAAACGTCAAACTCCCCGGGGTGTGTCCAGGCGTGTGCATCACCTCACAAACAATCGATCCGCACCGTATGACGTCACCGGTTTCGAGGTAGGCATCCACCTTTGACGTCGGTGGTTCGGGGATGCCGATCATGGCCGCCTGCCTCTTCAGATTTTCGAGAAGAGGCAGATCCGCCTTGTGGAGGCAAACCTCGGCCCCCGTATGGTCGCGCAGTTCGGCGTTCGCCCCGACATGATCGATGTGAGTATGCGTATTGAATATCTTGCGAAGCTTGAGGTCGTGTTGCTTCAGCACCGCCAGGATGCGCTCCACCTCATCGCCGGGATCAATGACGATTGCTTCGCGCGTCGCCTCATCGCCCAGGATGGCACAGTTGCATTGCAGCAGACCGACTGGAAAGGTTTCGAAGATCATTTTCAAGACTCCAAGAGATTCAGATTCTTTTGGGACACGGACTCACGCAGACAAACGCGGATCGCATATAGAAATAATGGAGTCTTACCTTTCTTGGATTCAACCTTAGGGGATACAGCCCCCTTTCTGATTAGCACCGGCGCATAATGGAGTGCTGTCATCTCACAGGGTCGATCCATACAGGGAATTATAGCATGGACGCCACCCCATCAATTCGCAATCTCACGTTGACGTAAGCTGTAACTCAAAGATAATTCACCACTTGACACCACACGTGGGCGTTGTAGAATTCAGTCCTCGGTCGGGCCCTGCCCCATCGGGGCCTATGAGACGATGTCTCGAGACCAAACCGCAAGCCAACTTTCGGCTGGCTCTAGGCGTAAAACGCCACGTAGTTGCCGACCGGGCGGCTGCCGGACCTGAACGAATTCCAGTCTTCCAGAGTCTCAGGGGGAGAAGACTTCTTCAATCCAGGTTAGATCGAGCGGTCCATCAGGGAGGCGTTTCAAATCCAGCAGAATATGAATTCGAGGAGGAGTAAGTGAGTACACAGACAATTCAGGACCCATCCCAGGCTGTCAACCTGCCGTCGGCAGAGGAAAAAGAGGATCGGTTTCAATTTGTACAGCATCAGGTCATACAGCCCAAAACGACCTACACGGGCGCGCGCATTGACCCGCCCCACGTCGGACTGCCGAAGGTGACGCAATCCCTTTGCCCGGAATGCACGAAGCTGATAGATGCCCTGGTCTTCGAAGAAGACGGCAAGGTCATGATGGAAAAGACCTGCCCTGAGCACGGATACGTGAAGGACGTCTGTTATTCAGACGCAAAGATGTACTTGAAAATGGAGCGGTGGCACTTTGGCGACAACCGGGGGGTTTCCAATCCTGCAATCCCCGACGCCACGCGATGCCCGGAGCAGTGCGGCTTGTGCTCGATGCACACCTCCCACACCGGTCTGGCCAACGTCGACCTGACGAACCGCTGCAATTTGACATGCCCAGTCTGCTTCGCCAATGCCAATGCCTCGGGCTACCTCTACGAACCCTCGTTAGAGCACATCCGGAAGATGCTGCAGGCGCTGCGGAACGAGCGGCCCGTGGCCTGCCGGGTGGTCCAGTTTTCCGGCGGCGAACCCACCCTGCATCCCCGATTCATCGAGATCCTCCGGATGGCGGCCGAGATGGGCTTCTCTCATCTCCAGGCGGCCACCAACGGCATTAAGTTCCTCGACCTGGATTTCGCTATGGCGGCCAAGGAGGCCGGCCTGCACACCCTCTATCTTCAGTTCGACGGGGTTTGCGACGACATCTACAAACGAACCCGCGGTGAATCCCTGTATGAGCAAAAACTCAAGGTCATCGAAAACTGCCGCAAGGCCGGGTTGAAGATCTGCTTTGTCCCCACTATTGTGAAGGGATTGAACGATCATCAGATTGGCGACATCGTCCGGCTCGCTATCGAAAACGTGGATTGTACCAGCGCTATCAGTTTCCAGCCGGTCACTTTTACCGGGCGCATTGCCAAGAGGGAACGGGAAGCCAAGCGCTTTACGATGACGGACGTAGCGCGGTGCGTCGAGGAGCAGACCGGACTGGCCGAACGCTACGAGGATTGGTTCCCACTGTCCTGTGTCACCCCCTTTTCAAAACTCCTCAGCGCCGTCAAAGGCGAAGAGACGACGCAGTTGAGCAGTCATCCTCATTGTTCCATCGGCACTTATCTCTTTGTGAGTGAAGACCGCAAGGAAGCTGTGCCGATCACGCGGTTTGTCGACATCGGCGCCATGCTCCAGGCCATCGACGGCATTTCCCGCGAAACGAGTCGTGCGACGTTCAAGTTCTTCACCAAGATCAAGGTGTGGCAATCTTTGCAGAAGTACTTCAAACCGGAGCGCGCGCCCAAAGGGTTGACCTTTGCCAAGTTCCTGCAAACCCTGCAGGGTATGACCGACAAGAAATACGGCCGCGGAGGGAACGACGGCACGTTCACTTACCGGACGTTGATGGTCGCCGGGATGCATTTCATGGATTCCTATAATTACGACGTCGAGCGCGTGAAGCGGTGCATCATTCATTACGCCGCGCCGAACGGCCTGATCTACCCCTTCTGCGCATATAATTCCGGACCCACGTTCCGGGAAATGATCGAGAAGAAGTACTCGGTGCCATTCAAAAAGAACGGTTCACACTAGAAAGTAATTTCCGCGAGGCCGGCTGCCGGCCGGCCTTGCGCGACAGAGACTCGGGCTTCCCCTTGAGAAAATCCCAATTCAGGAAACAACGTAGAGGAAGGATTTTCCCGATATGTATACACGTGATGGCGCTCGCATCAAGACAGCTAAGCGACCGAATGTTCCTAGGCGAACCCAGCCGGCGCCTCCCACCCCCCATGACTTCGAACGGTACCTCAGCCATCCCCTGACCCGCAAAATCCTGAAGCGGCTGACGACGGGTCCTAATGGGCGCACGCCCATGGAGAAGATCTTCTATTCCTACCGGAACCCTGACGCGTCCCTTTCCGAAAGGATCAAGTACGCCCCCGTGCACAAGGCCATGGATTATTTTGTCGCCCGGACGCACACATCGCCGGAGCAGGCCGTGGAGAGAGTCTTTCATCACTGGCCGACGGTTCGAACGCTTCTGAACACCGCGCGTTCCGTGGCGACCCACGGTTTGCTGACCCCCCAGCGGTTTATCGCTCCCCTGCTGGTCGTCTGGAACATTACCAACGCCTGCAACCTCTCATGCAAACACTGCTACCAGGACGCGATTCACAAGCGCGGTACCGACGAACTGACCCGGGCTGAAAAATTGAACGTGGTCGACCAGCTTTCGGAGAACCTCGTGCCTCTGATCGCCCTAGCGGGCGGCGAGCCCCTGGTGGACCCCGATGTTTGGGCTGTTCTGGAGCGGGCTCAACAGAAGTTCGTGTACGCGACGCTCGCCACCAATGGAACCCTGCTGACTCCCCGCAACTGTGAGCGCCTGGCCTCCCTGGGCGTCAAATACGTCGAAGTCTCCCTGGACTCCATCGATCCGGCCGTTCATGACGGCTTTCGTCAGATGAAGGGCGCCTGGGCCCGGTCCATTGAGGGAATCAAGAACGTGAATGCGGCGGGCATGCGATGCGGGATCGCCTGCTGCTTCACCCGGGATACGGTGGAACAGGCGCAGGAGATGATTAACCTGGCCATTTCCCTGAGCGCCAACACCTTCGTTCATTTCAATTTCATCCCCGTGGGACGGGGTGTGGAAATGGCCCACGAAGATATGTCCCCGTCGCAACGCGAAGGCCTCTTGCGACTCCTTCTAAAAACATTGAACGAAGGAAAGATCAGTGTCATGTCGACAGCGCCTCAATTCGGGCGGGCTTGCCTGATGTTCGGAGATCCGGAGGGGATGATGGCGATGGGACACGGCGGATCCGGCCGGGGCCAGCAGGCACGCGTCGTCTCCAAGTACATCGGCGGCTGCGGGGCCCACCGCTGTTATTGTTCGATCCAACCCAACGGCCAGGTCAACCCGTGCGTCTATATGCCTACCCGGACCATCGGCGACCTCCGAACGACTCCCTTCACAGAAATCTGGAACCAGCCGCTGGAAGCGATCCTGAGTGACCGGGACGATCGGGGCGATCACTGCGGGGTCTGCGACTATCGCTTCTTCTGTGGAGGATGCCGCGCGCGGGCCGAGAGCTACACGGGGGACGTCCAGGCGGGTGATCCGGGATGCATTTACAATGAGCATATGTGGAACGAGATCCTTTCTCGCCGCCAGCATGAACTGAATACCCTGAACGACCTCACCGCCCGAAGGGTGGGTGTCGGTGGCCGGAGCTCAGGAACTTCTATATTGCCGACTGAATCGCGCCATACTCCCGATCCAGGATCGCCGGCGGCCGACTCGAATGCGCCCGCCGAGTTAGGCTCGCACCCTTCTGCATGAAGCACGGGAACCCATGAGTCCCCCTCTTCATGCGAATTCACTTGCGATGTGAATGCCTCCCCTCCTGCCTAACCAATGCGACGTTTTGACCGGGTGCCGCAGATCACCTGTTTGACAAACGCCTTTCCTCTCCCTAACATCAAACCTCCGGCTGTCTGGGCATCCGCGGTCGCGGACAGTGCGCCCTGGTGGCGGGTCTCATATGAACAACTCCTGTGAGAATGAGAATCAACTCAACAACCGATTGAGACGTAACCAATTCTAAAGCGCTCTATATTCCGATCACCCCCGGGCAGACTGTCCGCCACCGCGGATGCCCCGCGGGTTCTCCTGCAACTTAAATGATTTCTCCAAAGTCAATCCTCATCATTCGCTGGGCGCGCCTGGGTGATGTGATTCTGTCGGAGCCCGCCGTGCGGTTGTGTCGCCAGATTTTTCCCGATGCCCGCATCAGTTACCTCACTGGACACCGGTGCGCGCCGGTTCTGACCATGTTCCCGGATGTGGATGAGATTATTGCTTTGGATCGGGTGGCCCTGAGGGATGGAAACAAGATATCGTCCATTGGAAGGATCTTTCGATTTGCCAATGAACTCCGAAACCGGAAATTCGATCTGGCCATTGACCTGATCGGATTTCGCGAATCCGAACTGCTCGTCTTTTGGAGCGGCGCCCGCTGGCGGGTCGGCCTGAAGCGATTTCAAAAACCCTACTGGAGATTCTGCTTTAATCTGCCTCCCGTGGCCGAGGACAAATCTCTTCTTGTCGCTGAAATGTTCCATACCGTGGTTCAGAGCCTTGCCTCCAACCCCTCTTTTCGACGGGCAATCGGTGGACATTCATCCGAATCCGCCGCGGATGAATTTCCACTTTCTCCAATCGGGGACTGCATCATCCCCCGCCTCGAAGTGACGACTGCCGCTGAAGCAAAGGCGTGCGAATTCTGGATCCAACAGGGCCTGGATCAACTGGATGAGGTATACGGATTTCAGATGTCGGCCTCGGGGGAAATTCGAACGTGGCCGGTGGAGCGATTCATCGATCTGGCGGCTCGCATCGTCATCCATGCCCGGGGAAAAAACCGCCGTGCGGGGTTTGTAAACTTTTCTGCCGCTCACGAAGCCTCATTGTGCGAGGAGATGACCCGGGACATGCAGTCGGCCGGAAACTTCGCGGTGGCAGCCATCGGTCCACAGGATCGAGCCGAAGCGATTCCCCAGCTCGCCGGGTTGTTGAAACGCTGCACCGCGGTCGTGAGCAACGACACCGGACCCATGCATTTGAGTGCAGCCGTCGGCACCCCGACGCTGGGTCTGTTCAGTATCGGGGTCACGGAACATTATCGGCCTTTGGGTGCAAAGTGCGGCTTTCTTAAGAAAAACCCCCTCTCGCAACTTACAGTGGAAGAGGTCTGGAAAGAATTGGTCCGCATGTTGGAATGAACCGTGATGCCCTCCTCAGCCCGGCTGGGTCGCTGTCACTTGTGGTATAATTAAATCCTCCGTGCGGAGATTTTTGGGTTCGCCGAGCGAACTGTGAGAACGGGACGAGGTCCGTCGCAGACTCGCCAGCCCAGGTCTCCCAATACATTTCGAAGTCAAGTTAGGGGCCCGCGTCATTGAGCCAAGGAACAGCGTCGTTCCGGCCCTCCAGACCTCCCTTCGAGGAACAGCGGTGGAAGCGAGGGAGGATTCCCGGGGAACAAACCTTGTGGTCCGGGAAGTGGCAG
Organism: Terriglobia bacterium; assembly: GCA_041494885.1. GTDB lineage: Bacteria > Acidobacteriota > Terriglobia > JAIQFV01 > JAIQFV01 > JAIQFV01. The sequence goes on from JBGQBO010000012.1 coordinate 28,108, forward strand.
GGTGCTTGAGAGAGGTGGCGCGGTGATCCGCCGGGCTTCAGGGCGGACTGATCCGGATCATGCCGGCGTAGGGAAGCGTTGCCAGCCCAATGCTCCTTGCGATCTAAAGGAGTATGCCATGAGTGCTAGTCCGAAATTCCTCAGCGAGACCGCTCGAGTTGATGAGGCGGTCATCAAACCTTTGCCCCACTCCCGCAAGGTTTATGTGCGGGGCTCCCGTCCTGAGATCCGGGTTCCCATGCGTGAAATCAGCCAGGAAGACACCCCCACGAGTTCCGGGGTTGAAAACAATCCACCCCTTTACGTCTACGACACCTCCGGACCCTATACGGATCCCAACGTCAAGCTGGACATCCGTTCCGGATTGTCCGACCTCCGCACCCCATGGATCCGGGAGCGAGGGGACACCGAAGTCCTGGAAAGGCCCAGTTCCGCTTACGGCCTTCAACGGCTGGGCGACCCCCGGCTGGCTGAGATGCGCTTTAATCTTAGACGACCTGCTCGCCGGGCGAAATCCGGGCACAATGTTTCGCAGATGCATTACGCTCGAAAGGGAATCATCACTCCTGAAATGGAGTATGTCGCCATCCGGGAAAGCCAGCATTTCGAGGCCCGGACCGACCTTTTCACCCGGCAACACCCGGGAGAGAGTTTTGGAGCGTCCATTCCGCAAGGCATGACGCCCGAATTTGTTCGCAGCGAGGTCGCCCGCGGGCGGGCCATCATCCCGGCCAACATCAACCATCCGGAACTGGAGCCGATGATCATCGGCCGGAATTTCCTGGTAAAGATCAATGCCAACATCGGGAACTCCGCCGTGTCTTCCTCGATCCAGGAGGAAGTCGAAAAAATGACTTGGGCGATCCGCTGGGGCGGCGACACCGTCATGGACCTCTCCACGGGCAAGAACATTCACGAGACGCGCGAGTGGATCTTACGTAATTGCCCGGTCCCCATCGGCACCGTGCCCATTTACCAGGCTCTCGAAAAAGTGGATGGCAAAGCAGAGGAATTGACCTGGGAAATCTTTCGCGACACGTTGATCGAGCAGGCTGAGCAGGGGGTGGATTATTTCACCATCCATGCGGGGGTGCGCCTCGCGTATGTGCCCATGACCGCGGGTCGCCTGACGGGCATTGTGTCGCGCGGAGGCTCGATCCTGGCCAAGTGGTGCCTCGCGCATCACCGGGAGAACTTTCTTTATACTCACTTCGAGGAGCTCTGCGAAATCATGAAGGCCTATGATGTGAGCTTCTCCCTGGGGGATGGACTGCGTCCGGGCTCCCTGCGCGACGCCAACGACGAAGCCCAGATCGCCGAACTGAAGACCCTGGGTGAGCTCACCGAGATCGCGTGGAAACACGATGTGCAGACCATGATCGAAGGGCCGGGCCATGTCCCCATGCAACTCATCAAGGAGAACATGGACCTGCAATTGAAATACTGCCATGAAGCCCCTTTTTACACCCTGGGGCCGCTGGCCACCGATATCGCCCCCGGCTATGATCATATCACCTCCGCCATTGGCGCAGCGATGATCGGCTGGTTCGGTACGGCCATGTTGTGTTATGTGACGCCGAAGGAACACCTGGGATTGCCCGACAAAGACGACGTCAAGGACGGAATCATTGCTTACAAGATCGCGGCGCATGCCGCGGATCTGGCCAAGGGGCATCCGGGCGCGCAGGTCCGGGACAATGCGCTCTCCAAGGCACGGTTTGAATTCCGGTGGGAAGACCAGTTCAATCTGGGATTGGATCCGGACCGGGCGCGTGAATTCCACGACGAAACCCTCCCCAAGGAGTCTTCCAAGTTGGCGCACTTCTGCTCCATGTGCGGGCCGCATTTCTGCTCCATGAAGATTACCCAAGACGTCCGGGATTATGCAGCTCATCTCGGGATCTCGGAAAAGGATGCTCTTAAGAGGGGAATGGACGAAAAATCGGAGGAGTTTGTAAAGAGTGGGAGTCAGCTTTATCAGGAGATTTAGGTCCGCGCTCGAATCTAAGGTCTCATTATCGGCCGAAACCTCCCCCCGGTCCTGAAAAAGTGTAGATCACCTTTTCCGCCGTGTCTGCCGTCGGCCCGTAAACTGACGGCACGAGAATATTGAGCAGGCGGAGGTAAACCAACAACTGCCCCCGATGATGGGTGGAGTGGTTGATTCTTCTCGTGAGCACCCACGCCCGCGACCGGGGCACATCAAAAAAGGTTGTGATCTCCTGCCACCACGGATCTGACTTTTCCCGCATCATTTCAAGCCGGCGCCCGGCGTCGGCGTGATACTTCTCAATAAAGCCTTGCTTGCTCCTTTGGGTGGGATTGGGATCCCCTGTGTCCACTCCGAGCATGGTCTTCATCCAGCGCCCCTCGGATTGAACCTGGTGCTCCATTTGCTCAAGGACTCTGCGTGACTTGGGGTGCGGCCGAAAATCCATGTTCGATTCGGGGAATGACGACCAGATGCCGATGATCTTCATGATCTCCGTTTCGTAGGTATCAAGCAGAAAATTGTAAGTGCTCTCTCTGTTTTGTGACAAGGCAACCTCCATTTGTCATCATGCCAGGATCCAGACGACTCGAATAAGAATATCCTTCAGTTTCTTCTATGTTCTCCGCGGATCAGAGCGGGTGCTTGACACCGGGTTCTTTTTTTCAATCCGCTTCAGGTACACATCGATCTCTTTGACCGTCTGCCCATCGCCGTGCTGTTCAGCGAGCCGGCGCCCCGTGAGGAATGAATCCTTCGCCGCCTCGAGATTTCCGGACCTTTCCAGGGCTTTTCCCATCTCCCGGTAGGCGGCGGCATAATCGGGCTTGAGTTCAATCACACGCTTGAGGGAGACGGCCGCTTCTTCAAATCGTCCGGCCTTCATGTATTCCTGCGCCAAACCGTAGTGAACGAGTTCATCTTCGGGAGTCAACTCCGCCAGTTCAAGAAAGTCATTGATCCTGGAATCCGGTTCCATGATGACTCTACCTGTATTTTTGAAATTCGACTGGACGCAGACCAACACAGATGAATGCTGGGTGAACAACAGCTAACCGCATTTGCAGTTCGCTTCCATCCATAGATTATCGGGACGCCCCTACCGATCGTTCATAAAGAGCTGATTCATAAAAGCGTATTTGACTGGGCTTTCCAGGGTGGCATAGGTCCCCTGCTCCAGAAGTTCGCGGGCGATTTGCTGGACCAATCCCATCGTCGCGCACATCGGCTTGGACCCAACGCTGACGCGTGCGACCCCCATCTCCTGGAGTTTTGGAATCGCAGGGCAGCCCGGACCCGCAAGGATGTTCAGCGGCCCATCGATGGCCTTGACGAGACGGGTAATGGTTTCAGCATCAATCACCCCCGGAACAAACAGGCAGTCAGCACCCGCCTTTCGGTATGCATTCGCACGGCGGACCGCATGGTTGAACCGGCCCGCCGGCTCTCCAACTCCCGCCAGAAAGACGTCTGTGCGGGCGTTGATGACAAGCGGTACGCCAGCCGATGCGGCCATTTCGCGTATCGCCCGGATCTTGTCCGACTGGACATCGACCTCTTCGAGTTCCGGGAGGGTTTCTCCTTTCCCGTCCTCAAAATTGATCCCGACTGCGCCGGTCGCCATCACCGCCCTGACGTTCTCAACAATGGCCTCAATCGTTTTCCCGTATCCTGCTTCGAAGTCTGCGGTCACGGGCAGGTCGACCGCTCGGGCGATCCGTCTCACGGATTCGACCATCTCAGGGCAACTGATGTACTGACCATCCGCATATCCCAGTGAAAAAGCGATCCCAGCGCTGCTGGTTGCAATAGCCCGCGCGCCGGCTTCTTCCACCAGGCGCGCGCTCGCCACATCCCACACGTTGGGAAGAACCAGGATATGTCCGCCCTGATGAAGCCCGCGAAAATAGTGTGCCTTTTCTACCTGCGTCTGAATGGCCATACGGCAATCCTTCTTCAGTGGGTTGATGAGTCTTGAACGTCAGGCAAGGATACCGTTTTTTCAAAGCGGTCTCAAGAGGACTGTGGGGGACGTAGGGGTGCCCGCCGCGGCGGGCGCCCCTACAGGAAATCATCGGAGTGCTCCACAGAAGACCCTTGGCAGGAATCCTACTTCCCCCTCACCCAGGCTGCGCGGACGGGCGCGGGCATTTCTGAATCTCGACCTTTGATGGATTTCCAGATGATCTCATTTAGTTCGAGATCAGGAGCAGAATCCTCCCTTGTGAAATCGAATGCGGCACTGCGCTGGGATCCCGGTGAGGTTGCAGGGTTCTTTTCATCGAGCGGCACTGGGACAGGAAGGGCGGTGAAGGGCTTGAGATCCGCGGTCTCGGTAAAGGAGTTCCACATGGGTGTTGCCGCCGCGTCGTACTGGCTCATGGGCGGCAGCCCGAGAACCAGCTCGATCGTGCGAAGCATCGAAGAAGTGGAGTACATGGTCGAGTCGACGAAACCATGTTTGGTGTAAGGGCTGACCACCAGCGCCACGGTGCGATGGGCATCGACGTGGTCGGGCCCGTTCTGGGCGTCGTCTTCGACCACGAAGATCGCCGTACTTTTCCAATAAACGCTCTGTGAAACGGCTTCCACCAGCCGACCCAAAGCCAGGTCATTGTCGGCCACAAAGGCCCGAGGTGTCGGTTTTCCCGCCGCCGTCCCCTCGGTATGATCGTTCGGAAGCCGAAGGATTTGGAGGCGGGGAAGATGGCCCTTCTCTTCGAACTCACGGAACTCTCGAAGCCATTCATCCACGCGTTTCTGGTCAGGGTAATTGAGATCCCAAGGGCGATACATGGGGTCAAAATGACCTTCCAGGCTTTTTTCACGGGCGCGCGAGGGAAGTTCGGGGGACTTGGAGGCCTCGATGAACTCCCCGTAGCTTCGATAACTCACACCGGCCCGGGCCGCATAGTCCCACAGAAATCCCCGCGTGGGGTTGGAGACCTCAACGCCTCCTTCATAATCGTACTCGCGGCCCCGCTCGGAGTAGTTCGTGGGCCAGGTCTTTTCCACGTAGTCCGTCGCATAGGCCGCCATCGACCAGTTGTGGCCATCGGCGCTTACTTCGGCATTAGCATAGAAATTATCAAGCAAAACAAACTGTCGCACCAGCGCATGATGGTTGGGTGTCACTTCATCGCCAAATAGCGCCAGATTCGGGTCACCATTGCCTTCTTTGATGTCGCCGAAAACCTGGTCGTAGGTTCGGTTCTCTTTAATGATGTAGATGACATGCTTGATGGGTGAATCCTCCCCCGCCCTTCGAGGAATGGCCGTCAGGACTGGAGAGGTCTTCAGAATCGGCTGGTACGGTGAATTTCCGTAAACTTGCGCGGTGAATCTCTTTAACGCCGCCGGCCCCGGGACGGGGATGATACTCAATACTCCGGCGAACATGCGGCCAATGTATTCGGTTTCCTTGGTTCGTTTTACATTTGGGTTTGGACCCCGCGGATTGGCTTTCGACGCCAATCCCTTTCCGCTGGTCACATAGAGCGTTTTGTCGTCCGGGCTCAACACCAGGGCCGTGGGGTACCATCCCACCGGGATAAAGCCGTCGACAACACTCCGGGCGCGTCCTTGCCCGGCAAGTGCGATCACCGCCACGGCATTGTTATCGGCATTGGCCACGAATAACCTTCTGCCATCATGGCTCATGGCGATCGCGTTGGTAGTGGACCCGATGGGAGAGTTCGGATAGAGCGCCACCGAGATGGTCTCAATGGTCCGGTGAGCCGCGAGGTCCACGACTGACACGGAATTCGAATTGGCATTCGCCACGTAAAGACGTTTCCCGTTGGGAGCGAGGACAAGGTCGTTGGGATGGTCACCCACGGTAATCCGACGGATTTCATTCAGGGCAACCGTATCTACTACAGACACGGACCGAGAACCCCAATTGCTGACGTATACTTGGTGGCCATCGGGCGAGACCACGCAGGTGTAAGGATGATCGCCCACCCCAATTTTTCGGGCAACACTCTTCGTTTTCAGATCCACGACCGCGAGCTCATTGGACAGATTAAGCGCCGTATAGAGCCTACTTCCCTGGGCATCGAGGCACAGGCCGGAGGCGAACAGGGACTGCTCCCGGTCCCCGATCACGATTTCTTCGGCCCGGGGTTGGATTCCGCGGTCCGTGCCATAAATAAAAATCTTGTTGTCCCCTCCTCCTGAGGCATACAGCTTCTTTCCATCACTGGAAAATTGCAGTCCGAGCCAGGCACGCTCCATGGGGATGGACAGAACCTTTTCCTGCTGCTCCACATCAATGACCGTCAAACCCTGGGCCCCGTAACCATTGTTGGTGGTCACCACGAGTTTTCCGTCAGGGCTGACTGCAATTCGCAACGGGAGATCACCCAGCGACACGTGGGTTCCGGCCGGGGTCAGCTTCCACCCGTTCGGAAGCAGGTGTCCCTCGGGCTCTCCCGCCTTGGCAGGCAGCGGGGAGGGAGTGATACGAGCAGGTTGGACCGAACCTACGGAACCCTCTGGCGGTTGTTTTTCCTGGGCGGGCAAAGGGACATCGCCGAAGGTCAAAACCAAGCACAACAACACTAAAGCGAAGTATCGAATTTCAGTACGCGAGCAAGAAAACATTAGGCCTCCAGATTGAGAGTGCAAGTATGGGCTTTCTTATGGTGATGGGTGACAATGGCATCCTGAATACGGCGTGGGAGTATTGAATTTTGGCTGCAGCAATTTCTCAAGAATTAAAGGCTGGTCCGTAAAAAAATTCAAGCAGAAAAAGAGGGGGGTGTAGGGGCGTCCGCCGTGGCGGACGCCCCTACAATTATTTTAAGAGTCCCTGGGATTGTCGCAAGGAGGTTTCAAACCAACTGGGGCAGGAAATTGTCGGGGCACCGATCTGCTTCAGCCACATGCTCTGAGATTATCCTCAAGTAAAGCATCCTCGGTGCCCCAAATTCTACTCGGGGGGATTTTCTTTAATGGCCGGCATTCGCCGCCGTGACCAGCCGCGACGGGACCACATACGTCGTGGCGATCGCCTTCAAGGAATCAGGATCCGAAACCACTGTATAGGTATAAGCATGGTTTGTCCCACGTACCACCGCCCCGCTCGTACTCGGGAAGAAAGGGGGTGCATAGGCACTGTTTGCATATCGACGATCAAACAGCACGTTGCGAACCGTGCTCGAATTCCCTAACGTCATGATGTTATTCTGGATGCGTCCCCCAACGATATTGATGTTGTTGGCGTACACACCATTAGTACCAATGGTGATTCCTCCGCTCCCACCGTTACTCAGAGTCGCCATGGAAGCGTCTACTTCGATATTTCGTGAGGAAATACCACCAACGTCCAGAAAGATGTTGCCGGTGGCTGTGTAGATCCCGAGAGCTTGGCCATTGTCGTTACCCGGAATCAGGGTTCCAGGAGGACTGTTCGGAGGTACACCCGGAGCCACCTGCCCTTGGGTCATTGTAACCGGCCGTGTGTTGTAAATCAGATCCCCCGTAATAGTAATATTTCCTGTTGCGGTGATGGTCATTGCGGCGTGATCCTGTACTGCCGGAAGTCCCGCACCCGGGCCGTGCAAACTATTGATATTTCCATTCACGTACAAGGAGAGAGAGGTTGCAGGCTGGATTGCGAGCGGCCGATTCGGATTCACCGGATAGGCGTTAGTCGGCAATCCACAAGCGCTGAGCGTGCTCCCGCCTCTCGTGACGGTTGTAGAACCTGTTGGGCATTGGCCGGTCGGCAGCAGGTTGTAAGTCACCGTCGTGGTGTTGGACCCTTGAGTGATCGAATAGATCTGTAAGCCTGCGGTCCTGGCATCCAGTGTCATGTTGTCGACGCTGCCGTTGACATAGATGCCTGCGCCTGCAGTGGTGGTCGTCGTAATGTGGGTGTAAGGGTCTGTGTACTGAGTGACAGGAACGTACACTCCGGTTGTCCCGGATGAATAAGCGGCGCCACTTGCATTCACTAAGCCGACAACGTTCCGTTGAGGTGCGCAAGTGCTTTGCAGGCAAGCCGGAGAGGGTTGAATCACCGGGTTTCCGTTGCTGTCCACGATATTGTTAGGATCGAAGCCGGCCCCATTGAAAACTGCGGCCGCCTGGTTGTTGGAATTTCCCGGCAACGGAACCGCCGTGGTTCCGCGGGTAAAGCCGGACATGAACTGCGGTGCGATCGTCTGCCCCCCCGACGTCGCGGAAGCCGCGTTGCGATCCACACAGGAGCTGAAATAGTAGCATGCGTTCTGATTCACACTGCTGACTTGGTCGGTGAAGACGTAGTTCGGGCTGCCGGTGGAAAACCCCCATTCTCCGTTTGTGTGAACACGTCCCGTGATGGTGCCGTGGAGGAGCGTCGATCCACTGTGGGGGTCGTAATTGTCGATAAACATCCCATAGCCCGCAAAGGAAAAGAGGAGATTGAAATACTGAGTGGCGGTGTCGATGACATCGACATCAACGCTGTAGGTAATGGTGCCCTTTTCAATCACCGAGCTGGCCGCAATATTTCCGGCCCCTCCCGGAACATCCCCATTGGAGGTAATCTGATAGGCGAACATATACAGTTCATTCCGTGAAGCATTCTGAGCAAAAGGTTGCGCAGGAGCCTGAACATTGACGCAACTGAAAGACGTACGGGGTTGGCCGGCACCATCATTGGTGGTGTCAATGGTATACCTTGCTCCCGAATCCCCATAGCTGGAATACGAACTTAAAGTCCGGGCATTGCCATTGCCCGCATTACCCAGCGCTGTGTTCTTAATCCCATTGCTGAAATCCTGAGTGCATGGAAAAACAGTTTGCGTATAATCCGCCAGGTTAGGCGGCGTGGCTGCTTTCAGGGCGTTGACCAGGGCTGTCCGCATTACGCTGACTCCGGCATCCGCGGCGTAAAAGGCGGTCTTGGAGTTGCGCATGGTGCCACTGATGAACACGTCGCTGGAGGTGGTCAGCATGATGGAAAGCCCGAGAAGCATGGTCACACCCAGGAAGATGAGCGCCGTGATAAGTGCTACACCTTTTTTGTCCCTGCCCTTGGCATGCACGCGACGCCTCAGGATACGAAGTCCGCGGGAGAGCTTTTCGTGCTTCATAGTGACACCTCAATTCGTCAGTTAACCTTGTTGCGGAGAGCAACCGTGGTGGTTAAAGTACTAAGCCGAAATGTCTTGGTCGGATCTATGGCGCTTTGATATCGATCAATGCGATCGCTTGAAGTTCTTCCCGCCAGAGTCACTTCCAACGACTCGATCAGTGAAAAATCATTGCCCGCAGGAGGGTTAGTGGGGCTCCCCGGTCGCGTATAATTTGCCGGATCATTGAACACCCCCGTCGCCAACCGAGCTCTCTGCGAGAAACTAAGTAGGTTCGATACCAACTGAAGCGTCGAGTCTGATACTGAAGTCCTGGTGGTCCTTTGCAGTTGGGGCCGGAGAGGGTCCGTCGTATCCACCTCATAAATCACGGGGGGGGCCAATTTCACAACCATGGCACCAAATGGAAAGGAGGTGCCCAGTTTTGAAAACACGGTCAATCCAGATCTTATGGTCCTATTATCGGCTGTCCCGACTTTCGTAATTTGAACCCGCGCTCCAGCTCCAGCCGTTGCAGAATCAGCGGTCAGGGTGAGCGGGGCGATCTGGCCATAGTTTGGATCGCTGGTGTCCGTGTTCACGATAACAATAAAGGTCCCTGAAGTCAGCAAACCGGCGGTTTTAGTGGCGGCTTGACTCGGAGTTAGCCCCGGAAATGGCGCAGGATCGAGATACAACGTTGCAGTGTTGTCGATGCGGAGTGGCACTCCAGGAGGGTTTGTCCCATTTAATGTGGACAGCGTGGTGGGAGGAAGATAATTATTGGCATCGTCCTCCTTAAAACCTTGATAGACAGTGATGGAATCGAAGTTGCCGTTATCATTCTTCCGGACAATCACGGGAGCTGGAAATCTTTGAGAGCCCCCCGACGATAGGTTTGCGCCCGCGTTCAGCAAATCGGCTGAAATCAGCTCCAGCCCGGAGCGCAGGCCCAAGTTCAATTCGGTGACTTCCTGCTGCAACTTGTAAACCACGGCGTGCTTGTTGAAGAGGGAGAACACCATCCCGCCCAGAACCACCATGAGAATGATCCCTACTAGCATTTCCAAGAGGGTAAAGCCGGAGGAATTGGTCCTTCGCTTCATGCACGGGGTGGGCTCGCGGTGGTGGGAGTCAACCCTTGAGGCTATTGAATCATTTAGCATCATAACTTACTCACTTTTCGCAAAAGAAGAGAACTTGGAAGATCATCCTCACGAAACCTCTGCTGTCTTTCTACCGGATGGCTCTCATTCGGATCACTTGTCGAAAATTATTCACCGTTCCCGGAGAATCCGGATCCGACAATTTGTTTGTCTTGACAGCCACCTCCACCGTGATCTGAGTCGCTCCGTTGATGGGTGTATTGCTTTCAATCAACCATCTCCGTCGATAGCTCACCTGAGTGGGTTCTCCACCCAGATTGCCGGTCGTCGTGGTCCCGTCGATCGTCGTGGTCTCTGTGGGATACCCACCTGTATCATCAGGGCCCCCGGTCCGGGTGATGGACCCATTCCGCTGGTTGAGATAAACCGCATCAAAATATGAGACCGTATGGTTTCCGGTCGCATCAACGACAAGGGCAGTCACGTCGTTACCGAGCGATCCCCCTGCATGGGCAAGTGGATCATTGACGTCATACGAGCGGAGTTCTTCCAGCTTTTCAGAAGCCAACTGCGTCAGAGAAGTCAGTCGATTGGATGACCGGTTCACCACGATGCTGGTGGCTATGAGATTGGCCATCGCGATGAAACCAAAAAGAAGAACAAACAGTGCGATCATCAACTCGAGAATGGAGAAGCCACGCTCCATCCTGAATCGAACAGACTGCCGGTCATTCGTTCGGTCATCGGGAGAGGCACCATTTGACAAATGTGAGTTCATAGGCATGTCCCTACCTAGTGGTTCTGCACAATGCGCGCGCGTCCCAGAACGGAGATGAACACAGAATAATCCTTGCCCGTCTTGCTATTCGACATATCCGCGTACGGCTCGCCCTGAGTCACATCAAAGCCCGTGGAGGTCACGGTACCGCTGAAGTCACACAGCAGGGTTCCTTCTTTAGCAAGCTGTACTCCTTTGGACAGGATAACGGGACCGCCGCGGTTTACAAAGTTGGCCGCGTGAAGTGGATTTTGAGGATCGGCCGCCTCATCTCTCTGGATCTGCATCTGAGGGATCGGATTCTTCGTAAAAATGATCTTATATTGTCGGCCTTGTGCAACGGCGTTGTACCGGGCAGTCTGAACGGTGGTCTGGACAACCCGGATGTCGCCCTGCAAATTGAAATTCTCTCGCATCTGAATCAACCGCGGAAAAGCAATGGAACCCACTGTGAGTATCAACGAAGCGACGACTATCATTTCCAACATCGAGAAGCCGTGGTTCGAACCCATTCGGCGAAGACCCCGCCGCGCCCCGGAAGGCCCACTGGCCCTGGCAATGATCCCTCGGACCGAATGTTTCATGGGAAAACCGCCTCTGTTCTTCATTTCTTTGCCCGCCTCTCCTTGCAGACATCATCCGACTAAACTGGCAAGATATAGTTTCGAATACGATTGTTACAAAAACGTGTCACACGGGCTTAAACTCGCGATTCCGTGTGCGGGTTGAGTTCATTCCGGATCTGCGAAAGAGACAAAGAGGTCATTATCGTTCACCGTGGCACATATTACGGTAGCGCAGTCCATGCTGAAGATTGTGACGCCAATCACAAATCGGAATAAAACTTAACCCCCGGAATTGCTCAATCCCCGGGCCATTCTTGCTGTGAAACGACAAGGCCACTCCCTCCCACGAGGGTTTTTGGATCGAAACCACCGACGCTCGGGGATGAAGTGAGTCAACCGCGGGATTCAACCCTTGCTGGGCCGAGTGAATCCTGAATTCATGGACGGGTGAGCGGGATTGAAGTAGAATCGTTCTTTCCGGTACAGTGTCCTTATCGCCTCCATGACCAGGAAGAAAAGAGCTCCGTCAGTCTATCATAAAGGGTGAAAAAATCATCCGGAAATCTCCCCCAGCCCGGCGACACCCGATGGGGCCGCCCCCGGGCCATTTCCCACACCACCTCGCGGGTCCACAGGCCTGCTTGTTGACGGCGGCAGCATCATGATCGAATTCAGTCAAGACGTGTGTTCCACTCTGGCTCGGAGCGCGACCCGGGAGTGGCTTGAGGTCAATGGTTTAGGCGGATTCGCCAGCTCTACGCTGTGCGGCATGAACACCCGCCGCTATCATGGGTTGCTGGTAGCCGCGCTGGAGCCCCCGGTCAAGCGATTTGTGCTGCTCTCCAGATTCGAGGAGACGCTGGTGTTGGAGGGCGCCCGAATCGATCTGAGTTCCAACCAATTTCCAGGAGCCATCCATCCTCAGGGATACCAGTTCCTGGTTCGATTTCAAAGACACTTCTTCCCGGTTTCTACCTTCCTCGTGGGCGCCTGGCGGATCCAAAAGACGGTCTTCATGGTCCACGGCCACAATGCCACCTGTATCGAATATGTTTTCAACGGGCCGGCAGAGTCGGAAGCCCAGTTTGATATTCGCCCGCTTCTGGCCTATCGCGATTACCATTCCCTGACACACGAAAACGACTCCCTTCAACGGGAACCCGAAATCGGAGAACACCACGTGAAGTTTTCTCCCTACCCGGGACTCCCTCCGTTGGTGGTGCGACATACCGCGGATTTCTTTTCGCGGGATGGGTACTGGTACAAGAACTTCGAATACGTCCGGGAGCAGGAGCGCGGGCTCGATTTTTCGGAGGATCTGTTCAGTCCTGGGTACTTCAGGACCCTCGTCGAGAACGGGACCTCTCTCTGGTTTTTTGCCAGTGCGGAAGAATGGTCTGATCTGACCCGAGACGCCGAGTTCCAACGCTTCGCAGTGATTAAACAGCGGGAACTGGAACGACGTCAGGGGTTGATGAAGGGAATCAAATCGACAGAGGACGCCTCTTTCTACCTGCGCCAAGCCGCGAATCAATTTCTGGTGCGACGGGGAAAGGATTTCCAAACCGTCATTGCCGGTTACCCCTGGTTTACGGATTGGGGGCGGGACACCATGATTTCGATCCCGGGGCTGCTCTTTGTGACGAACGACTATCCCGTAGCCCGGGAGATTATGACCACCTTTGTTCGTTCCATGCGCGACGGTTTGATCCCCAATCGATTTGTGGATCACCCGGAGGCCGGACAAGACGCTGAATACAACACCGCGGACGCCACACTGTGGCTGTTCCATCTGGTGTACGAACTGGCCCGGCGAACCGACGATGTGAAATTCGTGAAACAGAGCTTTTATGACGCCTTGGTCGAGAGCTTCGAGTGTCATCGCCGGGGAACGCGATTTGGAATTCACATGTCGGATGACGCGCTTCTCTCAGCCGGCACGGAAGCGGATCAACTCACATGGATGGATGCCGGGATCAGAGATCTGACGTTCACGCCACGGCAGGGGAAAGCCGTGGAGATTTGCGCCCTATGGTGTAATGCCCTGAAAGTGCTGGAATTTCTTGCCAGGAAACTGGGTGACCGTAAAAGAGCAAAGGAATTGGGATCGCTCGCCCGCCAGGCGCAGAAAAGCTTCACTGAGGTTTTCTGGAACCCTGCGGCGGGATATTTGAATGACGTGGTCAACGAAGGCGGGATTGACGCTTCACTCCGGCCCAATCAATTATTCGCCATGACGCTTCCCTTCTCCCCCCTTGAGAGGCAGCACCGCAAACCCGTCGTGGCGGTTGTCACCAAGAACCTGTTGACCCCCTTCGGGCTGCGAACCCTGGCAAGGAACGACCCGCACTATCGCGGGCTGTACCAGGGGAATGCTTACGATCGCGATAGTTCCTATCACCAGGGCACGGTGTGGCCGTGGCTGCTGGGGCCATATGCAACTGCGTTTTTGAACGCCCATACGCGCACCGCCGGGAATAAGAAGCATGTCCGCGGCCTTCTCGAACCGCTGATTCAATACATGCTGAACGAGGGGGTTGGTCAGATTCCTGAGATTTTCGATGGCGACATCCAAGTGCCCGCTGACGATTCCCTCCGGCCAGCGGGCAAGGGCTGCTTCGCGCAAGCCTGGAGCGTGGCCGAAATTCATCGCGTCTTGGTGGAAGAGGTTTAGCGTGCGGCAGACGTCCTCGTCTGCCTTATTCTTGGGAGTTTAGGGACAGACACCTTCTCCTAATAAACTTTTCAAGGATAGAGCAAAACAGGTGTCTGTCCCTTGTTCATTTTGTCCATTTCAGGGATGGAGCCAAAACAGGCGCCTGTCCCTCTTGCTCCTTGTGGCTCGCTGGTCTTGGAGAACAAAAAAGATGAAAAAACTGGAAATGCTGAGGCCGCTGGCACTCCTGCTGTTGCGTTGGGGGATCGGGATTGTCTTCATCTATCATGGCTATCCCAAGGTGGCTCACTCGCAACAATGGACGCAATCATTCGCCCATATGGGTTTCCCATCTTACTTTGCTTACATCGCAGGGGTGCTGGAGCTTCTTGGGGGAGCCCTTTTGATCGCCGGGCTTTTCACTCGAGTCTCCGGCCTTCTTCTGGCGGGTGAAATGGCCATTGCTCTTTGGCGGGTGCATCTTCCGCAAGGCTCCCTCTTGAATGTCGGAAACTACCAACTCCCCTTGTTGCTGGCGGTGGCCGCATTCACGCTGGCGGCGGTGGGAGCGGGTGCTATTTCGCTGGATTACGCCATCTTTCGCAACAAAGCCTGAGAGGCAATGTGGCCCGGCCTGCCGAGAAACACCAGCCTGGACAGAATTGTTTTCGTCCTGGGGGTTCATTGGCTGCCTCGCAAAGACCACCGCCACAAAACTCCTCACCCCGGATGACACACTTGATTCTGCCCCAACTCAATGTTTACGGAGGTTCTTGATGAAGCCATTTGAACACCGCCGAAGATTCTTAATCAAAAGCGGTTTGCAGATAACCGGAGCCGCGTTCACAACATCCCTTTTATTTCCTTTCCAGAAAGAATCAAAGCATCCTAAGAGCAAAGGCGCGGAGGAAACAGCCCTCGAGGACATCGCCCCTCCAGAAGATCTCATGCGCGAACACGGAGTTCTAAACCGGGTGCTCTTGATCTACGATGAGATTCAGCACCGCTTGAACGTCGGAAAGGAATTCCCGCTAGAAGCTCTTTTAGGAGCGGCCGGGATCATCCGGAATTTCATTGAAAACTACCATGAGAAGCTTGAAGAGGATTATCTCTTCCCGCGATTCGAAAAGGCCGGGAAGCTGGTCGAGCTGGTGCGGGTGCTGCGGGAGCAACATCAAGCCGGGCGGCAGTTAACAGCGAGGATTCAGAAAGGTGGAACGGCGGCCATGCTCAAGGACGAAGGAGGACGAAAGGCCCTGGCCGCGGATCTCAGCCTCTTCATCCGAATGTACCGGCCTCACGAGGCGCGCGAAGATACCGTTCTCTTCCCCGCCATCCGGACCGTTGTGTCCCCGCGCGAGTTTGACGAGCTGGGAGACCAGTTCGAGGACAAGGAACATATACTGTTTGGCAAAGAAGGTTTTGAGGGCATTGTTGTCGAGGTTGCAAAACTCGAGAGCGCACTGGGCATTTACGAATTGTCTCAATTCACGCCGAAGGAACCACCCCGCAGTGGAAGCTGAAGATATTCAAACTGCCAATACATACGGGATTTGACAAGAGATCGGGCGTGCTGCCATTCTCAGCACAGCGGCGGAGCCTGGAGTTCCCAATTCAGCAGCACCCCGATTCATCGGGGTGTCAGCAAATTCGGAAAAATCAATGAAAACCGTTTCAACGGTTTACCGAGAGAACCAAAGCTCTGTTTGGAATAGAGAGCGGTCATTGGTCTCTTCATGTCCTGAATTCCGAAGTTTGGTGAGAGATGCGCCCTGGCCAAGATACTTCGGAATTCCATTGGATGTGAGTCCCGCTACAATAGGAAACCGAAGAATCGGTCAAAGAGCCGGATAGGAGAGATCGGCAGACACCCCGATTTATCGGGGTGCTTAAAGAATTTTAGTAGCGAGCAACGTTTAAGGACGACTTCGCGCTTTGCCTCACAGCCTTATTCCAATTGAAGTGAACAGCCGGTCATCTGCGGGACGACACGCTGAGCCCACCGCCCAAGCGGCACTTGCGCACCCACTCCCACCGCACGGGTCTGGAAATCATCCTTCTTTACCGGGGGAATCTGAAAGTCAGGGACAGACACCTTCTCCTAAGAAACTTTGCAAGGATGTAGCCAAAACAGATGTCTGTCCCTATTGTTCAAATCTGGCGGAGAGGGCGGGATTCGAACCCGCGCGGGAGCTTTTGGCCCCCAAACCGCTTTCGAGGCGGCCCCGTTATGACCACTTCGGTACCTCTCCGCACTTCCACGAAGCGCCCGTCAAAATACGATAACTTCTATCAAAGAGCAATTCAGTTTCTCGCGGTCTAGCTTCTTTTTCCAGCAAAAAAATCCTTCATCAGGGCGCGGCATGATTCCTTGAGCACCCCGCGGGTCACCTCGACCTGGTGGTTCAAGCGGCGATCACCCGCCAGATGAAACAAGCTGTCCACGGCACCCGCTTTCTCGTCGGCGGCGCCGTAAACCAGGCGCCTGATGCGGGCGAGCAGGATGCCTCCCACACACATGGAACACGGCTCAATTGTAACATACAGAGTGGCTTCGTTGAGTCGATAGTTCCCGAGACGGCGACCGGCTTCCCGCAACGCGAGGATCTCAGCATGCGCTGTAGCGTCTTCGAGAGCGATGGGCCGGTTGTGCGCTCCCGCAATGACATGACCTCTCAGTTCGATCACACATCCGACGGGGACTTCTCCTTCCTCCCGGGCGGCCCGCGCCTCCTCAAGGGCCAAAGCCATGAAGAAGTCATCGGAGGGAGTTTCCAACTCCCGCAAAGCTCTTGCCCCTGTGTTGCTCCGCCCGCGTTGACGGATCATACTGTGTCCTTCCTTGAAGGACGAGCAGGCTGCTCGCCCGAAAAGTCGCAGGCCACTTCCATCTCTCTTAATAGGGGCACGACGACAATAAGGCACCCTTTTCTCACGAACGTTTCCCCACTCATGAATCGGACGGAACAAACCGACCCAAACACAGGCTGACTTCCGCCGGCTAAAGGATTATAGCACTGAGAAAAAGGTTCCAAGTTCAAGGTTCCAAGTTCAAAGTTGAAATCTCAGAGTCGAAAGTCCCAAGTCCAAGCTCCAAAGTTCTAAGTTCAAAGTTCAAGGTTCCAAGTTCAAAGTTCAAATCGAAAGGCTTCTCTCAGTCTCTTCCTTCCCTTCGCCCTCTGACTCCTGACCTCTGACCTCTGATTATCCGCTTCCGATTACTTCCTCTGGCAACTGACAACTGTTTTCCTGACACCCGACACCTGATCCCCGGAACCTCTCCTCTCTTGAGAATAAAACGTTGTCACTCACTTTTCCAAGGCGCTATACTACGCAGCATTCACATCAAGGAGACCTCTGATGTCACCCATTACCTTTACCTTGAACGGGAAACAGCAATCTGTCGATGTCAGTCCCGAAATGCCGTTGCTTTGGGTATTGCGCGATACGCTGGGTTTGACCGGAACCAAGTATGGCTGTGGTATGGCCTTGTGCGGTGCCTGTACGGTGCACTTGGAGGGGGAAGCCATTCGCTCATGTGTCACCCCTATCTCCGATGTTGCCGGGAAGAAGGTGGTCACGATCGAAGGCCTCTCACCCGAAAACAACCACGCGCTTCAGAAGGCCTGGATCGCTGAAGAAGTACCGCAATGTGGCTACTGCCAGCCGGGGCAAATCATGAACTCTGCCGCCCTTCTCGCGAAAACTCCCAACCCTTCAGATGCCGACATTGATGCCGCGATGTCGGGGAATATATGCCGCTGCGGAACATACCAGCGGATTCGCAGTGCCATCCATCGCGCGGCCGCCGGAGGTGCAAAATGAGTACGACATCAAAAGTGACGCGTCGAAATTTCATGAAGGTCGGGGCCCTGGCCGGCACCGGATTGGTCATCGCCTTCTATTTACCCTCCAGTCACGAACTGAACACGTCAGCCGATTCCGCGGGAGGCTCTTTCGCCCCAAACGCCTTCCTGCAAATCGAGCCCGACGGCAAGATTACAGTGTGGGTGACCAAGTCAGAAATGGGGCAAGGAATTCAGACCTCTTTGCCCATGCTGGTCGCAGAAGAACTGGAAGCGGATTGGGCGACGATTCACATCAAACAGGCCGACGCCAATCCCAAGTACGGCGATCAAGGGACAGGCGGCAGCGAGAGTATCCGCACCATGTGGACCCCTCTGCGCAAGGCGGGCGCCACGGCGCGCACGATGTTGATTGCCGCGGCAGCGCAGACTTGGGGAGTGGATAAATCGACCTGCAAGGCCAAGAGTGGTGCAGTCATCCATGCGCCCAGCGGACGAAAGCTCACATATGGCGAATTGGCCATAAAAGCATCCAAGTTGCCGGTCCCCACAACGGTCGCATTAAAAGATCCCAAGGATTTCACCATCATCGGCAAGAAGACGCCTCGGCTGGATACCCGGGAAAAGGTGGAAGGCAAAGCCGTGTTTGGTCTGGATGTAAGAGTCCCGGGCATGCTGTATGCGACCCTGGCGCAATGTCCTGTGTTTGGTGGTAAGGTGGTGAGCTTTGATGCCACCAAGGCCAAGGCCATCAAAGGCGTGCGCGACGTGGTCAAGGTCCGTGATGGGATCGCCGTGATCGCCGAGAACACCTGGCTGGCGATGGAGGGGCGGCGGGCCTTGGACATCAAGTGGGATGAGGGGCCCAATACAGGGATGAGCAGTCCCACCATATCCAGAATGTTTGCGGAGCAGTCTAAACAGCCCGGCCTGGTGGCGCGCAGTGTGGGTGACGCGGCCAAGGCGCTGGCAAGCGCGCCGAATATCCTTGAGTCCCTTTATGAATTCCCCTACCTGGCCCATGCCACCATGGAGCCCATGAACTGCACTGCCGACGCCCGCGCTGACCGGTGCGAGATTTGGGCCCCCACCCAATTTCCGTCCTGGGGGCAGGAGATGGCAGCACACCTCCTTGGACTGAAACCGGAGAAGGTTACAGTGCACGTCACGCTGCTGGGTGGAGGATTCGGCCGCCGCGCCAATCCCGATTTCATGGTCCAGGCCGCTGAAATCTCCAAGGCAGCCGGTGCCCCGGTCATGCTGGTGTGGACACGCGAGGACGATATGCAGCATGATTTCTATCGCCCCACCTCCTCTCAACTCCTTCGTGCCGGGATCGACAACAAGGGCTTCCCGGTGGCCTGGCATCATCACATTCTTGGGCCGTCCATTGACGCTCAAATGAACCCCAACTTCAAGGGTTTGGATAAAGGTGCCGTTGATGTGGCGGCTTCCCTTCCCTATGCCGTCCCCAACATCCATGTTGATTTCTTGAATGTGAGCATTCCGGTGCCGGTGGGTTGGTGGAGATCGGTGTGGGCTTCGCAGCATGCTTACGCCAACGAGTGCTTTCTGGACGAAATCGCCTTCGCTTCGAGAAGCGATCCGTATGAGTTCCGCATGAAATTGCTGGCCAACGAACCCCGGTACAAGGGGGTGTTGAAGCTGGCGGCCACCAAAGCGGGCTGGGGGAAAAAACTTCCCGAAGAAAGGGGAATGGGAATCGCGGTTGTGAAATCGTTTGGAACTTACGTGGCCCAGGTCGCGGAGGTCACGGTGGAATTTAAGAAGGTTACGGTGCATCGTGTCGTGTGCGCCGTGGATTGTGGCCATTATGTAAATCCCGATACCATCGAGGCCCAGATGCAGAGCGCCATTGTCATGGGGCTGACCGCCGCATTGAAAGGCGAGATTACGATCGACCGGGGCCGGGTCATGCAAGGCAACTTTAATGATTACCCCGTGCTGCGGATGGATGAAATGCCGGTCATCGAGACCTACATTGTGCCGAGTCAGGAAAAACCCGGTGGGATCGGGGAGCCCGGGCTGCCTCCAATAGCCCCGGCGGTCTCCAACGCCATCTTTGCCTCCATCGGCAAGCGCATCCGGAGATTGCCGATTCGCTCGACCTACCCGACTTGATTCATCGCTGAGACGCCGAGCTTTTTAAAACCGCTTTGGTAGCCCCGGCCCCGCCTTGCGGGGCGCCGGGGGCTTTTGTCCGATGGCTTACCCCCCCCCGCCTCACCTCGTGGGACGCCGCGGTGAGTTCACTTCAGATTCCACTTCAATGTAAGTTAGCAATTTCCTATTTTCTAAACGAGAGAATGCGAAGGACAGGTCCCTATTCCATTTTTGAGCTTTTAAGGATCAGTCTGTACGCGCGACTTGTAATACCAGTTGATCAGGAAAAGGACACCCACCAGGAACATCGGCCCGGAGATTATCAAATAGGCCGACCAATGAAAACGCCCCCAGAACCTCACAATATAGAACAGTCCACAGGCGGGGAACAGGATTCCCCCCACCCATTCCCAGCGCCAGGAAATGGCCAGGACGATCAGAATGACACCGGTCGGGATTAGATGCATCAGCAGGGCCAACAACATCTTCCTGAATCCATAGCCTTCATTAAACACATCGAGCGCAAACAGGCTGATAAAAAGCGCAAAAAGAATACACAGGATCCTCGGCGTCCAGAACAGCAGTCGCTCCATAGGGCGGTTCATAGTGGCCTTCTTTCTTGATCCAATCGATTTTCATGCCGGATACCTGGATAATTCACCGTTTGGACGGACTGTCGGATCGGAGAGCCAGCAAGGTGAACTACCACGTAATTCAATAAAACGGGCCATGCAGCATTTTTTTCGAACCAGTCTCCCTCTTCCGAAGTCAATAGTTTTAAGAGCAATTCGGCTCCTGATCCTTATCTTGGTAGATCCGTGGCTTCATCGTCTGATACCTCGTCTGACGCTGCGATACCTCGACCTTCCCAAGAGACGAATGCCGGCTCTCTTAAGCCTTCTCTTCGTCGACACAGTCGGCCTCGCTGCGCTTTCCATCCTTATTGGCTCAACTTGGCGGTCTCCGCAGTGGCGCCGGAAGGGCTTCTTCTCGCGATAGGAGCGGGCGAGTTCAAGATAGATCCCCAGGTCCCGGTCGAGGTCCGACTGGGTGCCGTCAAAGTAAAAATTTCGGATGGGGATCCCGCCGTAGTCGCGGCTGACCTTGGGATAGATGGCTTCGCTCACAATGCCGTTCATGCAGGTAAAGGGGCTGATGTCGATGACGCCGTCGGCCCCGTGAAGGGCATGGTAGGCCGCCAGACCGATACTCAAAACCATTTCGCCCAGCACCCCGGAGGCGGGCAGGTAAGGCCAAGCCAGCTTGATAATCTCCTCTACCCGCGGCTCATCGTGGCCCTCAAAGTCCTCCCGAAAGGGCGCCAGCAAAGCCTGTTCGTCCGCTTCTTGGAAGTGTTCACGCACATTGGCGCCCAACATCTCCAGCGAAAATGTTCGCCCAACGAGCCGCAGCCGGCGCCGTTGTTCCTCGTTGGTGTAATAGATCCATTCGCTGATGTGGCTGAGTGAGGCCTGTGCGCCATAGCTCTCCAGGCGGCGGATCAAGTCCTCGTTGGAGAAGGTATTCAACCGACAAAAAATCTCACCCACCACGCCAATAAGGGGAACGTCGGGGTCGTCGCAGATGGGGATCGCGCGAAAGCGGTCGCGCGCCCGAGTCATGGATTTGACCAGAGAGCGAAGGTGGCAGCCTGGATCATCACAGCCCGCCTCCATGGTCTCGCAAAGGTCGGTCAGGCTTTCCTGGAAAGCGTGGTCGGCCGCGCCGGGCGTGGTCTCGTAAGGCCGCGTCTTGAGCAAGAGCCGGTGAATAGTGTCAGATGCCACGACCGCACGCCAGGCCAGTCGCATAAACTTGTCAGCAATGTTTCCGAGGTCGGCGTAGCCGTTCTTGTCCGTAGGCGAGATGATTTCGATCTGGGGGTAGCCCGCCTGACGCAGCACTTTCTTGAGGGATGGGGCGTACTGTCCGAACCGGCAAGGCCCGTCCGTTGTCGGAATGAAGAAGGCCGCACGTGCCGGATCGAATCCCGGCTCCTGGATGACACGAAAAAGGTCGCCGAGGACCACCTTGGCAGGATAGCACTCGTCGCCGCTGGTGACCTTACTCCCCAGTTCCAGTGTGCGGCTGTCCGACCGCGGCGTGACATACGCTTCAACGCCGAGCCGGCGGAATACGGCCGCAAGCATTTCCGAGCTACCCTCCGCCATGACCGCGAGATAGAGCTTCTTGCCGGCCAGCGGGTTCGAGGATTCGACCTGGTTGCTCACATGACAGCGGTGGAAGATGGGCATCGAAGAAATCCTTTGCTATCGAGATAGGCTTCACAGCGCGTGATAAATCCGGCGTCGTTCGAGTGGCCGTCGAACTGAAGCACCAGGGAGGGCTTGCCCGCAGCGTCGTTCAGAAATGACTTAATATAGGAATCCGGCCCGCACTTGAAATTGGAGATGTAGACAAGGTGCAGATTGGGGAACCGGCGGGCAAGGTGTGCCGCGGCGAGGATGCGCCGGCCGGAGTTCCAGTACATGTTCGAATTAACCTCAGTGATGTCTTCCCCATCGAGCGACAGAAAATCCATGGGAATCACGTTGACCCCGTACAGCAGGCGCAGTTTCCTGGGGATATCGCAGTTGACGCCGCGGTCGTAGAGGTTGTAAGCGCGTCCCACCAGGATCACACCCGGCTCGCCGCTTTGCCTCAGACCGTCCAGCACCTTTTCCCCGGCGGCGAGTGAAGCGCCCACAAACTCGTCCTGGGCGGCGTAGGCGGCCATTAAAGCCCGGTCGCTCTGACGGCGGGAGATCAGAAGCCGCTCGGCGAATGCGGCCAGTTCTTTCTCCACGAACTTCCGCCCGGAGCGGAAATGCACCGTGGGTATAAGAAACCTGTTGTGCGCCTGCTCAATCTGCGGCACAACCCGCATTACAAAAGGCAGCGTCTGGTTCCAGGGACAGAAATGCGATGGAATTTCGGAATCGGGCGCCTCCGCATTGATGGCGTTGGGCAATAGAATGTAATCCACTTTCTGGTCGAGCAATTCCCGGACGTGTCCGTGGGCCACCTGGACGGGAAAACAAGGCTGGGCGATCGCCAGCTCTTCTCCGCTTACGGCCACCCTGCGGTCGGTGGGTGACGATACCACCACATCGAAACCCAGCTCCTGGAAGTAGGTACCCCAGAACGGGAAAGACTCGTAGTAAAACATGGCGCGGGGGATCCCCACCTTCAACCGATCACCCCCGGGCGGCACGAGCACTTTTTCAAAAAGCCTCTCGCGGTATTCGATCAGGTCGTTGATGACCGGTTTGCGGTCGGAAACCGAACGCTTCCGAAACTTGTCTGAGCACTGGTCGCCCCAGTAGGACCGTTCTCCCTCAACCAGAAATTCCTTCATGTCGCAATAGTTCGAGCAGGCGTGGCAGACAAAGTCACGCGAAGTGAATTGGAGCCGTGAGAGGTCGTAACCCCGGAAGCGGCTGGGACGTCGAGCGTCCCGCATTCGATCTCGCGCTAGGAGCGCCATGCCGATGGCGCCGATCACGCCATTGTGGGGAGGGACAATGATACGCTTCCCCAATATTTGCGAGAACGCCGCAGCGACGGCGTCGTTGTAGGCCGTGCCGCCCTGGAAGAAGATGACATTGCCCGTCTTGCGGTCGCGCACCACGCGGTTGAGATAATTGAGCGCGACGGAATAGGCCAGCCCCGCCACCAGGTCAGCCAAGCCGGCGCCCCTGAGCCTCAGCGCCGTGACATCCCGCTCCATAAAGACGGTGCACCGTTCACCCAGTTGGGCGGGACGGGCGGAGGAGAGCGCCAGTTGGGCAAACTGGCCCTTGATGGAAATCCCCAGTTTCTCAGCCTGCTCCTCGAGAAACGAGCCGGTGCCCGCTGCACAAGCCTCATTCATGGCGAAGTCCACGACGACACCTTTCTCCAAGCTGATGAACTTGGAGTCCTGTCCGCCGATCTCGAAGATGGTGTCCACGGGCTCGATCCTATTTTGCTGACAAACGTGCATCGCGCCGGTTTTGTGTGCCGTAATCTCGTCATTCACGGTATCTGCACCAACCAGTTCACCGATCAGCTCGCGTCCGGAGCCCGTCGTTCCCACGCCATGGATGTCGAGGGAAGATCCGAGCTCCGCCTCGATGGTCTTCAGCCCGCGGCTCACGACCTCAATGGGCCGGCCCTCGGTGTAAAGATAAATCTCCTTCAGCAGGTTTCCTTCCGCGTCGGTCACCACGAGATTTGTGCTGACTGAACCGACATCGATGCCGAGGTAAGCCTCGATTCGTTGTCCTGGCGACGGGAGATCCACTTGCTTCACCTGGTTGCGCAGCAGGAGTACATTGGCCATTGAAAGTGGATGACCACACGCGAACTCCCTTCCTGTCGCTTTTTCCTCCTCCAACAGGTGGATGGACTTGAAGGGCCTCTTCCTCCGTTCTTCCGCCTCGAAGAGAGCGGCACCCAACGCACCCATCCAGTTGAAGAGTTCGGGGATTAGAAAGTCCTCTTCTTTAAGCTTGAATGCTTCGCGCAGGGCATTGCAAACACCCTGATTGAGCGCGACCGCGCCGATGAAGGCCACGGGCGGGATAACCGGCCTACCCCGCACGATGCTCGATTTGAAATTCCGCGCCACGGCGTCGCAGAGCCCGCGCAAAATCTGATCCGTCTTGTATCCCTTCTGCTGGGCGTGAATCATGTCGCTCTTCGCAAACACAGAACAACGGCCAGCGATGCGCGCGGCACAGCTGGCCCTGCATGCGGCGGGGCCCACCTCTTCGATGGAGTACAGCAGGCGTGACGCCTGCTGGTCGATAAACGAACCCGTCCCTGCTGCGCACTCGGCACTGCTTTGGTAGTCCACAATTCCCAGGCGCTTGCCGGTGTCCTTGGGCTCCAGTCGCAGGTACTTCGACGACTCGCCACCCATCTCAAACACAGTGCGCACTTCGGGGCAAAGGGTGCGCAAGCCCTTCGCAACGGCGCGAAACTCGTTTTCTACAGAGATACCAAGGATCCTGGCGATGAGCCGGCCACCTGAACCTGTCACCCGGATCCCCTCGATTGCTTGCTCCGGGACATGGGCGATAAATTCTTTTAACAAAAGATAAGCCGCCTCCACAGGGGTGCCTTGAATGCGCTGATAGCGCGAGAGAATTAAGGGGCGATCGGCCAGACCGCCTGCCTTGGGAAATAAGGCGGAGAAGAACGCCCCCGATTTCTCAACGAGGGCGTGAAGCACAATCTCGTCGGCCGGATTGCCGACCGCAGCCATCTTCAAACTGACCGCCCCGATGTCCAGTCCTACATTGATGCTCATGGCGAAACCTCATTGCGCTCTACGAATCAACCCGGCTTTATGAACCGGAGGCACTTCAGATCCACCCGGGGTCGGATGGGAGGTGATTCCTCCGGTTCACCAACCGTCTAACACCCATTTCTTCAGCTTCGTCTCTATTGTGTTTCTTATTCTTCCTTGCTGACCTAATCCTTGCCCACCTGCAAAGTCGCCCTGACTCCGGCATGGTCTGAGGGCCAGAACCCGTGGATTCGGTCGTGCGGTTCAGCGCCCGCGAGCCTGGAGTTTAAGGCACGAATCTCGCCATGGAAGAAAACGAAGTCGATCCGCTGAGTCAGGGTCGAAATGGGATTGCGATCCCCGGGAGTCTGGCCCCAGGTGAAACCGGGATCGCGGTGATGTGTCGCTGCCCAGGCATCTCCAAAACCGGCGTTGATCATCTCCTGATAAGTCGCGAACGTTGGATCATTTGGATTCGCCGCATCCGCATTGAAGTCACCCGCGATGATCACCGGCATCAAGGTGTTGGCGGGCCCCAGGATCAACTCCGCCGCCTGCGCCTGCTGAATCAGCGCCGTCACCGGCGCTTGCGGGATGACATTTTCCAGATGGGTGACGATGAATCGGAATGACTCATGATGAAAGGTCACATCCACCGATCCCCACCCGCGGATGGAGGTCAGAGAACCGATGAGCGTCGGAAGGGTTAAAAGGGTCTGGAAGGATTGTGTCTGGACGTTCGAGAGCCGCAACCCGTCTTGATCCTGATGCTTCTCCGAGCGCGCCAAAATGACATCACTGTCCATCGCCTCTACGAACGTGGTTAGATCGGGCAGCGGCGCCTGTAAGATAAAATCATGCACGACCACGACAGGAACGTAGTGTTGACCTTGGTCTTCGAGGGCATCGAGCAGTTCCTGCAGCATATCGAATTGGATATGGGTCGGGTTCGGGCCTGGACCGACCCTCCATGTAGTCACCTCCTGCAGCCCGACCAGATCGGGTTGAGTTTCTGCAATTTGATGGGCAATCCCTTTCATGCGCAAGGGCGGGTTCGAGGCAATAACGTTGTTCAGCGTGAGCTCGACAGCTGCAAGGAATTGGTCGAAGGTCTGAGCACCCAGGGCCTCTACGAAATCCGTCCCCTCGTCCACGTTATAGGTCATGACTTTGATCGTGCGCTTTCCTTCTTTGTCCCGGTCGGCCTGCTTTCCTTGTGCAAACAGGACACCGGTGCACACCAACACAACACCAATGACAAGAAGAGATCGAAGAGTCCGTCGCATAGCCTTTGCTCCTTTCCGGGTTATTAAACGGTTGGCTTTCTTTTCAGTGGGGCAGGGACTCTTTAGGGAGAGGAGAAAGGGGGTCATTCCCTGCCCGCTGGCGCCGAATGCCTCTGAGGATCACTTTTATCAATGCGCCTACTAAGTAAAGCGAGAATTACAGGAGAACTCCTTCATTTATTAGAGATGGTTTTCACAAATTTGGTATGATATTTATTTCAAATGAGTTACAACCTGCAAGATCTTTCAGTTGGCCTACCAAGAAAAAAGAGGATGGAGGTTTTGCGACCCAGTTGAGGTAATCGCAATTATCCTGTGTCACACTTTTCAACTCACCACACCGAGCAATGTTAGACCTCTGGAAAAACCCTCCATCGCATTAAGATTTTTGGGGGATAGAGTCGCGTGGCAAGGCAAATTGATGCTAGAATAAATCAATGCCGGATGGTGCCCGCCAAACGGTGAGGAGGCGAATGATCACGACCCCCCTGAGCGATTTCAATCAGTTACTCGAAGAGTGGAATCATGGGGACAAGACTGCGCTGGACAAGTTGATTCCACTGGTTTATGGCGAACTGCGTCGAATCGCTCACCACTACATGATTCGAGAGCATCCCGGCCACTCGCTACAAAGTTCCGCTCTCATTAACGAGGCGTACATTCGTCTCACGGGCGTCAAGAAGATGCATTGGCAAAACCGGTCCCATTTTCTTGCGGTCGCAGCCCGATTGATGCGTCAGATCCTGGTGGACTATGCGCGGAGCCGTCACTACGCTAAGCGGGGAGGTGGCGCCCTGAGGGTTTCGCTGGACGGAGCGGCCGAGGTATCAACAGAAACACCTCTGGAGGTCATAGCAGTGGATCATGCGCTTCGAGAGCTGGAGACGCTTGATCTGCGTAAAGGTCAGATCGTCGAACTGCGCTATTTTGGAGGACTGAACATCGAAGAAACGGCAGCCGCGCTCGAGATCTCTCCGACCACCGTTGAACGGGAATGGCGGGAAGCGAAGGCCTGGCTTTATCGAGCCCTGAGGCAGGAACATGTGATCCGTGAAAAGTGACGAGCGACCAGTAAGCCTCGAAACTGTAAACGAGAGCTCTCGTGCGCGTTGCCTTGGCCAAACTCCAGATTGAATGCTGCCGAGATGCCAAAGGTCGGAGGTCAGAAGTCGGAAGTCAGAACAAAGACGCACTCAGTAATGTGGAATTTTCGAACTGGCGATCTTCAGTCTAATATCCGATTTTTGGCTTCTGACCTCTGACTTCTGAGCCCTGGTTACACCCTCTGACAACTGACAACTGAGAACTGACAATTAGAAACTGATAACTGAGAACGGGCAACTGACAACCGTCTTTATGGACTCTGAACGCTGGAAACAAATCAACGAACTCTTTCGATCGGCCCTGGAGCGGATTCCCAGTGAGCGGGCGGCTTTCCTCGACCAGACCTGCGGCAGGGATGAAGCCTTGCGAAGCGAAGTTGAAACGCTTTTGGACGCCGACGCGAAAGCTGACAACTTTATTGAAAAGCCCGCGGCCCAGGTCGCCAGTGACTTGATCAAAGATCAGGGTCCCGATTCGTGGGTGGGTCGAAAAATCGGCCCTTACAAGATTATCTCCCTGGCGGGCGCAGGCGGCATGGGCGAAGTTTATGTGGCACGCGATGTCAGGTTGGACCGACAAGTCGCTCTGAAGGTCCTGCCGGGTTACATCTTTAGCAATGCCGAGCGGTTGAATCGATTTGAACAGGAGGGTCGTGCTGTTTCCGCACTCAATCACCCCAACATCCTCTCCATTTTTGACACCGGACACATCGACAATATCCACTTCATCGTCACCGAATACATCGAAGGTGAGACTCTAAGGCAGCGTCTTTCACGAGCAGTCATGCCCCTGGGAGAAGCGCTTGGGGTAGCCATTCAAGTGGCCGGGGCGTTGACCGCAGCCCATCAGGCCGGGATTATTCATCGCGATATCAAGCCCGAGAATATCATGCTGCGGCCGGATGGTATCGTCAAAGTCCTGGACTTTGGCCTCTCCAAACGGACCGAACGGCCCGCCTCCAGTTCACAAGGTTCTTCCCAGGACAGAAACAATACCGACATCGGGATAGTCATGGGCACGGCGAATTACATGTCGCCGGAACAAGCGCGGGGAGAAATCGTGGACGCCCGAACGGATGTCTTCAGCTTGGGCACCGTGCTGTATGAAATGGTAACCGGCCGAACGCCCTTTGAAGGCGCCTCCAAGAATGAGGTGATCGCAGCGATTCTAAGCCAGGAAGCCCCGCCCCTGGCGCGGTTCTTGCGGGATATTCCCCCGGAGCTTGAGCGGATTGTCAGCAAAGCGCTGTGCAAAGACCGCGAAGCACGTTATCAGGGAATCAAGGATCTTCAGATCGATCTGAAAACCCTGAAAGCAGACTTGGAATTTGAGGCCAAACGGGACCGTTCCGCCCCAGCCGGATGGAGCCCTGGAGCCACTGGAAACAAAGGAGAGGCAATCACCCGGAGTCCCGCCGAACTCATCTCCCCAGCCTCTCCGAGAAGAGAGCACTACGCTAAGGATATTCGGCGCCGGATTCTCGTGCGCAATGTCATCATCGGCGTGCTCCTCGTGCTCGTTGGGGTGGGCCTGTACTTCAGGTTGCGGGGGGAAAAGAAATCCACCTACTCTCTCGCGGTCCTTCCGTTTACCAACGCGAGTTCGGACCCCGGTACGGAATACCTCCCGGACGGGATTACGGAAAGCCTCATTGATTCCTTCTCCCACCTGCCTCAATTACGGGTCATGGCGAGAACGACTGTGATCATTTACAAGGGCTCGAAAATGGACCCCCGCGAAATCGGTCGCAAACTTAGCGTGGACTATGTGGTCACCGGAACCGTCATCCAGCGGGGCGATGCCTTGCTGGTTCAGGCGGATTTGATTGATGTGAAGACCGGCGTGGAGCTCTGGGGTGCCCATTACAACGTGAAGCTTTCTGACATTCTGATTGTCCAGGAAGGGATGGCTCGCGACATCTCGGAGAAGCTGTTGCCCCCGTTGACCGGGGAAGAGAAGAAGCGATTGACCAAGCGTTACACGGAGAGTACCGAGGCCTACAATCTCTACCTCAAAGGCCGTTACCACTGGCAGAAGCGGACCGTCTCGCAATTGACGAAAAGCATCGGCTATTTTCAGCAGGCCATTGAAAAAGACCCCCAATATGCGCTCGCCTATACCGGGATTGCCGATGCTTATGCCCTGCTGGGCTCAGTGGGATACGATGCTCTAAGACCGCGAGAAGCCATGCCTCGGGCGGAGGTCGCTGCTCTCAAGGCCCTGCAGATTGATGACAGCCTAGCGGAAGCGCATACTTCATTGGCTTACATTCGACTGATGTATGACTGGGACTGGCCGCAGTCCCAGAAGGAGTTCGAGCGGGCCATCCAGCTCAATCCGAATGATGCTAATGCGCACCATTGGTACTCTTATTGGTATGTGACCCGCGGGCAGTTTGATCAGGGGCTCACCGAGGTGCGCCGCGCCCTGGAGTTGGAACCTCTCTCCCCCACCATCAACGCCGCACTCGGAAGGCACTATTATTTTGCGCGCCGTTATGAGGAAGCCCTGGAGCAATGCCGGAAAACGCTCGACCTGGATCAAAACTTCGTGCTGGGCCGACTGCAGCTCGGACTCACCCTGGAGCAGATGGGGAGATATCCGGAATCCATTGCGGAATTTCAGACGGTGAAACAGCTGATCGTCGCCTCTGTCCAAATGGAACAAAACCCCGGGGGACGAGGCCCGGGTGCTGACCTCAAGGAGATCCCCCGATTCGGAATTTGGGATACTCTGCTTGGGAATGTGTTTGCAGTTTCCGGGGAAAAAACGAAGGCCCGCAATGAGCTGGCCCAGCTTATAAGCCTCAGATCTACGGAGACGTATGTTCCAGCTTATTACCTCGGTGCCATTTGCGTCGGCCTGGGAAAGAAGGACGCGGCGTTCCAGTGGCTGGACCGGGCTTACCAGGAACGTTCCGAGGTGCTGGTCGATCTCAAGGTGGAACCCTACATGGACAGCCTTCGCTCGGATCCCCGTTATGCCGACCTGCTCCGCCGAGTGGGTCTCCCGCAGTGAATATTTTTTCGGGAGATGAAATCCGGGTGCCGCAGGCCTGTCGGGGGTGCCGCAGGCATGCGTTCTTGGCATGCCTGCGGAGGAACGTAGTTCTGTGGAAGAAAGCATCGGGTCGGACCAAGCTAAGTTGCTTTAGGATAAGAGAATAAGTTCCAAAACCGGGTATTTTCGAGGCTTAAACGGCCTTTTTCGCCCTCCAAATCATCCCCATAAGCCGCTTCGTCCTCGCGCAACTGGCAATCCGCCCAGGCGGACATCACGTCCCTTCCTCTGGCTCGCGCTCCCAACTGCTTCGACATAAGCGGGGCTGCCCACCGCCAGGCTGTCGCTCCATTGGCTCTGCCGCTCTAACTGCTTCCGTTGTAGGGCCTCTTCGATTTGCTCGCGGCAGGTTTCTCCGCGGATCCATGTTGCCGGGGGGTGGTGATTTCGGGGGCAAAAAACAGCTTCTAAACCCTGAATATTACCTTCTTTTTGATCATCGACAACCATTTCAATCAGTTGGCTTGGTCCGACCCCAAACATTGAATCATGATCCGGTGGCCCACAAAATGAACACTCCTGTAAGTCGGCGTATGCGCCATCCCGCCAGGATTCATTTCGATTTGGAAGGCTCCACGAGGCGGAGACGGATCAGCTTTTTGGCGAGAGTATAAATGTCTTTCTGACTTCCGGCTTTGCGAATGCCAATAGCCACCACGATGACGATCACGAGGCCCCGGTCGACTCCGTAGATAATCCGGTATCGTTGGCCCACTGCTCGAAGACTTCGATAGCCTGCCAGTTCTTCGATCAGTGGCTTGCCTTGCTTTTCAGGATCTTCCGCCAAATCATCGATGCGGCTGATGATTTTCTCCCGAATCCTGCGGTCTGAAATGCCCTTCAGCATTGTCAGGGCGGAGGGCGTAATTCTGATTGGGTAGCGCACCCTTAGAGCCTCTTCCTGGCTTTTTCCCAAGGGATGGACTTCCCTGCCTCCGCCTCCTTTATTCCCTGGCGCAAAGCAGTCATCTGCTCGTTATCTCCCAGGATCTCCAAGGTCTCAACGATCGCTTCGTAAAGATCCCACGGCAAGATGGCCAGAACAGGTTCTCCCCGCCGCGTTACCGAGATGGCCCCCGGTCTGCGCTGAAGCTTCTCCGGAAGGCTGGTCAACTTGTTTCGGGCATCAATGATGGGCATCTCAGCCGCGTCAGCCGTATTCATTCGTTTCTTCTCCTTTCCCCATGATGCACTGCTCAAGACAATCCGTACTATGAAACGTACTGTATGGAGTACACATCTGTCAAGCCCTGTCTCAGTAACTCTCCAAGAAGCATGTATGTGCCACCCGGCTGCTCCAAAAGATCAAATTCCAAATTCCAAACAAAACCCAAATTCCAAAGAAACAATTGTTGGTGCCTGACCACCACAGTTCTACGGGTCGGGGTCTCCCGCAATTCACCCGCCCAGCTATGTTTGTACGTTGAGAGATATCGACTAAGGCCCATGCTGATGATGCAGGTGATCATCGCCCTTCAACCGCAACCGCAGATACATCATGAAACCAAGCGGATGATCCCCATAAAATGGCTTGATCGCTGAAGGTACCGCATAGCCTGTGAAGTTCCCCCCCCACCCGATTTTAATCCCCGCGACCTCTATGATATCTCGCGTGTACCCCAGCGTGTAAGCTTGGATGCGGAAAACCGACCCCACCGTGCGGGCGAGCAGATCCTTGACTTCAGGTTGGTTGTCGAAAAGTTCGTCCTTGTCGACCAGCTCGATTCGTCCGGTGAGATAGTTCTTGTTCTGAAATTGAATGACCGATTCCACCAGGTACGAATTGATGTTGCGACGTTCCGCCACCTTGTGATTGCGGCCCCAGATGAGGCTGGTCGCCCAATGCCCGGATGCGAAAGGCCGGTTGTAAGTCACCGAGGCCGTCGACCGAACGATGTCGCCGGCTTCGAGTTCCTCAGGATGCTTCAATCGACCCACGGACACTTGTGCGCTCCAGTTGCTCGCGGGTGTCAGGGTCAGCCGCGTGGACCAGGAATCGATCGCCCCGTGATCGATGTTCCAGCGGTTCTCGTTGGGCTCGCGGCCATGAAATCCACTCCCCTCGATTCGAATCATGCCAAACTTGAGCCCTGCGGTGATCACTTCGTTGACAATGTGGGAGGAATCCTGCAAATGATGCGAGAGCGTGGCCTGCGGAAGCTCCGCCGCGGAAACGCGATGCGGATAGGCCACCGGCCCGAGGGCGGGATCCCCCACCGGAGCAAAATAGAAATCGACCAGGGTCTTCTCGCCAAGAAGGCGAGCGTACTGCAGGCTCAGTTCCATAAAGAGGTCATGGGGATGCTGTCCGTCGACGAGGGGCTGACCAAAAGCAGTCTCCCCGGTTTGAAAGAGCAAAGGATAACGGCGCTCCGTCACTGTGGCCGGTTCAAAGCTCAGCATTGCTCGAATCATGAAGCTGCCGCTGCCCACCTGGCGGTGAGCCATCCCCATCAGCCCGTTTGAGGAGAAGAATTTGTCACCCCCGCGCGGACCGCTCTGCTGGATATCACCCATAAACGCCGAACCGTGAAACATGAAGTTCCAGGAGCGGGCGTTGACCATCTTCATGTGCATAGGTGAGGAACCCGGATTAACACTGGTGCCTGAACCCTGCTCCATTAAAAACATCCCTGAGGGGTTCAACACCGGCATTTCCATTTCCGGCATGGACATCTTTTCCATCTTCGAATGATCGTGTTCGGGCGTTTGAGTTTTCTCGGCCTTATCAGGAAGCGGGGCGGGGTGATGATGCTGTGCGGCTGGTTCTTCTTTTCCCTTCTCCTGCCACGTCTGAGCGTCCGCGAGGGGACCTCCCCGGTGCGGTTCCTGAGAGTAGGCTGGATGCACCAGGCACAGAGCGAGGAGCATGAGAAGTCGCAATGATCGTCCCCGTAATCCCAGCCAACGGCTATTCATCCGACCCCCTCTCTGCATCCTCTTACGCGTCTTCAGCGACTCAGGCGCGCTCCGGCGCCGGTACAATGATCATCATGAAAATGCAATTCTTCTTCATTTTGCATTCTACACCTTATCTTCTTAATCCCTGGTCAACAGCAGATCATTCCCTTAACTTGCCCCTAAATTTGAGGGGGCGTATACTCGCGGGGAATCATTTCATGACGGAATTGCAGAACCTCAGGAAGTTTCTACCCATCTATAGATCAGACCAGCAACAATGAAGGAACCGATCGAAGAAGGAGCCGTCCTCTCTCACTACCGGGTTCTTTCTCATCTCGGTACTGGTGGGATGGGAGAGGTCTACCTCGCTGAAGACATGCGCCTGGGTCGCAAGGTGGCGCTGAAGTTGTTGCCGGCCGAGTTTATCCAGAATCAGGAACGGCTCCTCCGGTTCGAGCAGGAAGCGCGCGCCGCCTCCGCCTTGAATCATCCCAACATCATTACCATCTTCGATGTCGGGCGCGCCGAAAACCTCCATTTCATTGCCACCGAGTTTATCGAAGGAGAAACGCTCCGCCACCAACTGGCGAAGGCAAAGATCACCCTGACCCGGGCCCTCGATATCGCCATTCAAGTGGCCGGCGCTTTAGCCGCTGCTCATCAAGCCGGGATCGTGCATCGCGACATCAAGCCCGAAAACATCATGCTGCGTCCGGATGGCTATGTCAAAGTCTTGGACTTTGGCCTGGCCAAGTTGACGGAGCCCGAGACTTGTGATTCAGAGTCGCCCACCCGGGCCACGGTCCAGACGGAGACGGGTGTGGTGGTGGGGACGGTAAGTTACATGTCTCCCGAGCAGGTCCGGGGAGTCACGGTGGATGCCCGCACCGACATCTTCAGCTTGGGCGCGGTGCTCTATGAAACGGTCGCTGGGGTCGGTCCCTTCGACGGCCCGAGCAAGAGTGAGGTGATTGCTGCGATTTTGGACCGCGAGCCCGCCCCCCTCGCCCGTTATGCCCGCGATGTTTCGAACGAGGTTGAGAGGATTGTTAGCAAGGCATTGCGCAAGGATCGGGAGGCCCGTTATCAAACCGCCAAAGATTTTCAGATCGACTTGAAAAGCCTGAAAGATGATTTGGAATTTGAGGCGAAACGCGTGCGGACGAGCCAGGCCAGCTCGAGCGGAACACAGGCAATCGTCAGGGGCGGAGAGGCGGCGGCCGTCGAGTCTGTCCCCCCTCCTGTACCCCAAGTGACGTCCAGCGCAGAGTATCTGGTCACTGAAATCAAACGCCACAAGTTGAGTACAATCCTGGTTCTTGCTCTGCTCCTCTTCGCAGTAATCGGTGCGATCTATATCCAAACCCGCAGCGGGAAAGCCATAAATTCTCTCGCGGTCCTCCCCTTTGTCAACGTCACCGCAGATCCCAACACCGAATACCTTTCAGACGGGATCACCGAAAGTCTCATCAACAGCTTGGCCCAGTTGCCGAATCTCACGGTGATGTCACGAAGTTCGGTCTTTCAGTACAAAGGCCGCGAACTCGATGTCCAGGAGGCCGGCCGAAGACTCAAAGTCCAGGCCGTTCTGACGGGCAGGGTCTTGCAGCGTGGCGACGATCTCTCCATCAGCGCCGAACTCGTGGACGTGCGCAACAACAGCCACCTCTGGGGCGAACAGTATCAGCGGAAACTTTCAGATATCCTTCCCCTGCAAAGGAATATTGCCAGTGAAATTTCAGAGAAACTGCGGGTGAGGCTAACGGGCGCCGAGAAGGACCGATTAACGAAGAAATACACGGAGAACACAGAGGCTTATCAGTTGTACCTCAAGGGGCGATACTTTGCCGCCAAGTTTACCAAAGAAGGCCTGGACAAGGGACTCTACTATTTCAACCAGGCGATTGCCAAGGATCCCACTTATGCACTGGCCTACGATGGGGTCGCTTATTACTATGTAACCGCCGCGGACTGGTTCCTTTCGCCCAGGGAAACCATGCCGAAGGCCAAAGCGGCGGCCCAAAGCGCCTTGAAGATTGACAATGCGCTTTCGGAGGCCCACACCTCCCTGGCTATAGTTTATTACTGGTACGACTACGACTGGGCGGCTGCTGAACGAGAATTGAAACGCGCCCTGGAGCTCAATCCCAACGATGCCTCCGCTCACCAGTTTTACGGCTCCTACCTGGCATGGACAGGTAGAGTCGACGAAGGAATTGCAGAGGCCAAGAGAGCCATTGAACTGGATCCTCTCTCGCCCCAGGTCAACACCTACATGGGCGTCAATCTTTACTTCGCTCGCCGCTACGAGGAAGCAACTCGACAGCTTCAAGAGGTCGTCCGGGCGAACCCGAATTACTGGTGGGCCCATGTGTTTCTGGGGAGATGCTACGAACAGACCGGAAGGCTTCCGGAAGCCATCGCGGAGTTCCAGAAGGCGAAATTGATCGAGGATGCCATCCCCGAGATCGACGCGTCGCTTGGCCATGCGTATGCCTTATCGGGCAAGCGGAGTGAGGCAGAGAAGGTGATCGAGACGTTGAAGCTGGGCTCCACGCGGAGCTACGTTTCACCTTACAATATGGCCATCGTCTATGCCGGCCTGGGTGAGAAAGACGAAACGCTCCAGTGGCTCGACAAGGCCTATGAGGAACGCCCTTATTACCTGGTCTGGTTAAAGGTGGACCCGGATCTGGACAACCTTCGATCTGATTCGAGGTTTGTGGCACTGCTCCGGCGGGTGGGGTTTGAAAGATAGTTGCCAGAAAGAAGCCATCAGCTTTCAGCCATCAGCTATCAGCAAGCAGTTGCCAGATAGCAGCTATCAGCGGTCAGCTATCAGCAAGCAGTTCTCAGTTGCCAGTTCTCAGTTGTCAGAAAACCAGCCATCAGCAAGGGCGGGAAGTTGACATGACTTGCCGGACGTTGTTGGTTATCGAAGGCAGATCTGTCTGTGACGTCGACCATGAATGTGCAGACAAATTCCCTGGACCGATCGAACATCAAGGGCAGCTAAGGACTGTCAACTGCTTGCTGATAGCTGATAGCTGCTATCTGGCAACTGCTTGCTGATAGCTGAAAGCTGACCGCTGATGGCTGCTACCTCAAACATCCAAGATCGAGATTTTCTCCACACCCAGAACCAGAGGGGACTCACAGTCGGAGACCAGTGACAGGGCGAACTCGGCGGCCTGCTTCGAGGAGTCGGCCATTCCCACAAACTCCCTTTCTTCCTCCCTATGCTTTGCGTCACCAATCCGCACTTTGAAAACTTGCGGCATCCTGAGGATCCCATTGGCTCCTTGAGCTGAAAGAGTCGATAGATCCCAGTGAGCAGGATACGGAGGAGCATCAGGAGCAAGCAAAGCGGACTGTGGAACGGCTATCCGGCTTTTTTCAAGACCCTTCAACTCTCTCATCGGCCCCTGAAATCGCCCGAGGAATGCAAATTTCGGTCCCACCACGACACGGCCTCTGAGAAAACGGAAGAGGTAAGTCAGTGCAATAATGTGGAAAGCGACTGAAACGCAGAAAAAGATCGCGGCAAACATTGACATGGATTAAGATCTCTTTCCCGGCGGACCGGCTCTTTCGAAAGCAACAGTCAAAGTCCGGGTGCTACCCTCCCGGACGGGCCTCACCCAACTGAACCCTGAGCGCTCCACGTATCGAAGGGCGCTAAACAACCCTTTTGTCCCCGAATGAGCGCCATCATTAGTCCTACATATCACTTGTCAGAACCTGATTCTGTATCACCTCTCAACGAGTCCCCGGCACATAGAACCACCTTCTCCGGTTCTCCCCGTCGGTCAGCCTGCTCTACGCCGAGGGCCAGTTCCTGTTCCAGCGGTGATCGCCCCAATCTCCTCCCCACGCTGTCTCCCGTGAGCCACACCTCGGAGAGGAAAGACTGGTTCCCATAGCGTGTGAAAACAAGCATCGATTTATCCTTGAGCTTATCCTGGACCCGTGCCAAGGGCATGAGAGGCTGGATGATCACTGTGAGATCGCCCTCTCGTTTTTGAATCCGCACCATCCCCTGATAAAAATTGGGGAGATGGCGGGTCACCGCGTACTCCCCCGGAGGAAATATGTTATCCCCTACCGTAAACTGGAATGGGATGTGAAACCTTGACATGCCGCCATTCTGACCATGGGTGGGCTCGGCTCCCATGATGAATAACACACTCGCTACCAGAAAAATTCTCACTCTTTGACTTTTCAAAGAGAGCTCCTCCCTGAATCTCTCTATTCGAGGCGAACCCTTCTACGGCCTCCCATGGATCTCGATCGGTCCGGAGTCGTCCTGGCAACCGATTGTTCCCTCGCTAGGGTTCGCCTCGACTTCGCCCGAAGGCGGTTTGTCTCGCCTACCTCATAAGGCGAGAACGGCGTGAAAATCAGCTCATCCCCGCCAACTTTTTTTTCGCTCGCCCCCTCGCCGCGCCAATTGGTGTTAGAATCGGCCCACGTCGGAGTGAATCTGACTGGAGGGAAAGGCTCCCATGGACACGCCCTCGCCGGAGAGAATCAACCAGTTACTGCTGGACTGGAGTAAGGGAGATAAAGCGGCTCTGGACGAGCTGGTTCCGCTTGTTTATGGAGAACTGCACCGGCTGGCTCACCATTACATGGGTGGGGAGCATTCGGGACATACCCTTCAAACCTCGGCGCTCATTAACGAGGCCTATCTGAGGCTTATCGATATTCAAAGGATGCGGTGGCAGAACCGGGCCCACTTCTTCGCTGTAGCCGCTCAACTGATGCGCCGGATCCTGGTCGATTCCGCACGGGGCCTTCAGTATACCAAGCGCGGGGGAGGAGCCCAGAAAATCTCTCTTGACGAAGCGATGCCCTTGGGCCGGGAGACTTCCGCCGAGTTGATTGCGGTGGATGATGCCCTCAAGGATCTGGCGACCCTCGATGCGCGCAAGAGTCAAATTGTTGAACTTCGTTTCTTTGGCGGACTGAGCATCGAGGAAACAGCAGAGGTGCTGGGGCTTTCTGAAGCCACCGTAAAGCGGGAATGGCAGAGAGCAAAAGCTTGGCTGCACCTTGCCCTCAACAAGGAAAACGCAAGTAACCAGTAGCCGGTGATTGATTCTTCTTTGCGCTCCGGGAAACCCCTTGGGACAGATGGATGCCCTCAAGTGAACTTAAGCAGTGGATTCTCGTCCAAACTTTAAGGAATGTGCTTTCGAACGCTTCCAGGCAACTCGTCACTGACCCCGGGTCAATCCACCGATGAATACTGAACGTTGGAAACAGATCGATGCGCTTTTTGAAGCGGCCCTCGAGCGTGGACCCGGGGAGCGCGCGACGTTCCTCGAACATGCCTGCGCCGGGGACGAAACCTTGCGGAAGCAGCTCGAGGCTCTTTTAGCCTCCGAAGCACAAACCGGAAACTTATTTGAAAGGCCGGCGGTTGAAATGGCCGCCCAGTCACTGTCGAATCAACAAACCAAGTTGATGGGAGGCCGGGTGGTCGGCGCCTACAAAATCCTGCGCCCCCTGGGCGCAGGAGGAATGGGCCAGATCTACCTGGCCCGGGATACCCGTCTCGGCCGGCGTGTCGCTCTCAAGTTGTTACCCGTCTACTTCACTCAAGAGGAAGACCGCCTGCGACGATTCGAACAGGAGGCCCACGCGGTTTCCGTCTTGAATCACCCCAACATCCTAACGATCTTTGAGATTGGACAGGCAGACTCCATCCACTTTATTGCCACCGAGTTCATTGAAGGCGAGACCCTGCGACAGCAAACGATACGGAAGAGGATTGGTCTTGACGAATCCCTGGGCATCGGAATTCAAGTGGCCAGCGCATTGGCGGCCGCCCATGAGGCGGGCATTGTACATCGCGATATCAAGCCCGAGAACATCATGCTGCGGCGAGATGGCTACGTCAAGATCCTGGACTTCGGCCTGGCCAAGCTGACGGAACCACAGGGCCTGGTGATCGATCCTGATGCGCCCACCCTGGCTGACGTTCATACCCACACGGGGGTGGTTCTGGGCACCACGAATTACATGTCTCCGGAACAAGCGCGGGGGCTGGAGATCGATGGACGGAGCGATATCTTCAGCCTGGGGATTGTGCTCTACGAGATGATTGCAGGCCGATCTCCCTTCGAGGGCGAAACGCGCAGTGACGTGATGACTTCGATCCTGGTCCGTGAGCCGCCACCCATCGTGCGCTACCTGCGTGATGCTCCTCCTGCACTCGAGGATCTCCTCGTCAAGGCACTTCGCAAAGCCCGGGAGGAGCGATATCAAACAGCCCTGGACTTGCTGACCGATCTCAAAGACGTGAGGCATCAGTTGGAAATGGCGGCCGAGCTGAACCCCTCAGCACCGAGGAACAAGCGCGGTCAGGCGATGGGGGGAGGAGCACAGGCCAGTAAACGAAAAAGCCGAGAGACGGGAGGGATCGACGGACTGTCTCTCGGCGATGCGGCCACGGCCCCCTTCGGCTCGAGCGCCCGGAGGTTGTTTGGAGCAATCAAGCGGCACAAAATCGCCGTCACCATCACTGCCGGGGCACTCCTCATTGCAGCCGTTTACTTCTTTTATGTCGCCCCGAGGTAAAGAGGGGATAAACCTACTGGGGGAGACCGGAAAGTGAGGGTCTTTGAAAATGAAAACAGAGTGCATATTAAGTCCTCTAAAAAGAGTTCGGTACTTCAGCGGCCAACTTTTGACAATTGACGATTTCCTAACAGAACAGCAGTACTCTCTCGAGAGGGATCGAAGGCATAATCGGTGCTTGCACGGATACGGTGTGGCATGCGGTTTGGAAGTCTCGACGGACGGAACCACCCTCCGCGTTGATCCCGGTCTGGCCCTGGATTGTTTGGGGGAGGAGATTGCTGTTTGTGTTCCGGTCAACTCTAGCCTGCCCCGGGCGGGAATCGCCGTGTACGTCGGTTTAAATTACGTTGAAAAGGAAACCGATCCTGTCCCTGTTCCAGGTGGACAGAATGGTGTGCAGAATTCCCGATTAGAGGAAGGATTCGAGATTACCTTGACACCTGAGGATCCCTGTGCGGGACATAAGCGATCCGGAGCGCACCGGCTCTGTTGTGGTACCTCACACGCGAT
Source organism: Terriglobia bacterium (assembly GCA_041494885.1). Taxonomy (GTDB): domain Bacteria; phylum Acidobacteriota; class Terriglobia; order JAIQFV01; family JAIQFV01; genus JAIQFV01. The sequence goes on from JBGQBO010000012.1 coordinate 68,922, forward strand.
TTCCATCGCGAAGCTCAAACTTGCTCGCGGCCAATGGAAGATCGATCGGCAATTTCGTCGACCGCGCGTCCGGTGACAATCCAAAGCATTTGCTCTACACCCACACTCCGAGCTCAAATAAAGCTCGAGCAGAGCACGCTGAACTCTTGCTTGGCCTGCACGAGGGCGTCAGTCCCAGTATCTGAGCTCTCCAAAGCCGGTCCGACTCAGTTCGCAACAACGAGGTGGAGAAAGGCCCATAGGCGCTTACCCATAGCTCTCTCCACACGGATATCCCCCCACACGGAGAACCCCAGGACGTATTGCACTCAATGCTTTAGGCTGATAAGAGGATCTAACCGGCCATACAACCAACCACTTCACGGCCCATAGCGCCTCGCGACATTGCAATCGCCTGCATGCATCACTAGCCAGCTTCAAGCCTTTCAGTTACCCACAACAAGTTGAGGGTCTAGCACGGCAGGGGCAGCTTGAATCTGGCCGCTGGGCGGTGCAACGAGGTCATACTCATAAGTGCCCGGCTTGACGTTATCCCCTTTCACACCATTGGGCGGCCAGGAACAATGCTTCGGTTCACACTTGACGGGGGGTAACCCATGACCGTCCCTAAAGGTTACCTTCCAATTGTCCTGTGTGAAAAACCATTCCGCCCGCTGATTCTTTTCCAGTGAAAGGTAAGGCCTGTCCGGAACCTCTTTAGGGCTTGCTTTGTCATCGACATTGGTCTGGATCACGACCTGGCGTGGCAACTCCGGATATGCAACAAACTTTTTGCCGACGAAAAATCCGACCACGAGGCCGACGAGGAGCAGTACGATAGCCAGCACGCTTGAAGAGCTTTTTTGTTCCGCCATAAAAATCCTCCTTATTCGCAGATCATTTTGTCGTGGGTGACTTCTTATCGCCTCTCAGGGTTTCCTGAAACTCCTTGTCCTCCCGCAAGCTTGCAAGCTCAGGCTCCTGCAGGATAACCGAAACCGGGTAATCCTGTTGCACGGCCTTCCGGATCCAGCCCAGCGCCTCCTGCCGTTTCCCGCAGACGTTGGCAACAATGGCCGCCTGAAACATGTTGTCCGGGTCATTGGGATTCAAATCCAGGGCTTGACGAACGTGCTTTTGTGCTTCCAGGCAATTTCCAGTCTTTGCAAAGCAGAGCGCCAGGGTCACATGGACCCCGGCGTTCTTGGAATTCACTCGGAGTTCATCTTTGGCCAAACGAATGGCTTGCTGGTAAGCCGGTGCTGCCTTGGAGCGAAGGCCGGGAGCCCATCGGCTGGCGTCTCCCAGGTTGGCCCAATAAGTCGACCTCCCCGGCACAAGCCCCACAGCTTTTTCATACGCCTCGGCTGCTTCCTTGTACTGACCCTGCGTGTACTCAAGTGTCCCCAGATTCGAATAAGCATCCCCATTGGGGAGCAGCGCGATTGACTTCTTGTAGGCCTCCCTGGCCTGAGCAAGACTGCCCTTCTGTTGAAGGGCAACCCCCAGATTGTTGTAGCCCCGACTGTTGTCAGGGCTCAATTTGACAACCTGTTGATACCTCTCGAGCGCCTGAGAAAATTGACCATGCCTAAGATAGAAATTCCCCAACTTGTTGTAACATGCCCAATATCCCGGTTGGAGTTCAATCGCGCGACGGTAGGTCTGCTCCGCTTCGGTGGACCGCCCGGCTCCCTCGTAAGCTTCGCCGAGTCCCAGAACAGCGTCCGGCCAATTCGGCTGTTCTTTGAGGACCCCCTGAAGTTCGTCGATCCCTTCCTGCGCATGGCCTGTTCGGGTTCGCAACAGCCCCAGAGTCACATGGACCTCCGGCATCTGAGGGTCCAGTTGACCGGCGCGCTGGCAATAAGCGATCGCCTCGTCCGCCCATTGGGACTGATGCGTCAGATCATATTTGTAGAGGTAGGCCCGCCCCAGGGCTGCTTGAACAAGTGCGGAATTGGTCGGGTTGCTCAAGTTCTTTAACAGGGCAATGGCATTTTCAATGGAGGTTCCATCTTCGTAGCGCTGCAAGTATCCCAAAGCCTTCAGGTAACTGTCCTGGGCGGCGGCGGTCTCCAGGCCCGTGCGGTGCTCAGGCTCGGACCGAAGTTGAAACTGTAATTGCAAAGCATTCACCACACCGTCCGCCAGGCGATCCCTGAGTGCAAAAAGATCCCCGACGGAGCCGCTGACGTCACCCCCTCCAATCAAAGAGCCCGGCTTGGAAGCAAAACTATACATAGAATAACTCACGTGAATCTGGTCGCCCACACGTTGCATCGACGCCCCCAGGGCCAAATTGGCTCCCAGGTTTTGCACGACCCGAGGCAGATCGCTCTCGGAAACGGATAGGCCCTTGACCGTCGCCGGGGGCCACACCTGGATCCCCGGCACTCGCACCAGGCGGGTGCTCACCATCTCGGCCAACCCCTCGGCAAACTGTTGCTCTCCATTCATGTCTTTGAACGGCAGGACGACAAGATACTTTTGAGTTGGAGACGCAGGGGGAGGTTTATGGAGAACCCACTTTCCTAGAACAATCATCGCCATCACGAGCGCACCTAAAAGAATGAAGGTCCGCCGCGCCGTTAAAGAACTTGTCCGGGGGCGCGCCCGCCCCGAGAGGACTTCTTCCAGTTCCATCCGGGCATCGCCAATATCGCGGAGGCGTTTTTTGAGGTCCTTGTGCAGGCAACGCCGGAGGAGTTCACGAATCGCCCGGGGCGTCCCCTGGGGAAGCAGATTCCAGTCAGGATCGCGACTGAGAATCGCGGCAATCCTGTCGGACGTGGTTCCCCCATCGAAGACCTTTTTTCCGGAGAGCATCTCGAAGAGCACACAGCCGAACGACCAGATGTCGGTCCGCTTGTCGAGGGGATGGCCCCGGGCTTGCTCCGGACTCATATAAGCGGCTGTACCAAGAATGGTGCCCTGCTGGGTGCCCTCCATGCTGGCGGTCGGCGATTGGGAACTGTCGGACGAGGAGGACTCGGATTCCATTTCCTTGGCCAAACCAAAATCCAGGACTTTTACCTTTCCTTCTTCCGTCACCTTGATGTTCGAGGGTTTGAGGTCGCGATGGATGACGCCCTTCTCGTGAGCGGCCTCCAAGCCCTCCGCAATCTGAATAGCGCATTGAAGCGCCTCCTGTAGAGGCAAAGAGCCTGACGATGCGATCTTGTCCGACAGGGTAAGTCCTGAGACAAGTTCCAACACGAGGAAGCGCACTTGATCGCAATCCTCAAGTCCATAGATGGCGGCGACGTTCGGATGATTGAGCGCGGCGAGAAGTCGGGCTTCTCGCTCGAATCGGGACAGCCGCAAAGGATCCCTGGCAAGGGTCTCCGGCAGGACCTTGATCGCGACTTCACGTTCAAGCCGGGTGTCCCGTGCCTGATACACCTCGCCCATCCCGCCAGCACCGAGCGAGCCGCCAATTTCGTAGGAACCGAGTCGAGTGCCTGCCCTAATAGCCATAAACCACGAGGGGTCGTAAATCCGCCAGATGGTTGAGCCGTAAAATAAGGTTGAATCCCCGGGGAAGGCCCAAACCTCTTTCCGGGTTAAAGGTCGCCAATCAATACATTCTGGATTGAAGATCACCTCTCCTTTTAGAGGAAAGGCAGATTACCAATGATTCACACTGGGTCCAGACCGCGGAATGATTCTTGAACCACGTTCCACGCTGGCAATGGTCTCAGAGGGGAGGTCGAAAGGTCATCATTCAAACGACACCTCCTCTCCTTGACGTCCACAAGTTGTCAATTGGTCCGCGATCAGACGCGGCGCGACCACAGCCTTCTGCTGAAAACCGCGCGTCATCGACACACCGTAAAGTGGAAAGCCCGAAAACTGAATACAGTATGAACCCGCAAACCTTTAACAATCAAGCATGATCGTCGCAACTTTTAAAATGAAGGATTCAAGTGACGATGTGAGCGAGATTCGATTTTCTGGCGGTTGTTCAAATTTCGGAATTCAGGCTCAGAACTCCTGAAGGGGAACCAAATGACACACAAGGTTCCGGGCGCAACCTTCAAATTCGGCACAGTTCAGGGCCCGGCGGATGGGCTCATGGGGTCGCCCCTTGCCGGATACCGCGGATTCAGAACTGAAGTGCCATGGGAATCACGGGGCTGGGTCCAACGGAAGGGAAGTTTTGAAAGGAGGAGGCGATTCCCTGGGGACGACCCGGAGGCGCATGATCACTTACCTGATCGATTCAATCGAACTCACAGCCAATCGATTACGGCCGGACTCTTTCGCTTCGTAAAGCGCCTTATCAGCCTCTTTCAACAAATCTTCGATCGTCCTGCTGTCGCCCGGAATGAGTGCTGCAATCCCGGCGCTCATGGTGAGCACTCCCGCCGGCTTCCTCGTTTGATGCGGGATCGCCAGATTCTCAACCGCCTGAAGCACACGCGCTACGACTACAGCACCGGAGGCGAGCGACTGCTCTGGAAGAACAATCAAAAACTCTTCTCCTCCGTAACGGTAAACGGAATCGCGGCCGCGCATGTTCTGTCCAATCGTCTGGCCCAGCACACGCAAGACCTCATCCCCGGCCAAGTGACCATAATGGTCGTTAAAGGCCTTGAAGAAGTCGATATCACATAACGCTAAACAACAGCTCTGATTATACCGGGCAATCCAATCCTGCAAGGCCGCCAGATCCTCATCCATCTGCAACCGGTTCCGAAGTTGAGTCAAAGGATCTCGATGTGCCTGCTTAAATAAAAGGCCATTCAGTTGTTCCAATTCGGATTTTTGTATTGCCAATTGACGATGGAGTGATGTCACGCGCTGGGCGACCAGCAATCTCGTTTTCAGTTCGAAGAGGTTCAACGGTTTGCTCAGGTAGTCGTCTGCTCCCGCCTCCAACCCAGCCAACCAGTGGTATTTGTCACTCAGCGCGGTGAGAAAGATGAAGTAGGTATAAGGCGTGCCAGCCATCTTTCGAATCCTCTGACACAGTTCAACACCATCCATGCCAGGCATCATCCAGTCGCTGATAACAACGTCGAGCTTACTGGATTGGAATATGTCCCACGCTTGGGTGCCGTCCATTGCTGTTACATATTCGTGATCCAACTTTCTGATGGCTCTCTCTAACACCAAGCGTGATAATGCATCGTCTTCGGCTATCAGGATTTTCATGACTCTTTCTAATCCGCAAGCGTTGACAGGGCGGGAATGATGTTCTCGATCTCGGCCTTTAGTCTTGCGTAAACCTCTTCGGCCCCGGAGAGATTGTTCTCGTGCCCCAGCTTTTCCAGTGTCAGGGCTGCTTCAGCGGCCCCCTTTGCGCCGAAGTTGCTTACGGCACCTTTCAGGGCATGGGCTGAACGCTCCAAGGCGATGGCATTCCCCTGTATGATGGCTTCCTGGATTGCGCCCAGGAGTTCGGAAGAGCTTTCAAGAAAGACCTCTTTCACCTCTCTCAAGAACTCCGGATCGCCCTCCGACAGAGCCAGCACGACCGCCCGGTCGATAACTTCTCGAGGGGGTTCTGAAGATTCCGAAGGTATTGCCGCGTTGGGATCGACCGTTCTTCCCGCGAGTGGCTCGAGGCGGGAGATCTCCCGTCCCTTGGGGCTCACGGCCGAAATCAGCTTTTCGATGGTTTCATAGAGTTTGGCGGCTTGTATGGGCTTGGGTACATAGGCATCCATCCCGGCTGCCAAACAGCGCTCTTCGTCTCCTCGAATCGCGTGCGCTGTCAAGGCAATAATCGGAATGTGTCGGCCCGTTCTCTTCTCCCGTTCCCTGATCGCCGCCGTCGCTTCGAAGCCGTTCATTTCAGGCATTTGTACATCCATCAGAACGAGATCGAAGGACTGCTTCTCCATTTCAGCAAGCACTTCGCGGCCATGGTTGGCCACCACCACCGTGTGTCCCTGATTCTCCAGCATGTGGACTGCTACCTTTTGATTGACGGCATTGTCCTCAGCCAGAAGAATATGAAATTGTTTGCGGGAGGGTCGCAAGGAGTGGCGAGTGATGAGCAGCGTTGGGTCTGTGGCCAACGCCCGGGCACTGAGCACTCCCACAATCGCATCAAACAACTCGGATTGCTTGATGGGCTTAGGCAAGTAGGCGGACACACCAAGATCCCGGCAACGGAGGGCGTCCCCTCGCAGCCCGCCGGAGGTCAGCATGATAATTTTGACACCGTCCAGTTTGCTGTTCTGCTTGATGCGCTCGGCGACCGTAAATCCATCCATTATGGGCATTTGAACATCGAGCAGGACCAGGGAGAATGGATCGTCGGACTCACTGGCCCTCTGAAGAACGTCCAGGGCGGCATCGCCATTGTCCACTAGGGTCGGCCGCATATGCCATTTCGTCAGCGAGTCATCCAGGATGCGCCTGTTTGTGGCGTTATCGTCAACCACCAGGACCGGCAACTCTCTCAAGTCCATCGGCCGAACCGCCTCAGAGTGCTTTTCGACCTTTTGCAGTCCAAAGGATGCCGTGAAGTGAAAGGTACTCCCCCGATGGAGTTCGCTTTCAACCCAAATTCGCCCTCCCATCGACTCAATGATCCGCGAGGAGATCGCCAGCCCCAGCCCCGTCCCACCATACTTCCGTGTGGTTGAACTATCGGCCTGGGAGAAGGCCTCAAAAATGGTTTTCTGCTTGTCGATAGGAATTCCAATACCGGTATCGGTTACGGCAAAGTGCAGTCGCGCCTGATCCTCCCCCTGAGATTCGATCTCGACATGCAGGACCACTTCCCCTGCTTCGGTAAATTTGATGGCATTGCCGACCAGATTTGTAATCACCTGACGTAAGCGGCCGGCATCCCCGATCAGCGCATCGGGCACCTCCGGTCGAACGTGACAAGCCAGTTCCAAGCCCTTATCGATCTCTCGCAACGCCAGGGTTCGGACAATGTTGTCGAGGCTATCGCGCAGGTTGAAACTGATGGGATCCAGCTCGAGTTTGCCCGCTTCGATCTTCGAGAAATCCAGAATGTCGTTGATCAAGGACAAGAGAACATTGGCAGAAGATCGGACCAGACCCAGGTACTCCCGCTGCTCCTCGGTGAGTCCCGTATCGAGGGCCAGCTCGGTCATCCCGATGATCCCGTTCATGGGGGTTCGAATCTCGTGGCTCATCGTAGCGAGGAATTCGCTCTTTGCTCGGGAGGCGGCTTCTGCAGCCAACTTTGCTTTTTGCAGCTCTGCTTCCGCCCGCTTGCGCTCGGTGATGTTTACATACATTGCATAGATGCCATCCAGCTTCTTTTCCGCCAGGATAGGCACGCCGTAGATTTCGACCGGCAGTAGGCTTCCATCTTTTCTCTTTCTCAAGCTCTCCCCGCAAACAACGCTCCCCTCAAGAATGGTTTGCGAAAAACCCGATGCCTCTTCGTTTAAGGATCCGGGAACGATGACTTCATTGATGTGCCTCCCCCGTAGCTCCTCAAACGAAAATTGAAAAATGTCCTGAAAACTCTGATTCACATGGAGGATTCTTTCTTCTTTATCCAGCATCACGATTCCAATGGGGGCGTTTTCGAAAAGTTGCTGGAAACGAAGCTTCTGCAGCAGGGTTTCACCTTCGGCGCGGCTGCGCTCGACGATTTCCTTCTGCAAATCCCGGGTGCGTTCCATCACCCGATGCTCCAGTTCATTGCGAGCTTGTTCCAGGGCCCCGTCTCGCACTTGGATCTGGGCAAGCATCTCATTGAAGGCGCTGATCAGCACCCCCAGTTCATCCTCCCCGTGCTTGGCAGCCCGGACCCAATAGTTCTTCTCCACCGAAACCATCCGGGCGGTATCGGCCAATTCCAGAATCGGCCCGGAAATGACGCGCTGCAACCTTGTCGAGAGCAGCCAGGCCACCAGAACAGCCATCACCATGACCAGGCTCATAATCAGGGTGTAACGCCTCATCCGAGCATTTAATTCCTGGAGATCGGATCGAAGGTGGATCGTTCCGATCCTTTCGCCTTGAAGCACGATGGGTTTGAACAAAACCAGCTGACCGCCCTCAAGCCGGACGCCGTCACTGGCGGGGGACGCCGGGATGGTCCGTTTGGCAGTTCCGCCGCGCAGGTAGGTGGTGAGTACCGTCCCTTCGGCGGTATAGAGGCAGGCCGCGTAAATGGAGGGTTCAGCGCGCAGGGCTGAGAGGACTTCTCCGGCGCCCTGCTGATCACCAAAGCTCATCGCGGCCGTGCTGTTGTTGGCGATCATGTCGGCCATGGTCGACAGATTCCGGATAGCGACCCGGCGAGACGTGATCACGTCATAGATCCCGAACGTGACGCATGCCAGCATGAGCGCCGCAGCACTGGTCATTGTGATGATCAGCGCGAGCTTTCGATTGATGGAAATGTCGCGAAAGGCACGCATCTTATTCGTTCCTTCTGAGAGGAGGGCTCACAATGGTCCTGACCGTCAGGAGACCCGGGTTGATTCTGATACTGAACCGAGAAACTGCATCGCCGTTGATCTCAAAACGAGCCATAGGGTCGTCCTGTCTAGAATTCATCATCCCTCCATCCGGCGACGGAAGGCCGATGTGCCATGCAATCACTTATCGGCATTCATCAAGAGAATCTTTAGAGGGTTGAATTCATGACCTTAGAACTCAGAATAGCTCTCCCATGACCCCCGCTCCCGGTCTTGGGATGTTTTGCAGGCATGACTGGCGAGAGAATCAGCAAGGGTTTATACTTGAGGGGAGAAATGACAGTGGGGGAGGGCAAACAGCCCCCCTTACTCGTCATTGAGGAGGCTTACCGCTGTTGTGACGACACAGCTGCGCCCGAATAACGGAATTTTGGGAAGCCCGCCGGCTGCGACCCTGGGCGAAATCGGGGGAGCGTTCGACAAGTTCCGGTAAAATCCAGCCAGGAATCGACCGCTCAAATTTTCCGGATCATGCCCCTGCGGAGTGATTTGATCATGAGAAAGACTCCATCCCTCCAACACTTTTATCCCGGTGCCATCATGAAATGCCGACTAGCCAGTCTCATCTTCCTGCTGACCTTCTGTTTCGTTGTAAGTGGCGATCCTCAAAACGCACAATCCCCTCAACCCAGCAATCAAACAGACCGACAACCGGCCGTCGCAGGACAATTCTATCCGGCTCAAAAGGACCAGCTGGAACTCACCCTGCGCCAACTGTATTCAAAGGCCCTTCCGCCAAAACACATCAAGAATGTGATCGCCATTATTTCACCTCACGCGGGTTATCCCTACTCGGGAGAGGTGGCCGCTTCAAGCTTCAATCAAATCGACCCGGAAAAAGAATACGACAACATTTTTGTTTTGGGTCCCAGCCACCATATCGGTTTTGACGGAGCGTCCATTTATTCCCAGGGCAACTTTGTGACGCCGTTGGGAACGGTCAAAGTCAACACCACACTCGCCCGGGAACTCACCCGGAAATACAATTTTTTTTCTGATCGAGTGGATGCTCATCGGGCCGAACACAGCATTGAAGTGCAGCTTCCCTTCTTGCAGGCGGTTATGAAGAAAGAGTTCAAGATAGTTCCGATGGTCGTAGGCTCAGGCTCTGCTGAGACGTACGAAAAGATCGCAGAGGCCCTTCGTCCTTACCTGAATCCCAGGAACCTTTTCGTGATCAGCACTGATTTCTCACACTATCCCGCCTATCGCGACGCGGTCACTGTCGACAAAGACACGGGCGATGCCGTGCTCACCAATTCCACTGGAAATCTGATAAAAACCATCCGGGCCAACGCGCAAAAGAATATCCCCAATCTCGCCACCAGCATGTGCGGGCTATCGGCCGTGTTGACGCTGCTGTACATGACTCAAAACAACCCCCAAATCACCTACACTGCCATTCAGTACAGGAATTCCGGAGACGCCGAATCGGGGATGAAGCAGCAGGTCGTTGGATATTACGCCATCGCCGTGTCGCTCAAAGAAACTCCCCCGGACCCAGGATTCGGGTTGACGGATCAGGATAAGCGGGACTTGCTGGGGATCGCCCGGGCTGCCCTCGAACAACACGTCCGCGATCGCCGGGCGCCTGAAATGGATTCTCCAGCCGTTTCCGAAACCCTCAAAAGGAAGAGCGGTGCGTTCGTAACCTTAAAGAAAAACGATCAATTGAGGGGCTGTCTCGGGCGTTTTGATGCGAGTGAGCCCTTGTACAAGGTGGTTCACGACATGGCAATCGCTTCGGCAACGGCAGATCCCCGGTTCGCTCCGGTGGGGCCTGGGGAGTTCAACAAACTCGAAATCGAAATCTCGGTCCTCACGCCCCTCAGGCGCATCCACTCCATCGACGAAATTGAAATGGGTAAGCACGGTATTTATCTCCGGAAGGGATTGAAGACAGGAACCTTTCTACCTCAGGTGGCCACGGACACCCATTGGACCAAGGAAGAATTCCTGGGCCACTGCGCTCAGGATAAGGCGGGCCTGGGGTGGAATGGGTGGAGGGACGCGGAAATTTATACTTACGAGGCCATCGTGTTCAGCGAAAAGGGGTTTCCAAAGCGATAACTTCCTTTCAAATTGTTTCGCATTTGTGATGGGAGCATGATGCCCAGTTTGAACACCGATAAAAGGCTCATCGTCGCCATCGGCGCGGTCGGCTTAACGTCGATCGTGACTCAAACCATCTTGCTGCGCGAATTCTTGTCGGTCTTTTCGGGGAATGAGCTGGTGATTGGGATTGTCCTTGCGAGCTGGATGATTCTCACCGGTGCAGGGTCCTTCCTGGGACGGTTCGTCGGCAAGACGAAACATCGGCTGGACTTCATCATCGCTCTTTTTCTTCTGACAGCCCTGCTTCCGATCGTCACCGTCTTCCTTTTGAGCTACCTCAGAAACCTTGTTTTCCCCGTGGGAACTCTGATCGGGGTTCTCGAAAGCCTGTATTGCTCATTTTTCCTTTTGATCCCTTACTGCATGACGACGGGCCTCCTCTTCACCCTTTTTGCACAGACCGCCTCGGAACAGTCCAAGTCAAATCTCATCGCCAGTGTGTATTCGTGGGAGTCCCTGGGGAGTATTGTGGGCGGCTTTCTATTCAACCTGGTGATGGTTTTTTTGCTTTCAACCTTCCAATCCCTGACCTTCCTGACTCTCTTTAACCTCGGCATCTGTTTCTATATCTCATTGAAGTATGGAAGGCCGCTCCTGAAGTACGCCATCCCGCTCGTGGGATGCCTCGTTGTCGCCCTGACGCTCACCCTTAACCTGGATGAGCTCTCGAAGCAGTTTCTATTCAGGAACCAAAAACTCCTTTTTTATGTCGACACTCCTTACGGAAATTTGACCCTCACCCAACAAGGGGACCAAAAAAACTACTACGAGAACAGCGTTCTTCTTTTTTCTACCAACGACGTGATCTCAAGTGAAGAAGCGGTCCACTATGCCGCCATCCAGCTTCCACATCCGAAAAACATCCTGCTCATTTCCGGCGGCATTTCGGGGACGATGCAGGAAATTCTGAAATATGACGTGGACCGGATCGACTATGTCGAACTCAATCCCTGGATCATTAAGATGGGCAGAGACTACACCTCCTCCTTAACGAGTCCCAAGGTTCATGTTTTCACCGAAGATGCCAGACGCTTTCTGAAGACTGCGACCGGGCATTACGATCTAGCCCTTGTGAATGTCCCGGATCCGGTGACCGGACAAATTAACCGGTACTATACCGTGGAGTTTCTCCACCAGCTCAAATCAAAACTGAATGAAGGAGCGGTGGTTTCCTTCAGTCTCCTTCCCTCGGTCGATTATCTGGGCGCTGAAGCCCGGCAGCTCAGCTCCATTATGACCAACACGCTGCGGACGGCATTCAAGAATGTCCTGGTTGTCCCGGGAATGCGGAACTATTATCTTGCATCTGACGCTCCGCTGAACATCGACATTGGCCGGAGAATTGAACAACGAGGGATCAGCAACAGTTATGTGAATCCGTACTATATTGATGATCAATCGCTGCGTCAGAGGAGCGAGGCCATGGCGCAGAGTTTCTATGAGCACACCGTTTTAAACAGAGATTTCACCCCGGTCGCCTACTATCGCCAAATACTGTACTGGCTCAGCTCCCTGCAATTCAGCCCCTGGGTTCCCGCCGGAATCCTGCTGCTCCTTCTCGCCGCTGTGATGATCAAGCTCAATACCATCAGTTTCGGGTTGTTTACCGGAGGATTTGCGGCCTCATCCATTGAACTCCTGCTGCTATTTTCGTTTCAGATTATTTACGGTTACGTCTATCAAGCGACCGGATTGATCATTACCCTGTTCATGGCAGGGCTCGCGGCAGGGTCTTTTTATGGCCAGAAACAATCACACCACTTTGGTGTTTCGAGTTTTATTGGCACCCAGTGTGCGATCGGTGTTTATTGTCTCCTGCTTCCCTTTGTCCTCTTGCTATTGAAGGGCGCCTTTCTGGGGGACTTCATGATTCATGCAATTTTCATCCTCCTCACGGTCCTCATCGCAGCGCTCGTCGGCCTGGAGTTCTCCATTGCCGCAAACCTCCGGAAGGGAGAGATTGGGACGGTGGCCTCCGAGTTATACAGCATCGACCTCCTGGGCTCGGCAATCGGCGCCCTGCTGGTCTCGACCTTCCTGGTGCCTCTCCTGGGGATTGTGAAAACAAGTTTCATCATCGCGTCGCTCAGTTTTCTAAGTGCCATCATGACGACGCTCAACAGAAAGCGATCTACTGTTTTCTCAGAGAGTGAGTTGGCCCATGTGTGAGTTCATCGAATCAAAAACCCTGAGCCGAAGGCATTTTAATAAGTGTTGGTTCCTGGGGATGGGCGCCTGTTTTGTCGGCCTGGACTGGCTGGAGACTATCGCCTGGCCAGAGGGAGTGACCTCAACGTCACTCCTGGCATCCGACGGCCCCTGGAAATGGAACAAAGAGGCCCTCTTCTACACCCGGACGGCAAACACCATCACCTGCCTGAAGTGTCCGAACTACTGCCAGCTCGGATTGAATGACACGGGGAAGTGTCGGAATCGGGTGAGTTACCAGGGAAAACTCTACTCGACGGCCTACGGCAATCCCTGCGCCGTTCACATCGATCCCGTCGAAAAGAAACCGCTCTATCATTTTCTTCCTACGACCCGCGCCTTCTCGATTGCGGCGGCAGGATGCAATTTCCGGTGCCTGAATTGCCAGAACTGGCAAATCTCCCAAGTCAGTCCCACAGAAACAGCCAACCTCGATCTGATGCCCCCGGCCGTGGTTGAACAGTGCATCAATATGGGCTGCGAATCCATTGCCTATACCTATTCCGAGCCCATTTCGTTTTATGAGTATGTGCTGGACACGGCGAAGCTTGCCCGAGAAAAGAAGATTCGAAATGTCTTCAAGTCGAATGGCTACATCAATGAGGAACCGCTGCGCTTTCTGTGTAAGCATCTCGACGCGGCCAATATCGATTTGAAATGCTTTGATGAAGGGATCTACGCCCGGTTATCCGGCGGCAAGCTGGCGCCCGTCCTGAATACCCTCAAGACACTGAAGCAGCAGGGCGTGTGGTTGGAAATAACGAACCTGGTCATCCCCAGTTGGACCGACAATCTGGAGATGATCAGGAAGATGAGCGACTGGCTGGCTGCCAACGGATTGTCTGATTGCCCCCTGCACTTCACACGGTTTTCTCCCCTGTACAAACTCAATCAGCTTCCTTTGACCCCTGTTTCAACCCTGGAGAAGGCGAGAGAGATCGCGCTGAATGCAGGGATGCGCTACGTGTATGTCGGCAATGTCCCCGGCCATGCCGCCGAAAACACTTACTGCCATGGATGCAAGAAGTTGATCGTTGAACGAAAAGGATTCCGGATTCTTGCCAACAACATAGCCACCGGCAAATGCAAGTTCTGTGGCGAAAGAATTCCGGGGGTCTGGGCGTAGTTGAAGGAATTTGAAAACAGCCGAAAGGGCAAATGCTCTGATCACAAAAATCAGGAAATAGTGACACCCGCCACCTTGGCATCGGAAAGGTGAAGGTTTTTTCTAGTTGTGCAAAGACTTCAGCCTCTGAGCGGAAGTTTGAGGACCGTATGACGCCCCCGATTTGTCCCCTCCAACCCGTTGAAAAGAATTCCCTAATGCTCTCATGGAAAAATCCGATAAAAAAAGGGGGGGAAGATTGCTTGCCCCCGCGTTGGAGTTGCACCTCTCTTCGATCGAGCCCGTTTATCAGGAGAGCGAAATCACAGTTCATTCTTGCATCCAGGGCCCTTATCGACCCTTACACACCGGGGTAGGCCGTCGGCGCATTGCATAATTAGAGATTTTTTCATGAACCCAGATCCTCCCATCGATGAGCGGATCCGCCCGCACCCCATGCCTCGGCTTCTCCTTCTGGTATTTTTCATCCTGGCCGTGAGCATTGGCGCTTCGGGTTACTATTACTATTCCAACCAGCGAAAACAAATCAAACAGAGCCGTGCCGAAGAGCTTTCCGCCATCGCCGAGCTGAAGGCCAACGAGATTGTTAGTTGGCGGAAAGCTCGACTTGGAGATGCCGAAGTTATCTTTGGGGGTCCCTGGACTGCCGCGCGGATTCAGCAGTTTCTCGACGATCCGTCTTCCAATACCCTGGAGGCGGAGATCCTGGTGTGGATGGAGTCCCGGAGGAAGAACTATCTGTACAGCGCTGTATTTTTGTTCGATGCTCTGGGAAACATCAGGCTATCGGCCAACCCGGGGGGTGAACGCATCCAACCCCTCACGATCGATCTCGTGAAGCAAGCCTCGAGCACACGGCAGGCGATCATGTCGGACATTCAGGAATCGAACCAGGGAAATGATCTGGATATCGATCTAATTGCGCCCCTTGTCCTGAAGAAGGGTTCAGAACAGGCTCTGGTGGGCGCTGTCCTTTTCCGGATCGACCCTCACACCAGCCTCTACCCGCTCATCCAGGCGTGGCCCACGCCCAGTGAGAGCGGTGAAACCTTGCTCGTTCGTCGTGAGGGGAATGACGTCTTGTTCTTAAATGAACTGCGGCACCGGAAGAATACATCGCTCACCCTTCGAACTCCTCTCACCAGGCTGGAGGTCCCGGCTGTTCAAGCGGTGTTGGGCCAGGAAGGAACAGTGGAGGGGGTGGATTATCGCGGGGTCAAGGTGCTTGCGGTCAGTCGACAGATACCCGATTCGTCCTGGTGGATGATTTCAAAAGTGGACCTGGACGAGGTCTACCGGCCCCTCTATGAGCGTGCGCCCTGGGTCATTGCGTTCATGGGGATTTTGATCGCCTCCGCAGCCTTGTGTCTGGGATTCATCTGGAGACAGCAGACCGTCGGTTTCTATCAAAAAGGATATCAGGCAGAGCTGGCGCGGCGATTGACCGAGCAAAAGATGAAAGAGAGCGACGCGCGTTATCGCTCCTTGTTCGAGAACATGCTTGAAGGATATGCCTATTGCCGGATGATCTTTGAACACGATCACCCGCACGATTTCATCTATCTCGATGTCAACCGCGCCTTCGAGCAATTGACCGGCCTGAAGAATGTCCTTGGGAAGAGGGTCACCGAGGTGATCCCGGGGATACGAGAGACCAATCCGGAGTTATTCGAAGTTTATGGCCGGGTGGCATCGACCGGCAAGCCCGAAACGTTTGAGACTTATGTCGAGGCCCTGGGAATCTGGCTTTCGATCTCCGTATACAGTCCGCAAAAAGAATGCTTTGTTGCCGTATTTGAAAACATCACCGAACGCAAACATGTCGATTCCGCGTTACGCCACAGCGAGGCCCGATTTCGCACCGCCTTCGATGACGCGCCCGTCGGCATGTGCTTGACCAGCCCGGCGGGGCGTTTCCTGCGGGTCAACCAAGCCTTCTGCCAGTTGCTGGGCTGCACGGAGCCGGACTTGCTGGCCAAGGGTCTAGACGAGATTACGCATCCGGACGATCGGGAGAAAAGCCGTGAAAGCCTTAAACGAATGCTCTCTGGAGAAGCAAACTCCGCCGATTTTGAGAAGCGATATCTCCGCCAGGACGGACAACCCGTGTGGGTGTTTGTGAGGACCTTTCTCCTGCGGGATGCGAACCACCAACCCGTCCATTTCATCACACACATCCTGGACATCACCGAGCGCAAGCGGGCTGAAGAGGGCTTGAAGCACACTTTGGCCTGGTATGAGGCGATCTTTGAGGGGTCGCGGGATGCCATCTTCATCAGTGACGCCGATTCAAGATTCATTGCCGTCAACCAAGCCGCATGCGAATTGACGGGATATTCGAAGCAGGAGTTGCTGGGCATGCGAATTCCGGATCTCCATGAGGTGGCTGACCTCGAGGCCTATGAGAAATATCACGACCGAATTATGGTTGGCGTGGAAATTGTGGACGAGGCCAAGATTCTGCGAAAAGATGGCCGCAAGGTGGACACTGAATTCAATAATCGCCGCATCGTCATCAACGAGGTTCCTTTCATCCATAGCGTCGCTCGAGACATCACGGAGCTCAAGCGGTCCGAGGAGGAACTGCAAAAACTCTACAGCGCCGTCGAGCAGAGTCCTGATTCCATCGTCATTACGGATACCCTGGGGAATATTGAATATGTGAATCCAAAGTTCACTGAGATCACCGGATACTCGTCGGCGGAAGCCCTGGGACAGAATCCCCGCATTTTGAAATCGGGAGAGCTTTCGCCGGAAAAATACAAGGAGCTGTGGGAGACCATTACCAGCGGCCACGATTGGCGAGGCGAATTCCACAACAAGAAAAAAAATGGCGAGCTCTACTGGGAGTACGCCACCATCTCTCCCATCAAGAACACCCAGGGTGTCATCACGCATTTCCTGGCCATCAAAGAAGACCTCTCGGTGCGGAAAAGCCTGGAGGAACAGCTCCGGCAGTCGCAGAAAATGGAGGCCATCGGAAGACTGGCCGGAGGAGTGGCCCATGACTTCAATAACCTGCTCACTGCGATTCTTGGGTATTCGGAGTTAATGGAGACAAAACTGAAGGCCAACGATCCCTTGTATTCCAATGTCCGGGAGATTCGTCACGCCGGAGAGCGCGCCGCCACCCTCGTTCGCCAACTCCTCGCCTTCAGCCGGAAACAGGTGCTTCAACCGAAGGTCCTGAATCTGAATCAAGTCGTCGGGGAGTTGGACAAGATGCTCCGCCGGCTGATTGGCGAAGATATCGACCTCGTTACGCGCTTAGACCCGCAGGTAGGCCAAATCAGGGCCGATGTGGGCCAAGTCGAGCAGGTGGTTGTGAATCTGGCCGTCAATTCTCGTGATGCGATGCCGAAAGGGGGAAAACTGACCATCGAAACAGCCAATGTCGAGCTGGACGAGAATTACGCCGGCGACCATGTGGGTGTTCAACCCGGTCCCTATGTGATGTTGTCAGTCAGCGACACGGGGTGCGGAATGGATTCCGCAGTCCGCTCGCGGATTTTTGAGCCCTTCTTCACCACCAAGGAGACGGGAAAGGGGACGGGTTTGGGCCTCTCGACGGTCTATGGAATTGCCAATCAGAGTGGGGGAAGTATCTCGGTTTACAGTGAACCCGGGGAGGGGACGACCTTCAAGATCTATTTGCCCCGTGTCGATGAACCCGTCGAACTGGCGGCCCGATACCCGAGGGGAACGGAAGCACTCCGGGGCACGGAAACGATCTTGATCGTGGAGGACGATGTTCTCGTTCGCAAATTGGCCACGGAAACTTTGAGCAAATCCGGCTACCAGGTCCTGGAAGCATTCCACGGCGAGGAGGCCCTCCGGATCTGCCGGACGCATGAGGGCACCATCCATTTGCTGTTGACCGACGTCATCATGCCCGGCCTGACCGGGCGCGAGTTGGCCGGCCGGATCGAACCGCTGTTCGCCAAGGTCAAGGTGCTCTATATGTCCGGTTACACCGATAATGCCATCCTGCACCAGGGCCGGCTCGATCCCGAAATGAGCTTCCTCCAGAAGCCTTTCACCCCCAGCATCCTGTTGCAAAAGGTCCGCGAGGTGTTGGATAAAGAGCTGTCCCGGATTCATTGATAGGAATGCATATTCAATGTGGCAGATAACGGGCATTTGAATTTGTCGTGCGCTGGAGGCCGCTCCAATGCATCGGAGCGGCCTACAACAGATTCAAAAATGCCGCGTTAGATCGGGATTTGTCGGGCATTGAAGGCGCATGGCTCCACGAAGTGCATGGATGACCCGGGCCCTGCCTATCAGGCTCTCATCGATTGCCGGGGGAGCACGCAAGGTATTTTGCCTCAGTGCAGCTTGTTCACAATGTCGTTCCTGAAGGATTCTCAGATCCGGATCAATTCAGGAATTAGGTATCGAGAACCTGACGCACTCTCTGGGCCAGCTTGAGGGGTGTAAATGGCTTCTCAAGAAGGGCTGTGTCCGAATTCAGGATACCATGGTGTGTGAGGGCGTCGTCCGTGTATCCGGACATAAAGAGAACCTTCAAGCCTGGTTTCTGCACCTTCAATCGTTTGACCAATTCTACGCCACTCGTCTTGGGCATGATGACGTCGGTTAGGAGCAAGGTGATCTGGTTCTTGTGCCGATCAAACAATTCCATGGCATTATCCGCATCTCCTGCTTCGAGTACGCCATAACCATTCATTTCCAAGACGTTTCGAACGAGATTCCGAACCCCCTCTTCATCTTCGACGACGAGTATGGTTTCTGTTCCAGAGCTTGATCGTGAATGCACTGCCTGAGATTCTTCATGATTTTCAACGACCCGTGGGAAATAAACCTTGAATGTCGTCCCCACGCCCAGCTCGCTGTAGACCTCAATGGTGCCATCACTCTGTTTAACAATCCCATAGACCATTGACAACCCGAGTCCTGTCCCTTTCCCCCGCTCCTTGGTGGTATAGAACGGTTCGAAAACATGTGACAGGGTTTCACGGTCCATGCCACATCCGGTATCGCTGATCGCCATCCTTACAAAATGGCCGCCTCTCATTTCCGTGTGTCGCTTACAATAGGTTTCATCGAGATCCACTTCCGAAGTCTCAATGATGAGTTTTCCGCCACGCGGCATCGCATCCCGCGAATTGACTGCCAGGTTTAAGATGATCTGACTTATCTGATCCGAGTCGGCTTTGACACACCCTAAATCGGGATCGAGGGCCGTGATCAATTCAATGTCCTCCCCGATCAACCGACGCAGCATTTTATCCACATCCGATACGACCGTATTGAGGTTAAGGACAACCGGCTGCAGGACTTGCTTTCGGCTGAATGCCAGAAGCTGGCTGGTGAGTCTTGCGGCCCGTTCTCCCGCTTTAACGACTTCCTCAATATTCTTGTTGAGCGGGTTGCCTTCCCCCAACCGTCCTAAAACGAGTTGACTGTATCCAATGATCGACGTCAAAAGATTGTTAAAGTCATGGGCCACCCCACCGGCCAATCTTCCAATCGCCTCCATTTTATGGGCTTGTCGAAGTTGATCCGTCAGTTGTTTGGATTCGGTCAGGTCGGCATAAATGGCAAAAGTGCCAATATGCTTTTCCTCGGATAAGAGGGGGACGCCAAAAAGCTGAACCGGAATCCGAGTTCCATCCCGGCGTTGCCTGATTGTCTCCATTTCTACAGCGATCCCACTCAGGTTCTTTCGGGATATCTCATCGGCCTGGGGGCGTAAGTCTGAAGGCACGACGACCTCGTTGATGAATCTTCCTTGAATCTCATCGATGGAGTATTCAAACATCTTCTCAAAGGCCTGGTTCGTCCGCAGGATCCTGTCTTTCTCATCGAGCATGACAATTCCAATCGGCGCATTCTCAAAGAGAGATTGAAACCGCGCCTTCTGGAGCAGGATTTGCTCCTCGGACCGCTTCCGCTCTATCGCCAGGGCAATCTGGTTTCCCACGGAGGACAGGAATTCCAAATCCCTTTGAGTGTAAGCATCTGGATCTGAGTAATGCTGAACCACCAGGACGCCAATCGTCTCCTCCACGGCCCTGAGAGGGACCCCCATCCACACGGGTGGAGGAGTCCCAACGAGTTCAACCTCACCCTCCTGGACCAGTTCCTGAAAGATTCGAGCGGTCATCAATATCGGCCGACCTGTTCGGAACACATAGGCCGTTCTGCTCCGGCCGACCTTGACGGGATCCGGCGGTGGATCAAACTGATCCACAAAGTAGGGGAATTCAAAGCGCTCCTTCTTCTTGTCAAACAGCGCGATGAAGCAATTTTCAGCACAAACAACCCTTCCCAAGGACTGATGAATGCGATGAAGTAATTCATCAAGGTTTGCCGTCTGATTTATGCCTTCGCTGATTTCGAACATGACCCGGCGTTCCTGTTCCGTTCGCATCGACTCTGTGATGTCGGTGATGAATCCCTCCAAAGCCAGCAGCGTTCCCTCATCGGAGAAAACACCTCTGCCTTGCTCCCACACCCACTTGGTGTGGCCCTGAGCTGTCCGGATACGATAAGTCAGCTGATACGGACGCCTCTCTTTCAATGCTGTTTGGACATCCGTCCAACAGCGTTCCTGATGCTCCGGGTGGATCAGGTCGTTGAAGGTGAGCTTGTGCTCCTGAGTAAGATTTCCAGGTGCATATCCGGTCAATTCGAGACATCCGGTGCTGATGAACTCCATGGTCCACTCCGGGTCGTTTTTGCATCGGTACACGATGCCGGGCAGGTTTGAGATCAGAGTGGAAAGGCGGCGTTCGCTCTCGCGCAAAGCCATCTCAACCCGAGAGCGCTCGGCATGAGCCCGGTCGATCGAACCCCCGAGAACACGGCCAATGAGAATGACAAATCCACTGATCGCTCCCATGGAAATCAGTGCCAGCAGGGACACCAGAAGGGCCGGGTTCCCCATGTAACTTGGCAGGTACACCGTCATCAACCAGCCTTCAGCCACCACGATGAACAGCATCGTCGGCAAGAAGGTCCGCAATAACCGGGCGTGTACCGAGGTGCCTAAGACTATCCGCACGGGCCAGGCAAGGGGAGCCGTGGCGGCAAGGAGGCCTAGGCTGAGCAGAAATAAGACCACCGCCGTCGGCAGGGCCACGGGAATGATGGTCCCGCCATATAGTAACGGGGTCCCATAGGCATAACCCATCAGAATCATGAAGCTGATTGCCAGGACGCAAACAGCCAGGAAAGACGCCAAACTTGGAACACGCTTCGACCCTGCCTTGGCCCTCCGCAGAGACAGCAACGCCAAACTCACCAACAGAAGAGCAAGAGCCGTCAAGGGTGACATGTGATGTGGAGGAGTTCCTCGGACGGCTATCGCCGGTCGAATCAGGAAATGTTCGAGACCCACGTCAAACCCGTAAATGAGTTGCAACAGGCAAAGGGTGACCAGGCAAATGACAAGAAGGGCAGAGATCCCTGTAATCCAGTCTTCCAATCGATGTCCACGCCCGCGGACGCAGGCGATCAATCCTGCCCCCAGCAGGACAAACGCTAATGCACTGCTTGGCGCGATGGGAATGAAACCCGGCCTAATTTGGGCAAGCATCATCCAGTCGAGCGCCCAACCCACCAAACCCAACAGAGCGATGCCGATTGTCACCCAGGCGCAGGCCTGGGCAATTGCTTTGGAGTTCATTGGTGCTTCCGGAGTCCGCTGAGAATCGGAAGTTTCCTCATGCCTTGAACGGGAATCGGCAGCCCTTTCAATGAGGTTTTGCTCGTCCTTTTTCATAACAGGTGTCTCGATACCCTGCTCCTGGTTCTTCAAATCTCAATCCCAAAATACCGTTCTTTCACACTGAGATCCCGCCCGCTTATCCTTCTGAATGATCCAGATTCCATCGATGACAGCACGTGCGTGCTCTTACACGCAATGAGGTTTAGGATGCCAAGGGCTTACGACCCAAAAGGACCTCGGTCTTGGACCTTAGTCCCTCTTCATCACACGCCTCCTAAGGTAGGGCCCCGGGTAGGTTGTCTTATGAAGCTCCCTTTGCCTTCGAAGTGGTGGAAACTTGTTCGTACGAGTGGCCAATAGGAGGATTCACTTCTCAAGCCTCATCCCTTGTAACGGTTCCCCAACGTTGGGATTGCACCGTCAGGTACTATCTATTCGGCAATTTCAAAACATTAGATTAGTGTTTTCCGTGTGTGTAATCGTTTCAGCCTTGACGCACCCGATCGAGGCGCAAGCGATAGGAGGGCTTCAGCCCCCATCTGTCATGGTTGCATCCGGTCTCTCGAAGGAACCTTTGCGAGAAAAGTACAAGGACTAACGTGTCGTGGCCATCGGTCACCGCAAGCCTCTTAGGCGAAATGAGAAGAAGATAATGACGAGTTTGGTACAATGTCCGAAACTTGGAGTCACCGATGAAGCGCCGCTTGAGCATCCTCAAGGTTAGTGTCTCGCTGGTTGGGATCCTCTTCACAGGATTCGCCCTTTACTTTGTTGCAACCTACCTTCATCACAGCCTTGAGACGCGGGATTTAGACGACAACGCGCGGCAGCAGGCGGGCGGCAGTTTTGTCCGTCTGTCCGATGGCGAAGTGCATTATGAAATGGCCGGAGAGAACCATGGACGTACGATCGTCTTTGTTCACGGGTTCTCAGTTCCCTACTACCTCTGGGACCAAAACTTCAGCGTCCTGGCAGGCGCAGGATTCCGCGTTCTGCGTTACGATCTTTATGGCCGTGGATATTCCGACCGGCCGGATGGGATTTACGATGCCAATCTCTTCGATCGCCAGTTGGTCGAACTTCTGTCGGCATTAAAGATTCAGCAACCGGTCGACCTGGTTGGGGCCTCGATGGGAGGACCCATCGTCATCACCTTTACCGACCGCCATCCCGGGCTGGTGCGGAGCCTCTCCCTATTTGATCCCGCCTATCTAAACGGAAGAAGGCCGCCGTTCGCGATCCGGGCGCCGCTCGTTGGTGAATACATATCGGCCGTCGCCATCGCCCCTTCCCTGCCCGCATCTCAGATGGATGACTTTGCTCATCCGGAACGGTTCCCTGATTACGTGGCCAAGTACCAGCCCCAAATGCAGTATAAGGGGTTCCGCCACGCGATCCTCTCCACGATCCGCCATTACCTGACGCGCGATGACACGGATGAGTACCGCCGCGTGGGCCAGAGCCACAAACCGGTGCTCCTGGTCTGGGGCAAGCTCGACAAGGACGTTCCTTTTGCCGTCAGTGAGAAGGTGTTGCAGGCGATTCCACAGGCGGAGTTTCACCCCATCGAAGATTCGGCACACGTCCCGTATTATGAGAATCCTGAAATCGTGAATCCAATACTCATCAATTTTTTGAAGAAGAATTAAACGGTCGATTGGAACGCGGTGGGTCTCACTCCGGTGAGGTTTGAGTGGAGTAGTTAATTCAATTCCGGCATGTCGCACTACATGTCAAGCGGTTATTAGGAATCCAGGAACGCAGGAGAACAAGAAACCTTTGCCAAAGTCCTCACTCCCCGATTGGCGGAAGCAGGGGACACCTCAAAAAGGGTCTTTTCACTCCTGGCTTTCTTCCAGAAATGATCTTGGAAATCTCAGGATACCCTGATGCGGGGATGCATCATTGATCCTGACGCTGGACGGACTGCGCCAGTTCTTTCCTGGCCACTTCAATGAAATAATCGGCTTCTCGTGGCCCCACTTTTTCCGCCAGGAAGTCCATCGCATCCAAGACCTTGTACTTGGGAGGCTTCGCATCGCGGTCAAACAATGACCTATACATGGTAATTTTTGGACTGCCTTGAGTTTGCTTTTCCCATTTGCAAATGGCCTGCTCTCCGACCAGATGGATGAGTTTGAGGACGTAATGACCAAATCCAATGCTGTTGATCTCACAGTCTTCTTCATAACATCCCTGAAGAATCCCCATCCAATCCGCCATTTTCCCGGAGATTTTCACTTTTCCGTGATTGACACTCTTCCAAGGCATTATCGCTCCAAGTCTGTCAAGACAAAGGTGAGCTAAAGAACCACCATCGACCGATTCCTTAGCGGCTCACCCGGTTCAGAAACAATTTTTATGATTGATCGTTCTCCTCAAAATCCAGCAGCCGATGCCGGGTTTCGCGGATCTTCGCTAACTTCCCTGTGGAGCTCTTCTATGAGATTGAAGAAATCGTCATTGGAAGAGTAAATATGAATCCCTCTGGAAGTGTCTCCTGGCATGGGTGCCGTCAGGCAAACCACTCCCCCATAAGACGCGCGCAATGCTCCCTCGCGTGAGCGAACTATTTCCAAATCTCTGGAGTAGAACTTCCTTGTTTCATCCAGCGGACTGTCATTCCCATTGACCCTGACAATCTCTCTCACTTTCGATACAAGGATTTCTGGTCTGGTCAGCAGACTTACCATGCGGTTCCTTTTTGTAACAAGTCCACCATCTCATGCCTGATGAGCTAGAATCTTCAGGATGAAATGATCGAGCCTGAGCCCTATTTGGCTGCGGTCCTGTCCAGCGGGACCGCTTCATGTCGCCTGTGGGTACCATTGTACCGCGGATGTGGGTTTTTGTCTGTTTTAATGCAGCCGAGGATAATCGGCTCCTTTTGGTCGGGGGAGAACCGTTTTTCTCTCTGGGGAATACTCCAAGAGATCAGGCACATTTTTCCGTCCTTCAGCAATCCTGAGAGGGTGACATTTCATCTTGAATCCATCTCTCCCGAGTCTTACACTCTACTCGGCTCAGCCGTAATGGCGTCAGCCCCCTCAACGACATGAACGTGATGCCAGTGTCCGGAGTTATCCGTGATCCCCGGCCGGGCGCTTGCCACAAATCCGGCGCCAGGTTAATTCATGTTGGCCCCTTTTTTCCGTCCTTGGCATGATCCGCGGTTCGTGTATAGTACGTAATTCCCACTGACCGAATGACCCCGTGATGTGGAAAGGACGAAGAGAATAATGAGTGGACCGGAGTATGTTCTAGTGGGGCTGGCGGCAGTACTGGGGGGTGCGGTGAACGCCCTTGCTGGAGGTGGGACGCTCATCACGTTTCCCATGCTCACCGCCGTGGGGATCCCGGCGGTCGCTGCTAACGTGACTAACACCGTGGCGCTCTGCCCCGGCTACCTGGGAGCGACCTTTGCACAATCGAAGGATCTCCTTGGACAAGAGAGGCGCATGTGGATGCTCCTGCCCACCGGCGTACTCGGTGGAGTTGCCGGCGGAATCTTGCTTCTGCACACCAGTGAGCAGATGTTTCGCTCTCTCGTGCCGTGGCTGATCCTTCTCGCAGCCGGGCTTCTGGCCGTCCAGGACCCCCTGCGTGCGTGGATTCTGAGTCGCATGGAGCATGCGGCACATGCCACGGCTCATGAAAAATGGACCATCCTGCCGGTTATTCCGGCCGCCATTTACGGGGGTTATTTCGGCGCCGGGGTAAGCGTGATCGTTCTGGCCGTCCTCGGGCTCGTGTTGGAAGACTCGTTAACACGGCTCAACGCTCTGAAACAAGCTATCTCATTCAGCATAAACATTGCGGCGGCCATCTTTTTTTTGTTTTCCGGACAGGTGGTATGGGGGGTGGCGCTGGTCATGGCTGTCGGAGCGCTCGCAGGCGGGGCGCTGGGGGGTCGGCTGGCAGGCCGGATCCGGCCTGTCGTCCTCCGATGGATCATTGTCACCGTGGGTGTCGTCGTCGCCGTGATCTACTTTATTAAATAAACGGGCTCATGGATGGGATGAATCCCACCAAGAAATTGAAATGAGACAAGAAACCTGCGGCTCTCCTCTAGCCAAGGAGGTGTTCAAAAATGATTTGGGAGAAAATGTTGCAAAGCAGAGCGCCGGCGGCGACGTTGATTGTGCGCCTGTTGGTGGGGGGTGTTTTCTTCCTTGAGGGTTTGAAGAAATTTCTCTTTGCCGACCAATGGGGCGCCGGCCGCTTCGGACGGATCGGAATCCCGGCCCCTCACCTCATGGGACCCTTTGTCGGTGCCATTGAGATCGTGTGCGGGCTCCTCTTGCTGTTCGGACTGTTCATTCGACTGGCATCCATTCCCCTGATTATCGACATTTCGGTGGCGATCGCTTCGACCAAGATCCCCATCTTTATCAAGAGCGGCTTTTGGCCGATGGAGGCCGAAGCGCGCACAGATTACTCGATGCTGCTCGGTTCCCTCTATCTTTTGATCGTGGGGGCGGGCGTCTGGTCACTCGATGCGTGGCTGGCATCAAGACGAAACCGTGTGAAAGGCTGAAATGGTTGTGTCCCAATCGTCGCAATCTCGCACTGCTCGCGCAACAGGGTCACTGGGAGAGCTCGCTGCATTTTTTTTGCGATTGGGCACGACGGCCTTCGGAGGCCCAGCGGCTCATGTGGCGATGATGGAAGACGAGTTGGTCCGGCGGCGCGCGTGGCTCTCTCGCGAAAGATTCCTCGACCTGCTGGGTGCGAGCAATCTCATCCCGGGACCGAGCTCCAGTGAGCTGGCCATTCACGTCGGCTACCAATGTGCGGGGTGGCGGGGACTCCTGGTGGCCGGCAGTTGCTTCATTTTGCCCGCAGCCGCAATGGTTGCAGCCCTGGCCTGGGCCTACGTCCATTTCGGAAGGCTGCCCGCCACGTCGGCACTACTCTACGGGGTCAAGCCCGTGGTCATTGCGGTTATTCTTCAAGCCCTGTGGGGGCTGGGACGGACCGCCGTGAAGAACAAATATCTTGCCGTTGTAGGCCTGCTCTCTGTCGGGCTCAGTATTTATGGTTTGCACCCGCTTTTGTTGCTTCTGGTTGCAGGCATGTCGGTTGCCTTGACAAACGGGCTCATGCGCGGCCTGCAGCGCGGCACCATGTCTTGCCTCGCACCTCTGGCGGCCATGCGCGGTTTCATCCGCAATTTCGCCCCGATCGCAAAGGGGACCGCGGGCGTGGCCGCGATGACGGTTCCATTGGGGATGGGATCGCTGTTTCTCGTGTTTCTGAAGGTGGGAGCGGTGGTCTTTGGCAGTGGCTACGTGCTGCTGGCATTCCTCCGCGCCGACTTTGTAACGCAGCGCGGCTGGCTCACGGACCAACAACTGGTCGACGCGATCGCGATCGGGCAGGTGACGCCGGGACCGGTCTTCACCACAGCCACTTTCATCGGCTATGTGCTCGGCGGCCTGAGAGGAGCCGTCGTGGCCACCATCGGAATCTTTCTTCCGGCCTTCCTGTTGGTTGCCATGAGCGGCCCGCTTGTGCCACGTCTGCGCCAATCGAAGCTCGCGGGAGCATTCCTTGACGGAGTCAACGTCGCGTCACTCGCCCTGATGGCTGTGGTCACATGGCAACTGGGGAGAGCGTCCATCGTTGATCTCGACACGGTGTTGTTGGCTGTGGCATCTATGATCGCCCTCCTGCGTTTCCGATTGAACTCCGCGTGGCTGGTGCTTATGGGAGGAATTGTTGGAATGCTCCTCCACTATCTGCCTGCTCACTGGTGAAATGGACGACCCGAGTGATGAATGTTCTGTTCCTTCACAAAATGATGTCCCGGAGAGCGACTCACACCCTCGAAGGAATCAAACGGTTGTCTGAAACGACTTACCTCTGAACTTTAGCCCAGGCTGGGGTCCACACATCGGCCGGCACACAGATATGGAGGAAATTGCCACATGAATGCTGAGTTGGATTCTATGGCGGCCGAGCGCCGGTTTTTCAGCGCACTTCTCGATGCCGACACGGACGGCCTGGACCGTGTTTTGGCCGACGATTTCATGCTCATCGACGTCATGAGCGGATCGGAGATTACCAAGTCGTCACTGCTCGCGTTGGTGGGCTCGGGCCAGCTCAAGTTCGACGCGATTGAGCCCACTGACCGCCACGTGCGCCTTTATCAGACGACTGCAGTGATCACCGGCCGTACCCAAATGAAGGGCCGGTTTGCGGACATCCCCTTTGCTGCGAGCAGCCGCTACACCCACGTTTATGTGGATCAGCAAGGCGAATGGCGCCTCGTCACGGCCCAGGGCACCCAGATCGCCCCGACGCCGGAACAACCCACAGCCTGACGCTTCGTTCGCCGCTACACTCGATATCGCTAAGGAGTTTGTCTCCCTCATGCCCACATTCACTCGCATCACTCCCCGATTGCCCGTCAAGGATTTTCAGCGCAGCCTGGCTTTTTACCGCGACACGCTGGGTTTCCGCGTCAACCTGCTCTGGCCCGAAGAGAACCCCACGTTTGCTATCCTCGACCGCGAGGGCGTAAGCATTGGCGTGTTCGTCCCGACCCCGGAGTACCCTGTCCAAATCGGCTATGCCGAACTTTACCTGGAGGCCACCGAAGTGCAGAGTCTCCACGCCGTCCTGAAGGGCCGCCTGCCCATCGAGTGGGGCCCCGAGGTCTATTCTTATGGGCGGCGTGAATTTGCGGTGCGCGACCCGGATGGCTATCTGATCATCTTCACGGAGGAAACATCCGATCCGCCAACGACCAGTGAACCCGGGGAGTAGGTTCTCAACAGGGTTGGGGTCGACACTTGCCAAGGATTCATCATGAGGAAACAAGGAAAGGAGGCGACCAGGAAGAAATCACGAACAATCATCGTTTACATCGCAACGAGCGCAGACCGCTACATCGCCCGCGCCGACGGCAGCGTCGACTGGCTGAACCGTCCGCGGACCGCCGGCGACTACGGCATGAGTAAGTTCTTCCGCACGATCGACACCATCCTATGGGGAAGGAGGAGGGAGATTCGGTTCCCATTAGTAGATGCTTTTCGAGCGAGGCGGCTGTCCCTTTAGGCCCGGAGGGCTCGAAGAATGTAGCCCCGTCTGAGCCCCGCGCTTTTTCTTCTTGCGGGGCGAGGGCGGGGTACCAATTGAGAGAAAATGTGAGAGCCCCGCTTGCGGGGCGAAAGAATGTATTCAGTTCCAATTATATCGAACGTCCTATTCGATATCCCGCACTTGGAAGGAACTCCCCACTATTGCGGAACGGAGATCTTCCGAGGGCGCTTCAGCTGCCAGGAAAACCTCCAGTGTCCCGATAGCGCTTCGTGAATCCAACCGGTGGAGTTGTACACTACTCATTCGTGAAACGAGAAGGGTAACGGGGAGCTGAGAGAAAGCATTGCGAAGAGGAACATGCCAGGGAATTATTGTATGGTTGTCCTAAGATCCCCCCGATAGATTCTTTCGCCCTGCAAGCGGGGCTCGGATGACATTGGGGAGACCGGTACCCCGCCCTCGCTCCGCCTCGCTCGAAAAGCATGGACCGACAGAACAGAGTCAGACGTCTCTTCCTCTTTCTCTGGTCCCTTCAAGGGCGGAACAATTCCCTCTTCCTTCAATCCAGCCCAATCAATTTGAATCGTAGAGCCTAACGCTTCGTTGACTCCCTTAACTTCGGAACTCAGGGTAAATCTTAAAGCTACGAATTCGAAATTCAGCCCGCTATTGAATCTTCAAGGAATCGCCGGTCTGATGCTCGTTGATCTGGTATTTCAAGAAGTCGTGAATGGCGGCAAGGGCCTCCGGGTTGGCTGTTGAGATCCGGACGCGCGCCCCCGTTTTTATCTCCTCATACTTATAGTTGATTTCGGCCTTCAGCTTTTTCAATGTCTCGACACCGGTTGGCATCTGGGCATGGACCGCAAAGGGCATGGAGAAATCGCCATCCGCAAACATCTTGGCGATCCGGCTCAAATGCAGCCGGATCTGATCGCGGCCGGCAGTATCTTTGGGATCCTTGGCCTCCACCTGGATGGTCCCTCCGTCGGCCACCAAAGTGAAATGATGGGTGGTCTTGGCTTGATCGAAGCCCATGGCGTGATTGCCCCGCTTGTTCATCTCTTCCATGTGTTTTTGGTGCATGGGACTGTTCTCCATGCCGGATTTTGAGTCCTGCGAGGCTTGTGCAAGAACCAGGACGGGGCCCGTGATGAGTAGCGTCGAGACCACCATGAATACCAGGAATTGTTTACGATTCATTTTATCTTTTCCTCCTTTTGAAATGCTTCATCCGTTGAAAAGTGGGACGGGTTGAATGGGCCCGTGGGGTCGCTTCCTTCCCCGTCAGGGTCTCCAGGAGATAAGCCCGCCCGGACCGTGTTTTCGCAAGGCGCCGGTCCCAATTCTTCAAGAGTGTTTGGAACTCACGCCGCAGGGTTCGAATCTCCTGGAGCCGCTGTTCGATTTCCGAGAGCTTCTTTGCGGCCAGAACGCGAACCTGCCGGCAGGGTGCGCCGCCGCGTTCCTTGACGCACAGGATGCGGGCCAACTCATCGATCGTGAATCCCAGGGAAAGGGCCCTTCGTACCAGGAGAACGCGGTCCAGCGCCACTGACGGAAATTGACGATACGCGTTGGGGAGGCGCACGGCCCGCGGCAGCACGCCCTTTCTTTCGTAATGCCGCAAGGTATCCGGACTTACACCCGCGGCTTTCGCCAGCTCACCAATGCTCATGCATCCGCTCTGGGTCCCTTGAGGTGTCACGCGGACATTATAAAGGTTGGAAACGATTCCAGGGTCAAGCGATTTTTTGGAGGGAGAATCCAGGTTGACGATAGGCACGAACAGACGCCGCGGCGGGCTCTGTGCGGTGAGACGGGTCTCTCAATATCTTGCGGGCTCACTCAGAGCGCAACGCCACCATCGGATCGATGCGGGTCGCTCGCCGGGCCGGCAGGTAGCAGGCTAGCAGGGCCACGCCCACCAGGGCCAATGTGATCACGGAGAAGGTTACGGGATCGGTTGCGCTCACTCCATATAACAGTCCCCTCATCAAGCGGGTCAAGATCAAGGCCCCCATGAATCCGATGGCCAGCCCGATCAACGCGAGTCGCAAACCCTGGCCCACCACCAGCTTGAGCACATCGCGGGCTTGTGCCCCCAAAGCCATTCGCACACCCACCTCATGAGTGCGGGAGCTCACGGAATAGCTTATAACACCGTAAATCCCCACGGCTGCCAAAACCAGCGCGACCGTTGCGAACACACCGAGCAGGAGAAGGTAGAAGCGCGGCTGGGCATTGGATTCGGCGACGACCTGGTCCATCGTCTGGATTTGAGAAATGGTCACGCTTTTGTCGACCGACCAGATCTCTCTCTCGAGGGCAGGGGCGATGGCTGCGGGCTCTCCACTCGTGCGCACGACCACCGTCAGGTAGGCAAACGGAGACGCGGGATTCTCAAGCGAGGGGCGGTTTTGCAGGAAAGGGAGATAGATCTCGCTTTCAGGGATCCCCGTCCAGTCCTCTTGCCTGGCGTCTTTCACCACCCCTACGATGGTGAACCATGAAGGAACCTTGGGTGGATCATCGAAGGTGATGCGCTTCCCGATAGGATCTTCACCGGGAAAGCACTCGCGAACCAACCGTTCATTGACCACGACCGCTCCTGGCGCGCCGAGGATGTCGTTCGGGCTGACATCCCGGCCGCGGAGGATGGGGATGTTCATGGTGTGAAAATAACCCGGCAGAACAACGCGGTAGACGGCGGTCGGCGATTCGCCAGGGTGCGGGAGGGGACGCCCCTCGATGGAAAAAGGCCACCCCCAGATATCGCCCGCAAGTGGGAGATGGTTGATCGCGCTGGCGGACACCACGCTTGGAATGGCGCGGATCCTTTGAAGCACCTCCAGGTAGAAGGTGGCCCGCCGATGAGGTTCCACCTCTTGTGACCCGGCGACGGAAACCACCATCGTCAGGAGATGGCCCGGATTGAAGCCGGGATCGATAGCCTGGAGGGCAATGATGCTGCGGACCATCAACCCCGCGCCTACCAGCAACACCAGGGCCAGTGCAAACTCGGAGATTACCAGGAGGCTGCGCAACCTGCTGCGATGAATCCCTGTGCTCATTCCACGCCCGCTTTCCTTGAGCGAGTCGTTCACGTTGAGTGTGGATGCCTGGCGGGCAGGCACAAGGCCAAAGGCGAGGCTCGCCAGGATTGTGGCGCCCAGCAAAAAAAGAAACACCCGGCCATCGAGTCCAATGGTCTCCACGCGCGGAAGGGTGGCCGGACTGAGCGCAACCAGAACCCGGATTCCCCAAATGGCAAGCAACAAGCCCACTCCTCCTCCCATCAGAGCGAGCACAAGACTCTCGGTCAGAAACTGCCGGACCATCCGCGAGCGCCCGGCCCCCAGCGCCGTGCGGATCGCAATCTCCTTTTGCCGATCCGCGGCGCGGGCCAGCAACATATGGGAGATATTGGCGCACGAAATCAGCAGAACAAACCCCACTGCGGTCAGTAGCACCAGAAGTGCCGGGCGAACGCGTCCCACCACTTTTTCTTTCAAAGGGAGAACCGTCACGTCCCGGTTCGTGCCCGGGAATTCTTTTTCCAGCCGGCCGGTAATGGCGGCCATTTCGCTTCTTGCTTGGTCCAAGGTAACGCCGGACTTGAGGCGTGCAAATACACGGAGGCTATTGCTACCTCGATTTGTGACTCGGTCACCGAGAGCCAGGGGCACCCACAGCTCGGCCTTGGTGGCCCAAAAAGGAGCAAACATGAAGGACCGTGGCATGACACCGACGACGGTATAGTTCTCGCCGTCGAGAGCCACGGTCTGGCCGAGAATATTCTTGTCGCCAGAAGAGCGGCGTTGCCACAGGCGATAGCTTAGGACGACAACGTGCTCTTTTCCTCGCTCATCCTCTTCCGGAAGAAAGACACGTCCGATCAAGGGTGGAACTCCTAGTAACGGAAAAATGTCTGGAGTCTGCTTCAGGGCCCATAGGTGCTCAGGTTGATCGATACCAGTCAAGTTGGGTGTCCAGTATTCTGCGGCGCCCATGGATTCAAAGACGTGATTTTGATGGCGCCAATCAACAAAGTTTGCAGCCGCCACAGGGTTGTGACCACGGTGAAGTATCACGGCGAGACGATCAGCCTCTTTGTAGGGAAGCGGCCGCAGGAGGACCGCATTCACCACGCTGAAGATCGCCGTGTTGGCACCCATGCCGAGCGCCAAAGTGATAATGGCAACGGCAGTGAAACCGGGTCTCCTCCGCAGCATCCGGAAACCAAATTGAATATCCTTCCAGAGAGTATCCATGATCCACCTCGCGCCGCCGGGCGCTTTCAAAACCTTTCAGGCGAAAAACCAAGCAGAATGGGGCAGCTCCTATGGCATTAGACTGAGGAAACTCGAAAAGGTCACTGCAATCCATAACAAGACCTTTTTCGAGAGTGGCTTGCTCTCAGGCCTCTACGGAAAGGGATGGATTCGCGCGTCAAAGGGGGTGCAATGAACCGCGACCTTTGATGGCAGGCCATTTCGGATTCGGACAACTGCATCCCAGAATCGAACAGTGTGCGAGAGACTGACAAAGACCGCGTTCACTAATCTTATGATTTTAGAAGGCTTCCCTCTTTCTGAGTGGGCGTGAACTTGCTCTATGGTGCATGGAGGATTGTCTTCATGCAGACACTAATTCATGACCTTCGTTACGGCCTGCGGTTATTGATTAAGAGTCCCGTCTTCACTGCCGTGGCCGCCCTGACCCTGGCGTTGGGGATAGGCGCCAATACTGCCATTTTCAGCGTGGTCCGGGCAGCACTCCTGACTCCGGTGCCCATTCCAGAGCCGGATCGAGTGGTGATGGTTTGGACCGAGAACGCGGCACGCGGCTGGCATCATGTTCCCGCTTCCGTCCCGGATTACACCGATTGGAAACAGGACAGCGGCGTTTTTTCAAAGCTGGCGGCATTCGAAGACGAGGGTTTCAGCCTCCGCCTGGCCGATCGGACGGAGCGTGTGGCGGGAGTTGCAGCAACCTCTGAGCTGCTTGAAATTTCGGGCGCGAAGCCGCAGCTAGGCCGCATTTTTCAGCCGCAGGATCAAGATTCGGGACACGAGGCGGTGGTGATCCTGACCGATGGTCTGTGGCACTCCCGGTTCGGGAGCGATCCTCATATCATCGGAAAAACCCTCGTCCTCGATGGAATACAACGGACCGTGGTGGGGGTGCTTTCGGCGGACTTTGCCAATTTGGAAGAAGAGCAAATCTACTTGCCCCTGGTTTTCTCGGCCCTTCACAACACCGAGCGCGGCAGTCGACACCTAGGAGTGATGGGAAAACTTCGGCCGGGCCTGAGCCTCGACGCGGCGCAACAGCGGATGACGGAGTTTGCTCGCCGTCTGGAGCAGCAGTACCCCAAGGAGTGGGAGGGAGGCGCCATCCGGCTGCAACCGGTTGAAGCGGCCTTTGTGGAGGATGTCCAGGTCCTTCTGTTGATCCTCTTTGGCGTGGTCGGTTTGGTCCTGCTGATTGCGTGTGTCAATGTGGCCAACTTGTCGTTGGCCCGCAGCACCGGACGCCAAAAAGAGATGGCAATCCGCACCGCCCTGGGGGCGAGCCAGGGCGGCCTCTTCCGACAGGTGCTGACGGAGAGTTTGCTGCTCGCGGTTCTGGGGGGTCTCCTGGGAATTCTGCCGGCCCTCTGGGGGATCGATTTCATTACTTCATTCGGTCTCGACAGCCTGCCCAACGCCAAACTGATCCGGCTCGATGGCGGCGTTCTTCTTTTCACTTTGCTTCTTTCGATGGCGACAGGCGTTCTGTTTGGGTTGGCGCCTGCCCTGCAGGTGTGGAAAACCAACCTGAACGATACCCTGAAGGAATCCACCGTCTCACTGAGTGGCAGTCCTCGCCAGCGCCTGGGCCGCATCCTGGTGGCCGGCGAAGTTGCCTTGACGTTCGTGCTTCTGGTGGTGGCCGGGGTGATGCTGGAAACCTTCCTGCGGGTGCGCTCCGATAATCCGGGATATGACTCTCGGGGTGTCCTGACGATGAGCATCGCACTTTCGGATCGTCAATACTCGACCCCGGAAAAGCAGGTGGCCTTTTACGACGCCGTCCTCAATCGCGTCCGGGCGCTTCCCGGAGTTCAGAGCGCCGGTGCCTGCGATGCGCTTCCCCCCGGTGATGATGTCCATGGATCCGCCCTCCACGTTGAAGGCCGACCCGAATCTCGACTGCCCGACCTACCCATCGTACTGCATGATCCCGTTACGCCGGATTATTTCAAGGCGATGCAGATCCCGTTGTTGCGAGGAAGACTCATCGATCCAACGGACCGGAAGGACACAACCTTGGTGGCCCTGGTGGATGAATGGACGGCCAAACAGAATTGGCCCAACGAAAATCCCTTGGGCAAACGGTTCAAGCTGGAGGAGAAAGCGCCCTGGCGCGAAATCGTGGGAGTGGTCGGCGACGTGAAGCGCCCCGTCCTCGCCTTCCTCGTGAAAGGTCAATTGGGGCAGGTCTATTTTCCGCTCACCCAGGAGGCGAAGACTACCATGTCACTGGCGGTGCGTACTTCCGGCGACCCGGCCAGCTTGATGCCAGCCGTGCGAGATGTGGTGCGGAGCGTGGATGTGGATCAGCCGGTCTTTCGAGCGCAAACCCTGAATGCCGCGCGGGCCGCAGGCATTACCTCACAGCGCCTGGCTGCGCTGCTATTGGGCTGTTTTGCCGGCGTGGCGTTGCTTCTGGCGATGATCGGAATCTACGGTGTCGTGGCATTCAGTGTCGGCCAACGCACGCGGGAGATCGGCATTCGCATGGCCCTCGGCGCGGAACGAGGAGGGATTTTACGTCTGGTCTTGAGACAGGGCGTCATGCTCATGCTGATCGGCATGGGATTTGGCATGGCCGGTTCTATTGCCTTGACACGACTTCTCTCTCGCTTGCCTTTCGGAGTACGATCCACGGGGCTTCTCACTTTTGCCCTGGCTGCAGTGTCGCTGGCGGCCGCGACCCTGCTCGCCATTTACTTCCCGGCTCGCCGAGCAACACGGGTCGATCCCCTGGTAGCCCTGCGGTACGAGTGAATCAGTCCGCTTGTGCCGTGATCTACTGCAGTAAGATAAAGATCTTTCATGAGGAAGCCTGGAACGCAGGAGATCTAAGGCTTCTGCCTCAGGTAAATACCAATATTCCTAGGTAGAATGCCTTTAGCGAGCACTGATTTCTTGGTTTCCTGGTTTCCTAATAAATCAGTTGGGCCGTCCGGGGCTTATCTCGGGACTCTTCCCTTGTTTCTTATCGCGTCCACCTGCCATTCGGCGTTCGGACTGGGCCAGGGTGGAAGAACTTCTCCGGCATCATCACACCATCCTTTTTGAAGACCATGCCGTTCTTCATCACGAACTGAACTGATCGCAAAGCGTCGACATCGGCGAGCGGGTCGCCCGCGACGGCGATCAGATCGGCGAAAAAGCCCGGTTTAATCGGACCGCGCACCTGAATGATATCGGCGGCCTTATAGCCGTTGATGGTCATGGCCCGCAGGATGTCGGCCGCGGGAATGCCCGCCTCCTTCCACGTCTTGAGGAATTCGATCGTCAAGTCACCGCGGTTCAGCCATTCACCGGTCTTCTCATCTTTCATCCGATCGTTCCAATAATCGAAGTCGGTCGAGAAAGTCAGCGGGACTTTCTTTTCCCAAGCGTCGCGCAGGAGGGCAACCGTCTTTTTGAATGTCGACTCGCTCCCACGGTAAGGAGTGAACGGCGTGTCTGTCCCCGTCAGGAAGATCCCTTTCTCGGCCATCTGGCGGTGGTGTTCTGGGGTCAGCGCATCGCCGTGGGCGATGATGTAAATGCCTGCGTCGATGGCCCGTTGAGCTCCCTCGGGAGTCTGAACGTGTCCCTCGACTTTACATCCACCTTTCGCGGCTTCACGAATGGCCAGCTTGATGTCGTCGACCGAGTAGCCCCACGGTTTGCAGTCGATGCATAGTTTGATCGTCCTGGCGCCAAACAACATGTTCTCCCGGACGGCGCGGACGATCTCGTCAGGGCTGTTGGCGTCGATGTATTCGGGGAACATGATGTTGTGGTACTTGTACATTTCCGGCGTAGGCCAGAACTGCCCGCCCGTGCTGCCGATCATCGGCCCGGACGGGATCACAGTCGGGCCGGGCAGCCACCCTTGCTCGATGGCCTGACGCAGCGCCGTGTCAGCGTAGAGTGCATTGTTCCCCACGTCGCGAACCACGGTGAAGCCGGAGTTGAGAAGCTGAATGGCGTTGGAGGCCGCCTGGATGGCGCGTAAGGGTGACGAATCGGTGATGTAGGTGAGGTAATAGTAATCGTTCTCCGGCCGTTCCTTGTAAGTCAGCGCCATGTGCGTGTGCGCATCGACGAGCCCGGGCAGCACCGTGAGCTTCGACAAGTCGATGACGGTCGCGCCCGCGGGGATCGTGAGGTTCGTGCCGACGGCCTTGATCTTCTCACCTTCGACAAGGATCACCTGATTGGTCGACGCCGTCCCGGTCTCCGGATCGATGAGCCTGCCGGCCTTGATCGCCGTGATCGGTGCGGGTTTCGGTTGTGGTTGGGCAACGACAACACCAATCAACAAGATTGACAGGGTGTACAGGAATACCCAAAAACGCTTCATTATATTGACCTCCTTAAGAATAATTTATGACTCAACTCGGGTGCCACGGGCATCGCATCCCCACCCCGCGGGGTGTCGCGGGCATCGTGCTCTTTGTGATGCCTGCGATGCAACCCTGTCCCAGTCCGATGGCATTGATTTTCTACCCCGGGGTGCCGCGGGCATGCGTTCTTTGCATGCCTGCGACGTAACCCTGTCCCAGTCCGGGCGCCGCTCTGCACAACTCAACGGTTTGGAAGAACTGATATCCCCTTCGTGGCGAGCAAGCGGGCGTCGGCAGTGACCAGGGTCAAACCAAACACCTTTGCGGTAGCCGCCAGAAACGCGTCGGCTGGATCTTGATGGGGCAAATGGATTTTGTGAGTAGCCAGAACGACTTCGGTCGTGAGAGGAGCTTCTCTAACCGGTGTGGTTTGGAGCGACTGCGCAATCCATTCCTCCACGCCCGCGTTCAGGCGAATGCGACCTTTCCTGACCAGGATCATCAGTTCCCAGATGCTGATCGGAGAAATCCATTTCTCGTTTTCCGGATTCTCAAGTGCTTTGAGGACACGAGACTTGAGTCGATGTGGATCCCCAAGGCTCCATATCCAGATATGGGTGTCCAGGAGAAGTTTCAAGAGCTGAGGACCTCCCAATCCTTCTCGTCACTGGCGGGAGCGATGATGTCGCCCTTGATCTCAATCGTGCCAGCCATGGAGCCAAGCCACCGACCCTTCTTCACCTTCTGGGAAGGGGGAACAACTTCCGCCACGGGCTCCCCAAACCGGGTGACGCGGATAGGGCGCCGTGTCTGGCGGACACGCTCCAGGATAGCCAAACAAGTTGCTTTGAACTTCGAAATGGCAATCTCCTCCATGACGGCACTGTCCTCCTGAGGCGAAAAACGACTAATACCATAGTCCATGACCATAGTCAAACAGGACCCTCAACCCTTAATTCATTTTTCAAGTCGCAACAAACCGGGTGCCGCAGGTATGCGTTCTTTGCATGCCTGCGACGAAACCGTACTCCGGGTTGACTGGTATGATGCAAGGGTGCCGCAGGTATGCGTTCTTTGCATGCCTGCGACGAAACCGTATTCCAGGTTGACTGGAATGATGCAAGGGTGCCGCAGGTATGCGTTCTTTGCATGCCTGCGACGAAACCGTACTCCGGGTTGACTGGTATGATGCAAGGTTGCCGCAGGCATGCGTTCTTTGCCTGCCTGCGCTTTGCATCGAGTCATTCGAGATCTCTTACCCAACGTCGTTGGATGTGGAAAGTCCCCGACAGGTCACAAGGGCGAGCCGGAAGGAAATGTCGCCTTGACGCGCTTTGATCCATTCAAATAGGAATACCACAGGGCAAAGTATAACAATGACCGAAAGAGGTTTTTCAGGACTTCGACAATCATGGCCTCTTGAGCGGACGAGGGCAGACCCGCGGTAAAGGGCAGGCCGCTCGCCACGATCGAGTACGCGAGGTAAGTCCAGAGATAGGCCTTTGCGATCCGAACTGCATTCTGTTTTTTCCGCCACAAGGCCACGCCTGCGTACACACTGAAGGCCATCATGCCGATACTCAGGGAAATGTCTGTCAAGCTAATCACTTTCAATCTAGGAAATTGTTCGAAATATTGGGCGGCTCCTTGATAATTTGCGGCTAAGAAAAACACCGTGACGAGGGGTCCAAACACTGTGAGCGCAACGCAGAAGAGCAGCAGCCAGCCCCGCACGCCCGCGTATTGAGAGGCCTTGGATGCCTCCAATTCCTGTTTTTCCCGGGCTTTCTTAACCGTGAGTTCTGCGATCCCGCGGCGCGCAGCCTCTTCGGCGTAGGCGGCTTGAGCTTCGTCGGTCAGACTGGCCCGGTCGATGGCGGCGAACTCCTCCGGGGTCAGCGAAGCATAACGTTCTTCCACCTCTTCAAACGATGAAGTTTTCATGAGTCCTCCCTTAACTGGAAATGAATGTCGCTTACTCCGATCGATCGGAGTGTGCGGTGGAGACCGTTCGATTCAGGCCTTAGCACTCACAGACTGGGCTCGTTGAGTTTTGAGACCCAACCCAATCTAACCGGTGATTTTCTTGGCCACGGCGCTCAACATCAATCAGCTTAGCAAATCGCCGCTCTTCTCTCCACGTCTCTGTCCTATGTCCAGGTGTGACCCCAATACTGTTCATTTAATAATGTTGATGACAATGTCCCTCTTTTTGGATTTATGGTTAGGGCTCACCGATGCGCGGCTGGGGTAGCGGACGCCCTGGCGTTTGACGCCTCGAGGGTTGGATCGCCCCCGACTGGAAACGACCCTTTCCTCGAGGATCTCGGTCAACACGGCCTGATGAAACCCCCTTCTCTGCGGAGGGGGGAATAGCGACCCAGAGCGGCAGCTTGCGACGGACGACCCGCACCGCATGGAGAAAAGAGAGTTGATCGGGGTCGATCTGCTCCCTCAAAGCGGCCTCATGCATCAGGCCGCGAATCGCATAATGAGCCATCATCAATCCGTAGAACTCCTGTTCAACCAGCTCCGGCATCTTGCTGCGCAAGACCACCCGGGCGCCCCGCAGATGTGTCTTGAACTCATCCAGGGCGCTTTCGATCTCCCAGCGTTCGTGGTACAACGCCGCCAGTTCGTCCGCGGGGGCCTGCTTCGGATCCAGGAGGGTGGTGATCAACCGATAGCGGGGTTCGGCCTCGGCCACCCCTTCCAGCTGGTATTCAATCACCCGCACCGCCACCCCCCGGGTGCGATGCTGGAAATCTTTCGGCGAGGGGTAGATCCAGCTCCGATAAGAACCGTCCGCCAGACGCTGTTGGCACGGCAGGCGGAGATTCTTCTTCACGCGCCACACCAACGCCGCTCCCGTCGCGGCGGCCTGCTGCCAAAACTGAAATCCATAAAAAAATCGGTCGGCCAAACACAGCATCCCCGGTTTCAAGCACGACACCACCGCGCGCGCCAAGGGGAGTTCTCCCTGCGTGATTCTCCCCATCCGGCTGCCGAACAGGACATGCGTTCCATTTTCCAGCAGCGACACAAAGCGCACCTGCGGATAAGCCCGCAGTCCCCGGCTGCCCGAAGGCCGCCCGAAAGCCCGCGCATTGTCCGCCTCATCGGCCACATCCAGGGTGCTCCCATCCAGACTGACCACGCGCCAGCCCCGGTACCACGCTCCGCGCGTGGAGGGCACCGCGATCGGCCCCACCACCGTGTCATGCAGCTGCCGCAGGGGGGCTGCTCCCAGGCGGCTGCGCGCTTGCGAAATGCCCGATTTACCTGTCACCTTCACCCCCACGCGGGGGTCCAGCAACCACTGAATCCCTTCCAACAAGCAGCGCAGCACTTCCCGATAGGACGACTGCATGTACAGCGCCAAGGCAATCACATAATAGACTACCACGTGCGCCGGCAAGTCGCGCTGGCGCTGACTGCTCTTGCCCGTGTTTTTCAATACTTCTCGGACGCGGGCGAGGGGAAACCTTTGAGCGATGACCCCCAAACTGATGTAATCGGTAATACGGCTCCCCGGAGGAAGCGTCGCAATCGTTCTCGACATGGCGTGGCCTCCTGTCCTGAAATGGGTGTACAGGATACCATACCACAGTTTTCTCTAAGTGAACAGTATTG
>JBGQBO010000013.1:0-108168 GCA_041494885.1 Terriglobia bacterium
CCCATAATTTGCTTCAGTGATACGGTTGGTAGATAGACTAATATTCGGTTTCTGGACCTTCATGAATTCTGTACTCGAATCGCCTGAATTTCGGTTCCCATAGGCATCATACCCGTAGGTCTGACTCCATCCCGAGCTCTCGCTGATTCCCGTCAGCCGATTCAGAGGATCGTAGGCATAAGTCTGTGTCAGATCCAATCCTGTTGGTCCGGAAATGGTGATCCTCTGACTCAGCACATTCCCACTGTTCGTATTCAGTCCATAGTCATAGAACAACTTCAGCGTGCTCGAATCGGTCCCGCTCGTCCCCAGCCCAATCTCGTATGGCTGGAGTCGACTGTTGTACTTTGCGTGCTCCCACGACGAATAAAAAGGGGTCAGGCCTGGACATAGGACAGAGGGGTCAGTCGAGATAAGCAGGTTGCTCAAGAGAGAAGCATTTCGCTTCGTGGACTGGCAGCGAGCGAGTGTATAATTCATGAGCGAATCCACAAGGTAAACGCGTTCGCGTCATTCCCCCTCCATCCTTTCCCCGTGATTGGAACTTCTGTAGCGAGGCCGTTGCGTGTTCAATGGGAAGGCTGGTGGCACAAGCCCAGGCCCACTTTGTCCTATGTCCAGGCCTGACCCCTTTTACTGGTTTGCGACTGCACGTTCCCATTGTTGTTGCTTGTCCCGTAAGCGTAACTCAAACTCACCAGTGTTCCCACACTGATCGAGGTCGGCTGCAAGCGGTTATTGTAAGCGGTGGATTCGGTCAGCAGATTTCCCAGTGAAAATTCTCACGTAGCAGTGCGGTACCATCTGCGGCCCTCTATTTGCTACAATTGTCCAATAACAATTTGTTCCCGCGCGAAAAGAGAAGTCGTCCATTGTTAAACACGGCTGCCCATGTACAGTTTATTGGAACAGATTGAATCTTCCTTTTGAGCGTATCGTAAAGCCACACACAACCCCTCACAGGAGTTGCTGTAATAAGTAAATGACTATTTCGATTCCCTTGAACTCGGGTGACTGGGAACTGCGGATCAATGACTTTGCTGTCTCTCTTTCCCACAATTTGTTCCAACAAATAACGATTACCTTTGCGCTCGATGAAAAATGCTCCATCGGCATTCCCGGCCAAAGAAAGTGAGTCCGTGGTTACTGTAGAAACACTACCGGTATCCACATCGAATGACTTAACTGGTCGTGTATCATCAGCATCAAACGTCCGTGCATACAAAATGTGCGCATCTTTCGCAAAAAAAAGATCAAAGGCACGTATATCACCTGAGTAACGTGCCTCCAATTTCCAGCGTCTTATCTCCCTCTTTGATGCAATGTCGATCACCACCAAACAAAAACTGTCAGCTTTTGGATCTTCGCCGAGATCCCAGAAGGCCAAAAACTTCCCGTCTGCTGAAAGCGCTAATCCAGCGTTAACACAATTCGATATTTGGTACGGAACACCGTTTAATGGCCAGTAGTAAATACCTTGGTTTTTTCCCAAGAATAAGCCGCGACCATCAAGGCTCCAAACTAAGGCCTCGGGATTTGTCCTTTCCATATTGGGTAATTTTACAATCCTCGGTTTACTCGTTCCTGACGGCATAATCACGAAAGGAGTACCTGATGTAATCTCTTCCGCTGGCGTGATTAAATATCCAGCAACATTCTCACCCTTGGGAGCCGTCGAGAGCAATTGAATAACTCCTCGCCCTGGTACAATTATGCTACGCTGAATCTCAGTCGACTGGGCCGCCGAGGCTGAAGCGACCAATATAAAAACAATTGATGTTATGCGATTTGAAAATGAACACATATTTATCTCTTTTCTTTCTTTCGCGGTGGGTCTACATGTATGTGGTTTCGATGCTGCCGCTGCAATGCGACAGCTTTTTCCCTTTGCTTTTCGGTTAGTCGCGGTATTGGCTTACCATCTTTACTGAGCCTTGAAGGGCCATAGTTTTCATGAGCTTTTTGTTTATCCAATGAAGCTTGAAATTTATCGACCTTTTTCATTAAAGTTTGGTCTTTATTGTAATTAATAACACGCTGCCCATCCATTACATTTATGTCAGCAGACGTTCCTTTCTGCCCTGGACGGTCATAATGGTTTGAAGAATCAGAATGCTGTCCGTCTCCGGGATAGCCTTCCTGTGTTGAAGATACTCCGATACTACCAACACCAGCATCAGTAGCTGCCATTTCAACTACTGCCTTAGTTTCTGGTTGCATCGGCGGATCACCTGGTTGATAAGAAATTTTTATTTCTGTGCCGATCTGTTGGGGAGCCGACGAGAAAAATATACTAGTTACCCAAATGCTAAATTTAACACTCAATTCTACAACATCGTTAAAATCGTGCCCATCAGGGTCCACATACCTCAGGGGATAAATGAATGGGGTCAAGTCTTTCCAATCTCCATTTCAACGCTACGATATACTTGGAGCATGTCACCGTCTCCGGCGCCATCCGTCGGTTCGAAGAAAAAATGGAGACAGACCAGCACTTAGCCGACATCTTCCAGAACGCCCAATCTCAAATGGAGATTGGAAAGACTTGACCCCATTCATTTAATCCAAATGGAGATTGGAAAGACGCGACCCCATTCATTTATACGCTTGCAGCATGGGTGGGGGTGAAGCTCGTTCCCGGCCCAAAGAGAATGGCTCCCATGGTGTCCTAGCGGATCAAAATTCTGGGGTATTGACAGGAGGCAGGAGCTCTTTAGGCGTCCGATGGTCACGGCCCCTGTTGGAACCCAGTTTGATATTGCTTCACCTGCAGGAAAGAGGTATGCTTACGCTCCTCATTTAGCCGGCTGATTTGTTGTCCTTCATAAGCCCCCAGGCAGTTGAGCACTAATATCCGATTGAGCGTTCGTGGCAGAGTGCGATTTTGGATTAAGTTGTCGATACTGTCGGCCGATTTCTCTTCATTTGATTTTCCATGTTCATGACTGAAGGGGTCAGGAGGGGGTTCTTTTTCTGACTGCTCCGACAGTGATTCTAGTCTCCTCGCGCATGCGATCGTGTCATGGGGGGGACCCTCTGTTATAAGAGGCGTAGTGGAACTTCACTTCGGGAGGACGTTC
The DNA here is from genome assembly GCA_041494885.1 of Terriglobia bacterium. Taxonomy (GTDB): domain Bacteria; phylum Acidobacteriota; class Terriglobia; order JAIQFV01; family JAIQFV01; genus JAIQFV01. The sequence goes on from JBGQBO010000013.1 coordinate 3,081, forward strand.
CGAAGGGAGAGAAATCTCTTGCGCCTGCTCGCGTCACGTCATTCGGATCGGGAGTCTGGCATTCCAACGAATTACCTATTCAACTTAACAGATGGTTCCGTTTCGATAATCCTGGGAGGAGATTCATGATTAGGAAGATCATGTTCCTTTTGACTGCCACATTGATGCTTTTAGCGCCCACCCTGTCTTTACGGGCGCAGGCTGCAGCTTCATCAGCGGATTTGACCGGCACGGTGTTGGATTCTTCGAAAGCCGTCATACCGGGAGCAACGGTCACCGCCACCAACACGGCGACCCAATTGACGCGGTCGGCGGTGTGCAACCCGTCCGGTGAGTATCGTCTCTCTCTGCTACCGCCCGGCAGCTACGATGTGAAGGTAGAGGCAGCCGGTTTTACCACCGGAGTGAAGAAGGGGATCGTGCTGACAGTGGGACAAGTGGCGGTGATGGGATTTGAGCTGACTGTAGGGGCCCAGACCACCGAGGTCGTGGTGAGCGGGGAAGCCCCCATCGTCGAAACGGAACGTTCGGCACAATCCGCCACGATCACGCAAACACCCATTGCCAATCTGCCGATTAATGGGCGAAATTTTCTTGATTTTACTTTGCTGACCCCAGGCGTGGTGGAAGCCAATCCCACCATCAATACCCTTCAGCAGATTCCCAACTCGGGCCTCTCCTTCGGCGGACAAAACGCACGCTCTAACAGTGTGGCCGTCGACGGCGTCAGTTTCATTGACGATGCGTCCAATGGGGTTCGACCGACCGTCAGTCAGGAGGCCGTGCAGGAGTTCCAGATCAACCGAAGTGGCTACAACGCGGAATTCGGCGGAGGGTCTTCAGGGTCCGTCAATATCATCACCAAATCCGGGACCAACGAACTGCACGGAAATGTTTTTGAATTTTTCCGCCACGAGAAGTTAGACGCGCGGAATCCATTGGATTTCAGCGAACGGACCACGGGAACCCGCTCTCCCTTCAAGCGCAATCAGCCGGGTTTCACCCTGGGAGGGCCGATCAAGAAGGACCGGACCTTCTTTTTTATGTCGTATGAGGCTTTGATTCAACGGGAATCCTCTTTTGTCACCGCGTTCCCGGACGTTTCTGCCTTGCAACCCACGTCCACTCAGACCGCGCTGGCCGGTTTTCTGGCCCACCTTCCCCCTTCGGCGCAAACCGCGCAGCTCATCGGCCTGGGACAAATTCTCCCCTTGCTCCTCTCAACCGGGCCCACACCTCCGCCTCAGTTTCTGGCGACCCTTCCGCCCTTTGCGCAGCAACTCGCCACCGTAAGCGGAAATACCTTCAACATGCTAAAGAGCGCCGACGGGCGCGTGCCTTTCAGGAATACCAATAACAATGCCTCCCTCCGGCTCGATCACCAGTTCAACGCCAAGGATCAACTATTCGGCCGGTTCAGCTTCTTTAACGGATACACCTTCGGGACACGCGTGGGCGGTCTGGACACCCTGACTCACGGCACGACCGTCAAAGAGCAACAGGAGGATCTAATCCTCACGGAGAGTCACATCTTCAATGACCGGGTGATTAACGAACTGCGTTTCCAGTTTGCCCGGCACGTGTTCGATCTCAATACGATTGATCCATTTGGTCCCGCCATCTTCATTAACGGAATTGCCAACTTCGGACGTGATTTCAACAATCCGACGCTTCGCACCGGCAAGAGGTGGCAGTGGGGCGACAACATCAGTTACACTCACGGCAAACACGCCTTCAAGTTTGGGGGCGAGGTCAACTATCTCCCGTTCAATAATTCGACCGTTGCCATCTTCCTGGGGGGAGAGGCAGTTTTCACGAACCAGATTCCACTGTTCTTCCCGTTGGCGGGAGGACTCGGCTTACCCACCGCGGCTGCGTTGAACCAGTTCCTGATCACCACTCCAGGGTCTCCGTTCAGTTCGTTTACCGTAGTTCCTGGAATTGGGCCGATCTCCAACGTGCTGTTGGCTCCGCTCACTTCCTTACAGGCATTCAATGCCGGGATCCCCGCCTTCTTTGACCAGGGTTTTGGCAACCCGGTCACCAGTCAGGCGAATACTCAGTTGGACGGGTATGTGCAGGACAGTTGGAAGGTGACCCCCAGGCTTCAATTGAATTACGGGTTCCGATACTTCGCGGAGCTGCAACCGTCTCCTCTGCACCGCGACCTTAATAATTTTGCGCCACGATTCGGTTTTGCATACGACCCGTTTGGAAGCGGCAAGACGGTGATCCGGGGCGGCTATGGAATTTTCTACTCGCCGCTTTATCAGTCGGTGGCTTTCGCGTCCCGCGTCCTGGGGGGACGCCAAATTCAAAACATTCTCCGCCTGTTCAACCCGGCGACTCCCACCACGGATGCCTCTGCCATCTGGCATTACATTTATGCCAACACCCTGGGGCGTCGCACCATCACGGCCCAGGAAATGCAATCGCTTTTCGGATTGACCGCCGGTCCGCCCACCCTGACGACCCAGGAAGTGGATCCCAATGTCGTGAATACGTACGTCCAGCAGGCGAGTTTTGGAATCGACCACGAGATCGGGAAGGACTGGTCTCTCTCCGTCGATTACATGTGGAATAAGGGCAGCAAGGTGATTCGCAACATCGACCGCAATTTACGCGCGACGGGATCTGTTCCCGGGATCGGAGCGATCTTCCAGGGGACCAATTCGGATGGGACTTCGAACGGCAACTTCCCGGGATTTGTGGCCCGATTTTCCATCGAGACCAGCGCCTCCTCCTCCTATAACGGGATGTCGTTTGCCCTGAATAAGCGCATGAGTCACCATTACCAGTTATCCCTGGCTTACACGCTGAGCAAGGCCATCGATGATTCGACGGATCTCAACCAGGACCTGGCCCCGTTCGATTCCAACAATCTCCACAATGAGAAAGCGTTGTCGTCCTTCGATGTCCGGCAGCGATTCGTCGTCAGCGCGGTGATGGAGACCCCCTGGAAATCGGGGAGCGGAAATTCGGCGTGGCAGCGTGTTCTGGCGGACTTCACGGTAGCCCCGATAGTGACTGCGCGCAGCGGGTTTCCGTTCAATCTCCTGGCGGGTGTCGACTTGAACAACGATTTGACCACCAATACCGATCGCCCCCCGTTTGTCGGCCGCAACACGGGATTGGGACCCGGCTTCGTTGCGTTTGATATGCGCATCAGCAAACGCTTCCGGTTCGGTGAATCGAAGAGTCTGGATTTCATCTGGGAGGGATTCAATCTTTTGAACCGGACCAATTTCAAGAACATGAATAACATTGTCGGAATCAATCCCACGCGCCGGGATGGCGATCCCACCCTGCCGCCTTCTTCACCGTTCGCGTTCACGCAGGCGTATGATCCGCGCCAGCTGCAATTCGCGATCAAGATTAATTTCTAGGGGGGTATTAGGAAACCAGGAAGGCAGGAGGAATCAAGCGGATCTTTGGAGACAGTCTCTTCCCACATGAGCATGAGCCAGGAGGCGGCACGCGGGCCTGTTGGAATCTGCAGCCTTGGATCTCCTGCTCTCCTGGTTTCCTAATCGCTATGTAGCACTTCCGTCCGCTTTCGGCGTGGTTGGACTCCCACCCCTCCCGACACTGGTGTAAGTGAATCCCAGCTTGACCACCTGCGCCGGATCCAGGAGGTTTCGCCCGTCAAAAATGACCGGGGATTTCATCTGGTTCTTCAGGAAATTTAAGTCGGGCTGCCGGAATTCGTTCCACTCCGTTGCGATGACCAGCGCATCCACGCCCATGGCGGCCTCATGGGGTGAGCGCGCATACTCAATCCGGTCGCCCAGCCGGCGTCGGCCCGTTTCGGTGGCCTCCGGATCGTAAGCGATGATTTGCGCCCCCCGCTCCAGGAGAAACTCGATGACGTGCACCGCCGGTGATTCCCGGATATCGTCCGTATTGGCTTTGAAGGCGAGTCCCCACACCGCAAGTCTTCGGCCCTTCAAGTCCTTTCCAAAATAATCCTCGATCTTCTGACAAAACTTCAGGCGATGTTTGCGATTGGCTTCATCCGCCGTCACCATCAGGGTCAAGGGGGCCTTCCAGGCCTGGCTGGTTTGGATCATGGCACGCACATCCTTGGGAAAACAGGAACCTCCATACCCCAGTCCGGGATAGAGGAACTGGCGGCCGATGCGCGGGTCGGCGCCCAGCGCGAGACGCACCTCATCGACATTGGCGGACACAGCATCGCACAGGGCGGCAATCTCGTTGATATACGAAACGCGCATGGCGAGGTAGCAGTTGGCGGCATACTTGGTGAGTTCTGAACTGCGCTCGTCCATCACGTAGATGGGATTGCCGGCGTGGACGAAGGGTCCATACAGCTCTTTGAGCAGTTCGATGACCCACCCCGCGCGCGAGCCGATCACGACCCGGGAGGGGCGAAGAAAATCTTCCACCGCAAATCCTTCACGCAGGAATTCGGGATTCGAAGCCACTTCAATCTCGGTCTTGGGGGCCCTTTGCCGAACCAGATCACGGATGCGTTCCGAGGTCCCCACGGGGACCGTGCTCTTGGTGACGATCAAATACTCACCGCCCTTCGGCGCCCCGGCAAGGAGTTGGCCGATCTGGTCACTGACCGACAGGACCTGACTGAGATCTGCTTCGCTGTTTTCGCCCTCCGGGGTGGGGAGACACAGGAAATACACGTTCGACCCCTTGACCCCTTCTTCGAGCGAGGTGGTGAACTGGATGCGTCCGTCACGCATCACGCGGCTGAAGAGGAAATCGAGCCGCTGTTCGTAGATGGTGAGCTGTCCCGACTTGAGCATCTCGATTTTTTTCGGATCGATGTCCACGCAGGTGACCTGATTTCCCACGTGTGCAAAACACACGGCACTGACTAGACCGACATAGCCTGTCCCGATGACCGTTAATTTCACTGGAGTCTCCCTCCCTGAATTGTCCTCGTACTTATCATACTCGTCCCGGATTTTCAATCTCGGGATGCGGAACGGCACTCTCACTCTATTGATGATGATCAGATATTGTGACCGCCGTCGTCCCATGAATGTTGAGTTGCGCACGATTTGGTAGCCGTGATCCGCTTGCTTTTTGGCGGATCACGGGCTTTTGCGACCGGCACGGAAAAGCCCGCGATCCCAAAAAACGGGATCACGGCTACCAAAGCGTGCCTCTTCGTGAGATGCTGTCATCCGCCACTATTTTCTAGCATCGCCAGGAATTCAGGGCGCCTTGCATTGGAGGGTGAAAAAACGTATGATGCCGGTGAGTTGATCGTGAAGGGTGTTGGAGTGCGGGTGCCCCGCTTCAAATGACCCTCTCTTCCCAAGAGTTCGCCAGAAAAGAGACGGGTGGGCCTGATGAAGAGACCCTGTTGTCAGACGGAATCCCTCAATAAACCTTAGATCACCAGCGAGTCCGGACCCCATGAAACTTGCCTTGATTGGAACTCACGGTGTTGGAAAGACCACGCTTGCCTTTGAGATTTGCGCCCAGTTGAAGATCGCCGGCCACAGCGTAGAACTGGTGACTGAGATTGCGAGAAGATCCCCCTTTCCAGTCAACGAGAGCACCACGCTCGAGTCACAGCTCTGGATCCTGCATCAACAGATCGCGACCGAGCTGGAGATGGTGCCCCGCGCTCAATACGTCGTCTGTGACCGCGCCGTGATCGACAACTATGCGTATCTGTCCAACAAGTTCGATCGCCAGCCCTACCTCGAACCCATGCTCGCCCAATGGATGAGGAGCTACGATCTGCTTATCCACATCCCGCTTCGCGAGGAGAAGATCACGGCGGACGGGTTCCGCTCTGAGAATGTGGAGTTCCAGAGAACGATCGACGGTCGCGTCCGCACTTTGATCCGCACCTCGCCGTTTGCCGAGAACATCATTGAAGTCGTCCACCTGGATGCTGAGGCGATCGGCCGCGAGCATTACGCCGAGTATGTTGTCAAAGAGGTATTGCCCCGCCGCAATCCCTACCTGCCACAAGGCCTCCCGGTTTGATCCTGGCCTTTGAAGGAAAGGGAAAGGCGTCACGCCGGGTGGTCCAATTCCGCTATCAACCCAGGGAACCGTCTCGCTTTCCTAAGTGCCCCGAGCTCCTTCACTCAGGCCCATCATCCCTCTCGATGAGCAGGATGCATTTTCCTGCTTGACTCAGGAAAGCGAGGATGATAAGGTTGTGACGTGTTGCATTTATGTGACGACCGTTTAATAAGTGACACATGATAAATAACCAACAAGGCCGCACACGGCTCCTGATTTTCACCTTGTACGGTGATTATCTTATGCCCCGCAAAGGGTGGGCCCCGACCGGGAGTTTGATCCTGTTTCTCGGATTGCTGGGAGTCCGCAGCCAGGCGGCACGATCGACCCTTTCGCGGATGAGCCGGGAAGGATGGCTGACAGCAAAACGCCGCGGCCGCCACAGCCGGTACGCGCTGACGCTCAAGGCGCGGCACCTGCTCGAGGAAGGAACCCATCGCATCTTCGAACCACGCCCCCGGCGATGGGATGGGCGCTGGCGAGTGGTGGTGTACTCCTTGCCGGAAACAAAACGCGACCTGCGTGAGGCCCTCCGGCGGCGGTTGAGTTACCTGGGATTCGGGGCACTGACCCCGGGAACCTGGGTGTCGCCCCACGATCGGCAGGTCGAAGTTCAGTCCCTGCTGAAGGATCTCAAGGCGCAACGGTACGTCCAGTATTTTGAAGGCCACTGGCGAGGACACGTTTCCAACAGGGAGCTTGTGACACGCTGCTGGAATCTGAAGGAATTGAATCGCCAGTATGCGGTGTTTCTGCGCAAGTGGGTTCCGGAGTTGAAGAGGCATGGAAAGGGCGCGGCATCAAGCAACGTCCTGAATCCCAGCGAATGTTTTGTCCACCGCTTCTGGATTATCCACGAGTACAGCGCCTTCCCGAGCCGCGATCCGAATCTTCCCGCGGAGCTGCTCCCGAAAGGCTGGAGGGGCAACGAGGCGTCGCATGTGTTTCGCGAGTATCGAAGGAGGCTGGCGAAGCGAGCCAACGCGTTTGTTGATGCCACCCTGCGGACGGCGAATGGAATCGGGACTGGGAAGCCGGTCAGTTCGTAAACAGATTGGGCTCGCACCCGGGCGGAAACGCTGCTCGAGCGCGGGAAAGTGAAGACTCCTTCAGCGAAGAGATTGACTGCGGATTTTCCAAAGAGAATTCAGGGAGACGTCTCATGGCCGTACCCCTATTTGATCAATGGCGCGGCAAGCCGCTGGACGACATTTTCTACGAATGCCGCGAACTTTTGGAGGATGCGACCTATCCGACCGTCCGCTGCTGGCGCGAGGGGGGCGGAAAAGTGGTCGGTCATTTTCAGGTTTATTTTCCTGAGGAGATTGTGCACGCCGCCGGGATGCTCCCGCTTAAGATCTGCGGGGCGCCCATCGATGCTGTACAGGCGGACTCGCGGTTCGGATCCTACCTGTGCTCCATTCTGAAGACTTCCCTTGAACTGGCCCTCAGCCATCGCGTCGAGCTCGACATGTTCGTGACGCATCCGATTTGTGACGCCGCCCGCAACCTCGCCGCCGTTTGGGGGCGCAACTTTGCGTATCCCTGCCAGATCCTCTACCTACCCCAGAATGCCAACTCCGCGCATGCCATCACTTATCTTCGCGGCGAATACGCCCGGCTACAGCGAAATATCGAAGCGAATGGTGGTCGTCCGATCACCGCCGAGGGGCTGCGTCAGTCGATCGAGATATATAACCGGAACCGGGGGCTGCTTCGGGAGCTTTACGCCATTAAGCGCGAACAGCCCTGGTTGGTCTCCGCCGACGAAGCCTATGTCCTCGTTGCCCTGGGAGGACTGCTGCGCCGTGAGGAGCATAATGAGTTGCTCGAAACCGTGCTCCCGTTGATCGAGGCACGTCCTCACAAGCGGCAGGACAAAATCCGGGTGGTCTTTGAGGGAGGGTTTTGCGAACAGCCGCCCCTGGATTTGATTCGTTCGATCGCCCGATCCTGTTACGTTGTCGATGATGACTTGATGATCGGGTTGCGATGGATTCTCGAGGATATTCCTGTGGAAGGGGATCCATTGTTCAATCTGGCCGAAGCCTACCTCGAAAAGTCCTCTTATAGTCCCGTGCAACACGATCTGAGAAAGCCGAAGGACCAGATGTTGCTGCGACGGATCCGAAATGCACGCGCGGAAGCAGCGATTATCACGGCGGCCAAGATGTGCGAACCCGGCCTCGAAGAGCAAGTGGCTTATCTCCAGGCTTTGGATCAAGAGGGGATTCCATACTTCGTCGGGGAATTTGAGGAGAAGATGACGAGTTTTGACCAGATGGAGCTTCAGTTGGAAACGTTTGTTGAGAATCTTTTATTCAGCTAACGCAAGAAAATTCACCGCAGAGGCACCGAGGTCGCAGAAAGGCTTTGGCTAAGAGCTCAAGACCACACTGCAGGTGATGTGGCAATTCGACTTGATTCTTGTTTGACACCAGGTTGAGAAAGGTTCAAGTCATGACGGAATCACCGCAGAGGCATCGAGGTCGCAGAAAGGCTTTGGCTAAGAGCTCAAGACCAAACTCCAGGTGATATCGCAGTTAGGCCTGACTCTTGTTTGCCACCAGGTAGAGAAAGGTTCAAGTCATGACAGCACCAACACAGGCGGAATCGATCGTTGGCCGTGGGAACCGTGAGGGAGCAGACCTATTCCGGCAGTGGTTCGAGTCGCTCCAGTTGGCCATTGAGAGCGGAGCCCCCTCAGCGTACGTCTTTGTCATGGGAAGCATGGCTGAAGTCCTGCGCGTGTTTGACTTACCCCTGGTGTTTCCTGAAATCAATTCATTGCAGACGGCCGTGCGGCACGTGGCGCATGAGTACCTGAACGAAGCCGAGGATTACGGATATTCACCGGACATTTGCGGCTATGTGAAGGCCGATGTCGCACTCCAACTGCGCGGCGGCCGGCATCCCATGGGCAACGTTCCCAAGCCGGCGATGGCCGTGCTAACCAACGCCTGCAATACTTACATTAAATGGGCTGAGATCTGGGAGCGGCTCTACCACATTCCGGTCTTCACGCTGGACATCCCGGGAACACGAGCGGCGGGCACCCAAACGTGGCCGGGCGATCCGGATTTTGAAAACGACCGACGGTACGTCCAGGCCCAGATCATGGAATTGATCACTTTGTGTGAACAGGTCACGGGCCGTCGATTTGACATCGACCGTCTCCGCGAGGTCTTGGCCCAGGCAAATTCCATGGGGAGCGCGTGGAAGCGGGTTCTCGAACTGAACCGGAGCCATCCTTCCGTTTTCAACGCGGTGACTGATGGCACGATTTATCTGGGCGTGGCAAACGGTTTTCGTGGCGCGGCCGCGGGCAGCCAGTTCTTCGATCATCTGGTGGAAGAGATGGAGTACAAGACGGCCCATGGCATCGGGACCCTGATTGAGGAGCAATATCGCCTCATCTTTGTCGGCGTGCCCTGTTACCCCATTTTCCGCCGTTTTAATGAAATGTTTGCGGAGTGGGGTGGAACCTTTGTCACGTCCACCTACCTCTGGTTTGCCTCGGGTGGGACCAATCTCGGGTTTCAATTCGATCTGAGCCGTCCCTTGGAGAGTTTGGCGGAAGGCGTTTTGATCAGTGTGCGGGATGCCATGGACAGCATGTTTTTTCAGGACCGCGCGATCGTGGGGATGATTGATTCGTTTCAAGCGGACGGGGTGGTCTATCATCCCATCAAAAGCTGCCGGACGGTTTCCACGGGGCTGGCGGATAACCGGCGGGCGCTCATGGCCCGGCGTGACATCCCGAGCCTGTTTATCGAGTCCGACATGATGGACCGGCGCGTGGTGTCCGAGGCCCAGCTCAAGAACCGGATCGACGCTTTCTTTGAGGGGCTCGCATCGCGCCGGCAGCAGGCCGTGATTCATTGACGCGAAATTGCATTGCTTTGTAGAGACGTCCCGCCGGGGCGTCTCTCACCCGTCAACATTCAATTCTCAAAGACCAGACGCCTATTGAGGATTTCGGATTGGGGATTTCGGATTATGAACATCTTTCAAGCGGATCCCATTCCATTGCGTGAAGGATAATTCTCCCGGAGAGGAGCTTAACCATGGCCTATGCAGCCGGGGTGGACGTCGGTTCCACGCAAACAAAAGCGGTCATCATTAACGAATCCAGGGAAATCGTGGGGCGCGCGCTCATCGACACTGGGTCCAATGTAGGTGCCGCGGCCGAGCAATCCTACCTCGAAGCCCTCAAGAATGGTGGCATTCCGGACGAGCAAGTGGAATTTGTGGTTGGAACTGGCTACGGACGTTACCGTGTGACGTTTGGCAATACCCAGGTGACCGAAATCAGTTGTCATGGTCGCGGCGCGGTGCACATGTTTCCTGGCACGCGCACCGTTGTGGATATGGGAGGACAAGACACCAAAGCAATTCGTGTCAATCCCCGGGGCGAGATCGTGGATTTCTGCATGAACGACAAATGCGCTGCCGGAACCGGCCGTTTCCTGGGCGCCGCGGCCAGCGCACTCGAGATTCCCTTGGAGCAATTGGGGCCCATTGCGCTCCGCGCGGAGAGGCCGGTACGCATCAGCACCACCTGCACGGTCTTTGCGGAATCCGAAGTCCTCTCGTGGCTGGGCAAGGGCAAGAAGACGGAGGACATCCTGCTGGGGGTTCACCAGTCCATCGCTGCACGCTCCATTGGTTTGCTGCGGCGGGTGGGCATTGAAGATCAAATCACCTTTACGGGTGGCGTGGCGCGCAACATCGGCATGATTGAGGCGCTTCAGAACGGGCTTGGGCACCGGCTGAACGTGAGTGAGGACTCCCATTTCATGGGAGCGCTGGGCGCTGCGTTGTTTGCGATGGATCAAATCGTGGTCAGCCGGACGCCGGCTGACGCCGTAAAGGAGCGATCATGATCTACACGGCCGGGATTGATGTGGGGTCGACCTACACGAAGGCTATCGTGTTAAATGAAGAAGACCGGACCGTCGGCCGGGCCATGAGTCCCACCGGTTTCAAGCTGGCAGAAGCCTCCCGTCAGGTGTACCACGACGCTCTGGAAAGCGCCGGATTGGTGGAGACCGATGTGCGCTACGTGGTGGCCACGGGCTACGGTCGGCACATGGTATCCTTCAGTGATGTCCAGGTCACCGACCTGACTGCGGGCGCACGAGGCACGATATTTCTTTTCCCCGGTACTCGCACCATCCTCGACGTCGGAGGGCAGACCATGAAGGCGACCCGGATCGACGAAACGGCGAAGGTGAAATCGTCCCGGTTGAACGACAAATGTGCCGCCGGGACAGGGGCCTTCCTGGAAAAGACCGCGCGTTACATGGGCTATAACACCCGCGAGATCGGCCCGCTGGTGGCGACCTCGAAACACCCCGCCACGATTTCCGGGGTATGCGCAGTGTTCGCCGAGTCAGAAGTGATCAATCATCTCTCCCAGGGAAGCTACCCTGCCGACATCATGCAGGGAGCCATTTCATCTTTGGTAGAGCGTTCCATTCAGTTAATGAAGCGCGTTAAGTTGGAGCCGGAGTTTACCCTGATAGGAGGAATCCTGCGATTCGAGACCATGGCCCAGGTCGTAGGTGAACAACTGGGCGCTGCCGTCAATGTCCCCGAAGGGGATCTCGTTCAGTATGTGTGCGCCTTGGGGGCTGCGCTCCTGGGGCGTCGACGACTGCAGAAGCTCAGGGAATTGAGCTCCGTCGAAGGCCCCTGCGATGCGGTTCGCACAGAACTCTGAAAGGTGGATATCCCCGGAATGAAAGACCGGTCAGAACAAGAACGAGTGCGGCTGGAACAGGAAGGGCGCAGGATCCTTTCGGACTCAAGCCTTGAACCGGATCCCGCGCTGACAGCGGCCGGGTGGGAACGCCGTTTCATCGCGGATGGCCAACGAGCGAAAGAGGCCATGGAACTTTATGCCCAATTGGGATTTGAAGTGTGCGCGGTACCGGTTCAGCCGACTGCACTGGAAGGCGAATGCGAGGATTGTCGGGCCGTCTCCCTGCTTCAATTTAAAATGATATATACGCGCAAAAAGTAGGGCGATCAGTCTGATCGCCCTACGACGGAAACCTTATGGTCGAAAACTTGCAATTCGTGGATTGGAACTCGGGTGAGGGGGTCGGTCGTTTAACCCTGAGGCGCCCTCCGCTGAATATCCTGAACATCCCGATGCTCCGTGAGATGGAGAGCGTGGTGGAAGAGGCTCGCCGTGACGAAACCCTTCGGGTGCTCATTCTGGCAGGCAAAGGAAAACTTTTTTCTGCCGGTGTGGATGTGACCGATCATACCCCCGACCGCGTTCGTGAAATGATCCCGTTGTTTGATCGGGTGTGTACGGCGCTGGCCACATTCCCAGCGCCGACGCTTGCGGCAGTGCATGCCGCCGCTTTGGGCGGCGGATGCGAACTCGCGTTGTCCTGCGACTTGGTGGTCGCCTCCGAGGAGGCCAGCTTCGGTCAACCCGAGATCCGCTTGGCTTCATTCGCACCCGTAGCGGCGCTTCGTTTGCCGGCCCTGGTCGGATATCGAAAGGCCGCCGAGATGTTGTTCACAGGAGAGGCCATCAGTGCCGGAGAAGCGGCTCGGATGGGCCTCATCAATCTTGCCATTCCCCCTCACGAATTTGAGGCCGGCGTTGAACAGCTGTCCAAGAAACTCGGGAGCCTGAGTGCCGCCGCCTTGCGAATATGCAAGGAGGCGTTGCGGGTGACAGACGACCGCTGGAGTTCGCTCGCCGACATGGAGACGTTGTATCTTGAAAAACTAATGTCCACGGAAGACGCGCAGGAAGGGCTGGCGGCATTTTTGCAGAAGCGCGCACCCTCGTGGAAGCACAAATAATCCCGGGAGGAGGTTCTCATGAAGGCGGCTGTCTTTTACGGGGCGCATCAACCCCTCACTCTTGAAGAGATGCCCACGCCCGTGCCGAGGCCCGGCGAGATTCTCGTGAGAGTGGCCGGATGCGGGGTCTGCCACACGGATTTGCACTATCTCGACCACGACGTCCCGACCTTTAAGAAGCCCCCTATGGTGCTGGGGCATGAGTGTTCCGGGACGGTGGCCGCGCTGGGGTCGGGGGTCACGCAGTTCAAAGAGGGCGATCGAGTGCTGTTACCGGCCGTCTACGGTTGTGGCCAATGTCGCATGTGCCGCGCGGGGCGTGAGAACATCTGCGAAAATATGGTGATGTTCGGCAACCATGTGGATGGGGGGTATGCGGAATATTTGGTCGCTCCCGCCAGGGACACGTTGCCCCTGCCGGAGGGAATCCCGCTGGTGGAGGGCGCGATCATTGCGGATGCAACGACGACTCCGTACCATGCCGTCGTCAACCGCGGGCGGGTACAGCCCGGGGATCGCGTTGTCGTTTTTGGTTGCGGGGGGATTGGACTCAATGTGGTGCAGATCGCGGCAGCCATGAACGGGCATGTGATCGCGGTAGACATCGACGATTCAAAACTGAAAATGGCACGCCAACTGGGCGCCATGGCTGTGCTCAACCCAAAGGGCGTGGAGCGGGTCGACAAGGAACTCCGCAAGCTGACGGGAGGAGGCGCGGATGTTGCGTTTGAAGCCATCGGAAACCCGTTGACCCAAGAACAGGCATTCGCCTCCGTCCGGACCGGCGGCCGCGTGGTATTGGTCGGGTACTCCGAGAAGCCCATGACACTCGAAACCGGGCGGGTCATGTTTCGCGAACTTGAAGTGATCGGGTCGCTCGGGTGTCGCCCCGTGGACTATCCCCGCGTCTTTGAATTGGTTCTTCAGGGAAAGATCAGGGTATCCGAACTGGTTACCGCCAGATTCCCATTGGACCAAATCAACACGGCCTTGGACAAATTGCGTCACGGAGAGGGAATCCGCTCCGTCATCACGCCTTAAGGCTGTTTCCAATCCCAGTAGAATGCGCCCTTCATCTCCCGGGGACGGTTCCGGTCGATCCAGCCTGCCTTACAGACATAAAGTTGGAGGAGCATCAAGAGGGGACCTGCTCCGCAGGCGGCGGGTACACAGGAATAGGTATGAAGCGGCACACAACAGGAAAGGTGAAGAATAAACCCCCGGCATCGGGCGGCCCATGTAGATCGAACCGGAGATGTGGCCGAGTCCGTTACCGAGCATGAGGATGGACAAAGGATAAGCAAGTAGGCTCACCCAGGGCGCGCCCCGAAAGGCAAAGGGGGACAAGGCGAACAGAAGAAGGACTGCGGCGATTAATCCAATCAGCCAGGACCTGAAAGTGAAGGTGGGCAAAGGCAAAAAAGGGAGGCGTTGTCGAATTGCCAGCACCGCCGGGTTATAAACCGAGAGGAAATTGGTGAGCGCTTCATCGGTGACGTGGGCTCCGACCGCCAGGCACAGGGCCACCCACGCCAAGCCAAATCGGACCGACTCGCGCTTCCCTCCATCAAGGCCTTCGGTCGAATCTCCGCTCACAGGGCCTGCTCTCTGTGAGGCCGTCCGCGGGGGCGGACGGCCATTTTTGGGCTTTAAAGGAGGCCGACGAGGACGTCTGCCTTACAACTCTATTGACGCGGGTCCAGCTTGAATAACTCGACCGCGTTCCCGCGCAAAAGTTTCCGTTTGACCTCCTCTTTCAACTTCAGTTCATCAAGTTGGCTAAGATTCTCCTCCCAGGGGAGACCGTTGGTTCCCCAAATGCAGCGATCTCGGCCCAACCGGCTGTTGATGAACTGGATGATCTGAGGTGAAAGGTATTTCGGACCCCAGGCATCGACGCCAAACCAGACGTTTTCCCATTTGTAACAGATGGAGATCAACTCCTCAACCCAGGGCCAACCCGTGTGGGCCCCGACCATCTTCAATTCCGGAAAATCACAGGCGATGCGATCGAGGTAGATGGGGCGCCCGCAATCGCTTGGCATCGCCTCCAAGACATGGCCGACCTGCATTTGAACCGGGACGTCCAACTCCACGCACTTGGCGTAAAGGGGATACATCTTGGGATCGTTGAGAGGGATGTCAAAGCCGTAGATATGCACGTAAACACCTTTGAATCCATGCTCTTTGACGGCAGTTTCAATCTCGCGAAGGCTCTCCTTGATCCGAAAGGGATTGTAACCGGCAAGCCCGACAAAGCGGCGCGGATACTTTTGGGTGTACTGGAGGACCTCTTCGAGTTGGGTATCCATGTACATCCACTTCCGCCAGTAGGACCACATCTTGCATTGGGTGATAAAGACTCTGTCGACGTTCGCCTGGTCCATCAGCCGCAGCATCGCTTCGATGGAGTCGTAGCGGGGGAGTCCCCCGATGGCTTTCTCCATGCGGCACTCGAGTTCTCCCTTTTTCGCACGATCCCATTTCTCCATGAACTCGCGCGTGGCCACGTAATACATACAGTCGATGGCTTGAATTTTCTCGGGCATTCCCATTCCTCCTCGTCTACCGAGGATATACAACTTTTCAATCGGAAATACTATGACAAAAAGGAACCCTGATTCGGATCAAGACGACCGACAGATGCGGTCTTTTGGATGCCATGGCGTGTTTGTTGGGGGGTGGAAAAGAAGGGCGTGGCGGTCGATTCCCACCACGCCGCTAGTTCTGACAAAAGGCGGGCCAATAAATCTCAAACTCTTCCAGGGGGAACTCTTATTCAGATTTCCATTGATTGGATCGGCTCAGAAATTCCAATCCGTGCCAATAAGGGCCGCGGATGCCGTCGCTGTCATTCCAGACCACGCGGCCACGAGTCAGGATAGCGACACCCTCGGAGGCGTTCGGTTCTGTCTGGAACACCTCGACTTCTTCTCCCACGGGGATTCGAACCGGCAGGCGCACCAGCAACCCGTGTTGACTCACCCCCTCGGTTGTCGAGGAGACTTCGAAATCACGATTAAACGTGTCTTTTCCGCGTATCACAAAAGGAATCTTCAGGGACATGCGCCGCGATCTTCGTCGTTCGATGGGCGGCAGCTCCATGGCTGTCTTGATGATTGTGGAAACGCGCTCGATGGTGAAGGGCTTCTCGATGTATTCGAAGGCTCCCATCTCTGTTGCTGTAATCCAACAGGCGTCGCGGGGATTTTTTCCTGTTAGGACGATGGGGATCGCCTCGGTCTCTTTCATGGATTTAAGGATCTTGCACAGCATGGGGGTTCCCTTTTGCGGCAGTTCCATCTCCATGAGCACACAGTTGGGATGATCGAAGGTGGCCTCTCGGATCGCTTCCTCGACTGACCGCGTGGCCAACACATCGTATTGAGAAGCAAAAGCCTCCGAGAGCAGGTCTCGAACGGCGGGATCTTCGTCTACCACTAATAACTTTTTCTTGTCCATCTTTATAATAGCCTCCGAAAAATGTTCGGATAAAAGGGGCGAAGCCGTCCCCGACAATCTTGCGCTGCCAGGATGCAGCAAGATCTTGTCAAAAGTGTTACTTCTCAAGGAAAACAGCCCCATGGGACATCCCACGAGATGAATTTTGTGGTACACTCCCTCGGCTGGTCGGTTCTCGTACGGCCCGAGGAATCGGGGGTCGAGGAGGGCGAGGATCGGAGCATTGAGTGACCATGGAACGGAAAAGGTTCTCTTCGATACCCCCTTGCAGTTCCTTAGTCTCTGAAGAGAGGGTTGGATCTATTGGCGGTTCCCACCTGACAGGCATCATTGGATTTCCGGGAGATGAGGCATAAAGAAGGTTCAGAGGAAACCCGAAAGATGCGGGATGGAGAGCCGTGGTAAAGAGCGCCCGTAGCTCAGCTGGATAGAGCGTCGGACTTCGAATCCGCAGGTCGCAGGTTCAAATCCTGTCGGGCGCACCAGTTCTTTGTTATGATGTCAAGGTCGGGTAGCATCGGAGTTGAGGGAGAGCGGGCGAAAATCACTAGCGATTGACGTGAAACGCTTCCCTCTCAATGCTCGAAGGATACGTTCCCGACCATTTGATTGAATACGGTGGGTGTAGCTCAGCTAGGTAGAGCGCCAGGTTGTGGCCCTGGTGGCCGTGGGTTCGATCCCCATCACCCACCCCAAAGTTCAAACTCCCCCTTGACGGCAAGCGCCGTTCACACTTCATCCTAAAGGTCATTCGTTCGAGTTTTCACGGATCGTCATGTCGGGGCAGACTAATCGAGGCTTTATTGTGTCACTCTATGGATAAGGATCGTTGTTATGCTGAATCATGAATGCGTTTTCCCGGCGTCCCTGATGAGGGTTCAAGCCCTCAGGTTCAGGTGGCTTGAGATACTTCTCCCCCAAGGCGCTGGTTCCTCACTTAATGAGAGGAGCATGGCCATATTACTCTTTATGCCTAAAGGAGGCTTGTGATGAAATTTCGTTTCCTGGGGACCCTTGTCATCCTCGTTATGCTGGCCGGAACTGTCGTGGTGAAGGGCTTTCATCCCACAGGGACTGGGGGAGGTGGCGGCAACGACACCCCTGCTTCTAAGGGAAATCAGGATCCCACATACCAGGCGCTGCGGACAGTGGGCCTGAGTGGAGAGGTGCTGGCGGTCAACAATCTGGTGCTGAAGCGTGATGCGGGCACCCTCATTTTCAAATCCGGCAATCTTTATTTTCTCTCCCCAGTGGCAGGCAGGGTGACCGGAGCAGTCTTTGTAGGAGAAGGAAACTTCCTGCTGACTCCCCCGCTGAAGATCGAACGCCAAACCTTGTCGGTCCTCACGAAAGACCCCGAAGGGGTCATCAAGGAAGAGTTCAATCAACTCGTGTTGCGGTTTACAGACGAAACTTACGAGGAACTCAAGAAAGCTGGGGGTGTGACTCAAGGGACAGGCGATGGCCATGCCAAGGATCTTCTTGGCGACAATCAGTCTCTCCTGCGCCGCACCCTCCACTACAATCTCAGCGGTAGGATTCTTCAGGATCTCTTGAGTGACACTCGGGGCGGGTTGTTCTATGCATTCATTAAGGGGAAGAAATATAGCGGCAAGCTCCTTTATGCCATTGATCCCCACGGCATCCCCGACATGGGAACTCTTCCCGCCGTGGAGCCCGAGGAAGTCGCCTTAATTACTTATGACGATAATAAACTCGGCGTGTGGTGCTCTTTTCATCTGGCCGGTGAATACCCCGCCGGAAAAGCGGTGGGGAATCAGAAAAATGCCGTGATCCACATTGAACATCACCAGCTCGACACGGCGATTGAACGCAGTGGGCGGATTGCGGGAACTGCCACAACAAAGATCATAGCGCAGTCTGGCGGAGTCCGTGTAGCGCCGTTTGATCTTTTTCCCACGTTAAGAGTCGAAAGCGTGACGGACTCCAGCGGTCAGATGCTCTCCTTCATCCAGGAGGGAAAGGATGATGATCCTCAGTTCTCCGTGATTCTTCCCAAGCCTCTTGGCGCCGGTGAGAGTTATCTCCTCAAGACGACGTACGGGGGGAAGGATGCGGTGATAGACACGGGTGGCGGCAATTACTATCCGGTCGCGCGCACCAATTGGTATCCCAACAGCCGCTTTGGCGATTATGCCGGGTACGAGCTGACCTTCCGAATTCCCAAGGGCCTGACCATGGTGGGTACCGGCACCCAGATCAGTAATGAGAATGAAGGCAACCAGAATGTCTCCCGATGGCGCAGTGAAGTGCCTCTTGCCGTCGCAGGATTCAACTTCGGACGATTTAAAAAGCAGGAAGCGAAAGATGAGAAGCTGGATTACACCATCGAATCGTACGCCAACACCGAGCAGCCGGATATGTTCCGCCAACTGCAGAACGACATTGACCAAATGGAGCGGGCGGGGATCAGGACCGAAACGACGCTGAGCAATTTGGAGACGACGGGACTCATTAAGAAGGCTTTAGCGGAGGGACAACTCTCCATCGGGCTCTTTAGCAGCTATTATGGTCCCATCCCTTACAAGAGAGTAGCGATGACCCAGCAAACCGCAGGTAATTACGGTCAGTCCTGGCCCACGCTGGTTTACTTGCCCATCACGGCCTTTCTTGATTCAACCATCCGCCATCAGTTGGGGATGGATGACACTAACTTGAGAGGGTTTTTTAAGATTGTGGCTCCGCATGAAGTGGCTCACCAGTGGTGGGGGCACGAGGTCGGGTTTGGATCCTATCGTGACCAGTGGATGAGCGAAGGATTCGCTGAGTTTTCAGCGTCTTTGTACGTTCAGGTGATCCAAAAAAAGATCGAGGAATTCAAGAAATTCTGGGATAACGAACGCGATCTGATGCTTGAAAAAAATAGTCTTGGGAAGCGCGCCATCGATGTGGGTCCCGTGACGCTGGGATACAGGCTCAGTAACAGTAAATCAGGCTTCGATATCGGTCGTCGGTTGATCTATCCCAAGGGGGCTTACATCCTTCATATGATCCGCATGATGATGTGGAACAATCGCACCGGCGATGAAAAGTTCAAGGAGATGATGTGGGATTTTGTCAAGACCAATGCGAATCAGAACGCCACCACTGAGGATTTCAAGGCCATGGTGGAAAAACATATTGTTCCGACGATGAACGTGACAGGAAACGGGAAGATGGATTGGTTCTTCAACGAGTATGTATACGGCACCGCACTGCCCAACTACTCCCTGGATTATACCTTCAATAATGGCAAAGACGGCAAACTGATGCTCCATGTGAAGATGACCCAGTCCAACGTCGATGATAACTTCGCGATGCGAGTTCCACTCTACCTCGAGCTTGCAGATTCTCGAGTGATTCGACTGGGGAGTCTCATCCTTCAGGGGAACAATTCGACGGAACAGGATATTCCGCTTGAAGGCCTGAAGGAGAAACCAAAGCGCGTCATCTTGAATTACCTCAATGACGTCTTGTGCACTCAGTAAAGAGACTCGCTGGCGGCCTCTGGATCACAGGCTGGATTGTGGGGATTGTTCTTGAAAAGGCTTTCTCGCGCTTAGATCTTCGGCCGGTCGCTTTAAATAGAGGTTCTCGCCCCTTCAATGCTCGATACGTGACCTCTCAGATCATCGGGTTCTTCTCAGATCCAATGCTTGAACCCTCCTCTCTCTTTGATTTCCGCATGTAAAAGCTTTTTTTGTGCGGGTGGCACAGTTTCAAGTGCTCCGCCAATCCCTCACCTCAAGAGTGTGGACCCCCTCTGTTAGGACTTCCGACCAGAATCTTTTGGAACTTTCCTCTCTGCGTGAAGGGTGGGGCATTGCCAGACTCGAGTCCGTGTGATCGATCTCAAGTGACGACGTTCCATCTCTTTGACGGAATATCGTCACACTACGAAGGTCCTCCTCCTGACAGAGATTCTGAATTGGGAATTGTAAACAATTGGATCAACACGGGTTAATGCTGTTTTAAGATTCGGTCCGGCCTTTGGATTCCGGCGTGCAAAGACATTGGTGTATTGCAATAATTCATAGCTTGGCCGGCAAGTATCTAGAAGGCAATTCAGAACGGGGCGACCATCATGATCAAGATTTCGAAGAAAGAAAGTAAAAAAGGAAAGGCTGTTGAACTCAAAATTGAGGGCAAGGTGTGCGGGGCGTGGGCTCAAGAGCTCAAGCAGACCTGCATCAAAATTTTGGCTGGAAACGTTCAGCAGTTGGTCTTGGATTTCTCCTCTGTGACCAGCATAGACCGCGAAGGGCTGAGTCTTCTGAAAAAGGTCGATTGCCCCAGGATAAAGATTGTGGGCTGCAATTTGTTTCTTAAAGACTTGATCCAGGGCACGAAGCTGAAGCAGTGCAGGATCGAGGCGGAGATGAAGAAGGGTTAGCGTGATTATTTTATTAACGTTTCATGGGCGCGCATGGATTTTGCGACGAGGTGGAGAATGATGCATAGACTTGTTGAGATCATGGGTTACAGGAGGATGTCAAATCTCTGGAGCTCGATGGTGCAACAATACCAGATCCTGGGATTTGAGGGGATGCTGATCACGTTCCTGATTCTCACGGCCAACTGGATGATGAAACATTTGCAGGGGAGCCGCAACACCGTGCCCCAAGCGGAACCTCTCCCGGTGCTGGTCCGACCCGGCGGGGTGTGTCTGATCGTTGCGGTCTTGGTGTTGCTGGCCGCGCCCGTTGGATTTTCCCAGAACCCGCCTCCCTGGCAGGGTGTTGACACGGCTCATTCCGCCCCGGGAGCCGCGCAAATGCTCACGTTGCGCCAAGCGGTTGAGATGGCACTGGAGAACAACACCCAGGTGCAACTTAGTCTTGAAGAAACACAAGCTGCCAAAGCGCGATCGAACCAGGCGCGGTCGGCTCTCCTGCCGAATTTGGGCGGGCAAGTGTCCCAGTCGAATACCACAGTGAACCTGAGAGCGCAGGGGATTGATTTTTCAAAGATTCCTGTTCCCGGATTCAGCAGCCTGGGAGCGCTTGTCGGCCCGTTTGATCGGTTTGATGCACGTGCGTTCCTGCAGCAAAATTTGTTCAACTTTGCGGCGATCCGCCAGTACCAGGCCGCCCGTATCAGCCACAAAGTATCTACGCTCGAGGCAGAGCGGGCCCGCCGGGACACCATTGCGACGGTCGCGGCCCTTTATTACGGCGTCTTGCAGGCGGCGGCGCACATCGATGCCACGCAGGCCAATATCCGTTTGAACGAGAGCCTGCTCGAGCTGGCCGTGCACCAAAAAGATGCGGGCACGGGAACGGCGGTCGATGTCACGCGCGCGCAGGTCCAGCTTGCCCAGCAGCGACAACGTCTCCTCAGCGATCAGGTCGCCTATGAGGACGCAAGATTAACGCTGCTCAAGGCGATGGGGAAAGGTATTTCCATGGATATCCAATTGGTGGATACCTTGACGCTTCGCGATGAGCCCGTGCTGAATATGCCTGATGCGCTTGTGATCTCGAACGAAAACAGGGTCGAACTTCAATCACAAGCCGAACGGGAACATGCCGCCCGATTGCAGCTGAGTGCGGCCAAGGCGGAACGTTACCCCTCCGTGGGTTTTTTTGCTGATTACGGGTCGAGCGGCTTAACCCCGGGTGACTCTGCTCTTCCTACTCGCACGTATGGCGTTGCCGCAACTCTGCCCATCTTCGATGGGGGACGCCGTGAAGGGCGTATTGCGGAACAGTCGGCGCGGACAAGGGAAGAGACCCTCCGATTGACCGATGTCAAACAACAAGTGGAAGTGGAAGTGCGCATCGCCTTGAAGACCTTGGAATCGGCTCATCAACAGGTTGAAGTCGCGGAGGAGAATGTCAAGTTGTCCCAGACCGAACTGGAACTGTCCCGGGACCGGTTTCAGGAAGGGGTCACCAATAACATTGAAGTGGTGACTGCCCAGACCTCCCTCGAGCAGGCGCGGGATCGGAGAATTGATGCGTTGTATCTGTTCAACCTGGCCCGCGTTAACTTGGATCGAGCCTTAGGGCAGGTGGAAAAGATTTATCAGTAAGCGGGAGGCCGGAACCCGGGAACCAGTCTCCGAAAACGGGAGGGAGTCTGCACTCCGTGTGTGGATCCAGATTTCAAAGGCGATCGGAAGATACGAACGGTCGGTCATAAGGAGATGTTGATATGGCGAACGAATCCAAACCGGTAACACAGCATGAGAGTTCCGCCCCTGCAGCACCTGTCAGCAATGGGAACGGGTTTAATGCGCGGCGCAAAAGACAGTTACGCATTGGGCTGATCATCGGAACGATTGTATTTGCCATGGTCTTTGGAGGGTGGAGGATTTACTCCTCGGGGCATGTCAGCACCGATGACGCCCAGGTGGCTGGGCATATCATTGTCATCAGCCCCAAGGCCACGGGCTTCGTTAAGCAGGTGTATGTCCTGGACAACCAGGAGGTCCAGGCGGGGCAGCTCCTCGCAGAAATTGACGACCGCGACTACCAGGTGCGTCTCGCCCAGGCCGATGCGGACCTGGCGGTCGCCCGCGCTACTGCAAGGGCTTCAGCCACCCAGGTGTCTGTGACCAGCCAGACAACAACCTCACTGGTGGAGCAGGCGAGGGCCGGCGTGACTAGCGCCAGGGCGGGAGTCGAGACCTCTGAAAAAGACCTCGAGCAGACCCGGGCCATGCTGCGAGCTGCAGAAGCAGAAGTGGTAGCGGTCAAATCCAATTTGAAGAGAACCCGGGACGATGTCACACGCTACCGTAAGCTGGCAGCCAAAGAAGAGATCCCCCGCCAGACCCTCGAGGCCGCCGAGAATGGCGAAGTCGCGGCCCAGTCAAGCGTCACCAGCGCAATTCAGAATGAACAGGCGGCGCGCGCCAAAGTCGCTTGGGCAGAGGCTCGCGTTACGCAGGCCAAGGCACAGTTGAACGATGCCCAGGCCCGCTTGATTGCGGCGGAGACAGCGCCCGCTCAGGTCTCCATCTCCCAGTCACAATCCTCCAACGCAGAGGCAAAAGTCAAAAGGGCGGACGCCGATTTGGAATCACGCCGGCTGGAATTGAGCTACACCAAGATCTATGCCCCCGTCCACGGGGTCGTCAGCAAGAAAAGTGTGGAGATTGGGCAGAATGTCGCGATTGGCCAGCCGCTGATGGCGTTGGTTCCGTTGGACGACATCTGGGTGCTTGCCAATTTCAAGGAAACTCAGTTGAAGGACGTGCGCGCGGGACAAAGTGCCGATGTTGATGTGGACACCTATTCGGGGAAGACGTTTCACGGCAAAGTAGATTCCGTCGCTGCGGGGACCGGTGCCGTGTTCTCCCTGCTTCCGCCGGAAAATGCCACGGGCAACTACGTCAAAGTGGTTCAACGAATCCCTGTGAAGATTGTCCTGAGTGAACAAAAGCCCGGAGAGATCCTTCGTCCCGGTATGAACGTCGGGGTCACCATTCATACCCGCTGATCAGGGAGTGGCGCCCCCGGGGAGAGATTATCTCTGAAGGAATACGCAGGAGTCCGGAAACTGGCGCAGTCCCCGGTTTGCGGAGCGGGATCTACAAAGCGGGACTGATTGACAGAACCTTTGAATAGCAAGAGGACTTTGCAATGTCGGCTATAACGCAGGACGTTTACATAAGCGAATTGCCAAACCCGGCGCGAGAGGATAACGTCGTACGCGATGTTAATTTTCACGCCGACGGGTCGCCCCGGATCAACCCCTGGTTGATTGCGATTACGGTCACCATGGCCACCTTCATGGAAGTCTTGGATACCAGTGTGGCCAACGTGGCCCTGCCCCATATTGCTGGAAGCCTTTCGGCGGGAGTCGACGAATCAACCTGGGTGCTGACCTCTTACCTCGTTTCAAACGCCATCATCCTTCCAATTTCCCCCTGGCTGGGCGGCCGTATCGGCCGCAAGAGGTTTTATCAACTTTGCGTCATCCTGTTCACGGTCTCATCCCTGCTCTGCGGGCTGGCCCCCTCGCTGGGGATGCTGATTTTTTTCCGAATCCTCCAGGGGTTGGGCGGGGGAGGACTTCAACCCACTGAGCAAGCGATCCTGTTCGAATCCTTCCCGGTTGAGAAACGTGGAATGGCGGCGGCGGTCTATGGGATGGGCGTCCTGTTTGCACCCATCATTGGACCGACACTCGGCGGGTGGATCACGGATAACTATTCCTGGAGATGGATATTTTTTATCAACATCCCCGTGGGAGCGCTCTCTGTTTTCCTGACCCAACTGGTTGTGTTCGATCCCCCGTATATCAAGGCCCTGAAAAACAAGGTCGGTAAGATTGATGCGGTGGGACTCGGTATGGTGGCCGTGGGGCTTGGCTTCCTGCAGGTGATCCTCGACAAGGGTCAGCGGGAGGATTGGTTCGAGTCAGGCTTCATCGTTCGCATGGCCATCTGTTCGGCAATTGCTTTGGTCTTCTTTGTGATATGGGAACTGCGCGTGGCTCATCCGGTGGTGAACCTGCGCATCCTCAAAGATCGCACGTTCTCAGCGGGGATGGTTCTTATTTTCATGACAGGGTTTGTGCTTTATGGCTCGATCGTTTTGCTTCCGATCTACTTGCAAACTTTGATGGGCTACACCGCCATGCTCTCGGGCCTGATTATTTCACCCGGGGGAATCGCATCCCTGGTATTGATGCCGGTGGTCGGCAAATTGGTCAGCAAAAGAATCGATCCCCGGCTTCTGATTTCCATTGGGCTGATTGTGACAGCCGCTTCGGTCTTTCAGATGTCGCACTTTAATCTGGAGGCGGGGTTTGCCAACTTCATTTGGCCGCGCATCGTGCAAGGAGTGGGGCTCGCCTTCCTGTTTATTCCTGTGAACACCGCGGCCTTCGCCGCGATGCCCAAGGAGGCCCTGAATGAGGGCACGGGATTGTTCAACCTGATGCGAAATCTCGGGGGCAGCTTCGGCATTGCGACTGTGGCAACTGTGCTGTCGCGACGCCAGCAGGTGCACTCGGCCCGTCTAAACGAACAGATGAGTGCGCTCAATCCAAACTTTCAGTCTCGAATCCAGGGCATCCAACAGTTCATGACGGGTTCCGGGTCCGATGCTGGATCCGCTCAACAACATTCGCTGGGCCTGTTGAATGGATTGCTTCAGCGGCATGCCACGATGAAGGCCTTTGTGGATGATTTTTGGTTGCTGGGTGTTCTGATGCTGGCCATGCTTCCGCTCCTCTTCTTCATGCGGAAACCCGCCAGGGATTCGGAGATTGTGATGCATTAGACGAGACGATAGGAAATGAGGCAAGAGCGGGACGGAGCGAGGGGCAGCCCGGTCGGAAAAATTCAGCCGGCGTGGCCTTATGTTCATCTCCAAGTGCTTTCTGGTTTATTATGGGTGGTTTGTTTCTATTCTCTGATCCACGCGGTGACTCTTAAAAGGAGGAATGCTGAAATGACCCAAAGCAACTCTCGGGCTCTATGGTGGAAGCTTTCAGAAGGAAAGTTTGTGGCGAATAAGTTGGGGGTTGATCTGGACTCTTCAACCCAGGCCCTGGTACGAAATCTAATCGAATTTGACACCGCGTCGAAGGCTCTCAAGGAAAAAGCTATTACCGATGCTCCAGTCGTGAAACTTGAAATAGCTCCACTCCCCTTCGAGCCGATCCATGAGTGGATGACCTGGACCATGGGTGGGAGCAAGATCAATCATTAAAATGATGTTCTCATCATATTCTTTCAGCTGCGGCACCCTGGGTTTCAGTAGACAGGTCACTTCTAACGAGTTGAAGGAGGTCCATTATCCATGAAAGCCATTCGCATTCACCGGCATGGCGGTTCGAACGAGCTTCGGATCGATGATATCCCGATTCCGCAGATCAAGCCGAACGAGGTCCTTTTGGAGGTGAAAGCGACCTCCCTCAACCACCTGGATCTGTGGGTCCGGAACGGAATGCCAGGGGTTCGGCTCCCGCTCCCCCTGATCCTGGGAAGTGATGCCTCAGGGGTGGTCAAGGAAGTAGGTGACTTGGTCAAAGATATCAAGGTGGGGGATCGAGTCCTGGTGACGCCGGGATACGGCTGCGGGAAATGCGGCGAATGTTGTTCCGGGCGGGAGAATTATTGTCTGAAGTATTCCATCTGTGGAGAACACGGGGATGGAATTCAAGCGGAGAATTTGGCAGTGGAGAACCGGCGACTTCTTCCGATGCCTCCGGATTTGTCGTTTGAGGAGGGCGCGGCAATCCCCTTGGTTTTCTTGACGGCGTGGGAAATGCTGGTCAACAAGGCGGGAGTCCAACCGTGGCATACCGTGTTGGTATGGAGCGCGTCGAGCGGGGTCGGGAGCGCCGCTGTGCAGATCGCCAAGCTCTTCGGAGCCCGCGTGGTCACCACGGCGGGTGGAACGGATAAAGTGACTAAGGCCAGGCAACTGCTCAACGCAGATGCGGTCATCGATTACCGTGCCCAAGACGTGACGAAAGAGGTCCGTTCCCTGACCGGGGGCCGTGGGGCGGACATCGTGGTGGATCATGTGGGAGAGGCGACCTGGGAGCAAAGTATGCGCTCGCTGGCGAAAGGCGGAAAGCTGGTTTTTTGTGGTGCCACGACCGGGCCCCAGGTGAGCTTTGACATGCGATTCCTATTTTTCAAGCAGCAGTCGATCCTGGGTTCGACGATGGGGGATCGTGGAGACCTCTTCAAAGTACTCGAACTGGTCCAGCGCGGCAAGTTGAAGGGTGTGGTGGACCGCACCTTCGATATTGAAGCGATCCGGGAAGCACACGACTACCTCGAGTCCGGGAAGCAGTTCGGGAAGGTCATAGTGCGATTCTCAAGCTGAGCATGACTGAACCGCATCCGTGAAATGAAACTTGGCAATTCCGTCTGACCCCAAGTGGGAGGGGCAGCCAGACGGTGATCCCGTCTCCCTGGAATGAGCGGGGTTGATTCAAGATTGCGTTCCGATGTCCAAAAGAGGAATTGAGACCCCCCAGATGATCGAAGCCACGGCCCCAGTGGAGTCCACTGTCGCCATTGAAATGGCGGAGGTGCGGCCTTCGGCTTTTCAGGCCTTGAAGGCACCCAATTATCGCGCCTTTTGGATCGGCAGTTTTCTCTCCAACACCGGCACGTGGATGCAGTCGGTGGCGCAAGGATGGCTGGTGCTTCAGCTGACCAACTCCGCATTCTGGCTTGGACTAGTGGGGTTCGCGAGTTCTCTGCCTTCCCTGATCTTCTCCCTCATGGGGGGCGTCCTCGCAGACCGGTTCAATCGCCGCAAACTGCTTTTTGTGACGCAGACCATCATGATGGCCTCGGCTCTGACCCTTGGGTTGCTGACGGCCTCCCACGCCATCCTTGTGGGTGAGATTCTCGTGCTCGGGTTTGTTTCGGGACTGGCGAATTCCGTCAATGGGCCGGCCTATCAAGCGACTTTGCCTGACCTGGTGGGTGAGAAGGATCTTCTAAATGCGATTGCGCTCGATTCGGCGCAGTTCAACCTTTCCAGGGTGATCGGGCCGACTCTGGGAGGTCTGGCACTCGCTGCCTTCGGCGTTGCAGCCTGTTTCTTTCTCAACGCCACCAGCTTTCTGGCGCTCATGGCGGCCTTGACCTTGATCCACCTCCCCCTCAATGGAAGTGTCCGCAGGAATACAGTGTGGAGAGACCTGATGGAAGGTATTCATTATGCGCGCCACACGCCCCTCATTATGGTCTTATTGTCGATCATCCTCGTGATGTCGTTTTTCGGAATGCCCTACGTGACAATGCTTCCCGTCTTTGCTCGTGACCTCCTGGGGGCAGGGGCGAGCGGGCTGGGTTACCTTTATGGAGCGGCCGGGATCGGCGCAGTTATCGGGACCATGACCCTCGCCTTTCTGGGTGACCTGAAGCACAAAGGAATCACGATTCTCGTCTGTACCTCCCTGTTCGGACTTTCAATCGTCCTGTTTGCGCACAGTCGAAATTTCCGAACCTCGCTGGTTCTGTTGTCGCTTGTAGGCGCCATGATGATTGGAGCATTAACCTTGACGAAGACTTTGCTGCAATCCACAGCTTCCGTTGAGATGAGAGGCCGAGTGATCAGCATGTATTTTTTCTGTGCAGTCGGGTTCTTCCCCCTGGGGAACCTCGTCGCGGGGACGCTGGCGAGCTGGAGAGGAGCCCCTTTTGCTGTCGAATTGGGCGGCTCGGTTGTTTTTGTGTTCTCGATTGCAATGCTGGCCTTCATTTCGAAGATCCGTCGTTGGGTCATGCCAAGTTCAAAGTTTAAAGTTCAAAGTTCAAGGTCCAAGGTCTGAGCAGTTTTTGAGCTTCTGGCTCCAGGCTTCACTCAGCTGAGACCTGAAACCTGATACCTAACACCTGTTCTTCCCACTTCCGGCTTCTTGCCTCTGGCTTCCTCGCCTTGATCTCTGACTTCCGACTTCTGGCAACTGAGAACTGACAACTGAGAACTGACAACTGTCCTTCTGACACTTCCACCAACAAAAAAACCTCCCAGCGATGTTTTGCTGGAAGGTTTTTGGCCTCACTACGGCTATCCCCGGGGGATAGCATTGGGCAGGAGGTAGGAGGCAACTCGAGTGATGATCGCTCCCCATTTCCGAGGGTTTAGGAAGGGGGTGTTCCTAAGCTCAGCCACCGCGTCATTGCCCTCTCCGCGGCCCGTCCGCCCATTCCTTAAATCATCCGGGCCTTGTTACAACTAACCTTAGACAAAGCGTCATGAAGAAGGTTTAAGTCATATCTGTTTTTCTTAAACTGGGAGGGGGACCAGTGGTTCAGTGGTGGTGCCGCAAGGTGGGGTTAGGGAAATGCGACGCTGATTCATCAAGGGGGGGATAGGCGGCCGCCCGGATCGAGGAAACTGGATGGAACGCAAAAGGCAGGATCGCGGGACGAGCGATCCTGCCTTTCGCATTGAACAAACGCCCCTCTCCGCTACCCTGGCGGGCAACCGATCTGGGGACCTTGTGTTTTGCAGAAGAAAGGCATCTTCTGCAGATACTCCTATAGTCTATCCAACACCGCGCTGGACGGCACAATTGACCATTCTAAAACCTTGCGCCCTCGGGAACGAAGATCATTTCTACGCGGCGATTCTTATTGTGTGCATCTTGGGTTTTGCCCGTGTCGGCCGGCTGAGTCGTGCCGACGTCGCGGACTTCAATCCGCGCCGCATCGATTTTCTTGTCCTTCACCAAGTACGCCTTTGCGTTCTCAGCCCGCTGTTTCGACAGGCGCTGAGCGTTGAGTTCGCCCTTGTCGGCATGTCCAATCAACACCCCGTGCGCCTTGGGATCGTGCTGGAGCTTCAGCGCAAAGTCATCCAACTGTGCCTTGGCCGCATTATCCACTCGCGCGCTATTCAGTTTGAACAGCAGGTCCGGCAGATGCTGCGCTTCAGGGGGTAGTGGAGGCGACTGGACGGTCATGGCCACGGTGCAGGGGGTCGAGCCGCCCTTGCCGTCGTTGACCATCACGGTGATGGTAGCCGGGCCGGGGCCATCGGCCACGAAACTGACCGTGTCGCCGGTGCCGGTGATCTGTCCCGCCGTGGCGCTCCATTGATAGGTCAGCGGATCGCCATCCGGATCGCTCGCGTTGGCCTGCAGCCGCGTCCTCTCACCTGACAACAAGGTTGTACGGTCCGCAGAGGCATTGCACACGGGCGGATGGTTGACGGGCGGCGGCGGTGGTGCGGTGACGTTGACCGTGGTGCTACAGTCGGCAGTGCCTCCCTTTCCGTCACTCACATGCACCGAGATGGGGTAGCTCCCCGCGGCGAGCCCGGTGGTATCCCAAGAGGCGGTGGCGTTGTTCTGCGTCAGTTTGCCCTGGTCGGAACTCCAGACGTAGCTCAGGGGGTCACCATCAGGATCTGACGCCGTAGCGGTCAACCGCACCGTCTCTCCCGCCTGCACGCTGGTTGGGGAAGCCGAGCAACTCACTGTTGGGGGATGGTTCGGAGGGACCGGCTTTTCCGGCAGGAAGTGGAACTGGACCTGCGCCACATAACCATTGCCGTCGCCACTTCCGTTCCTGCTGTACTGGTTCAGGTTGCGTCGATAGCCTCCGCCAAATGATATCCATCGAGCCGGGATCACCCGCAACCCGATCAACCCGTCCACCGGATCCCGCTCCTCAAAGGTGGTATTGGGCGAGCCTCCTAAGAACACCGTGCTGAGAATTTCTCCAATGACCTGCACACGGGAGGTGTTCGGTACATTGAGTCCAAAACTGAAATTCAACTTCTTGCTGAGACTGACCACTTTTACGTCATTCAGCTTGGGCGAGCCCGGGATTGAAAAGCCTGCATTGAAATGCGTCCCCACCACATCCCCCCACACCCGGCTGAAAATCAGATCCGCCCCACCTTCCAGACTGCCGGTGCCGCGGCCGCGATCCAGCTTGGCTGCACTAAAGGTGCTGGGTATCTTCAAAAACGGCGTAATGGCAATCCCGATGGGCGAGCCCCGCGATTGTGAGAGCAGGTTGAGTTTGAGGTTAAGGTAAATGTCACCCATGTCCTGTTGGAAGCGTTCCCCGCTGACCAGTGGAATGTCGTTGTAAAAACCCGGAAGGCAATTGGCACAAGGAATAAATCCATTGGGCGTGAACAACTGCAACCGCCGCAACCCGGTCCCCGGGAAAATGCCCTGCGTGAGCGGTTGAAATGTGCTCAGCAGATTAGGTTGGCCCACCTTGACGCCTTTCTGCGCCTCGACCATCGCCGAGAGCTCCACCCGGTTCGTCACCCCGTAAGCAAAGCTGAAATTGTAGCTGGTGATATCCAGATCCCCCGGCATGCGATCCAGGTTGTCCACGTGGAGCCCCACATTCCACCCCTTGTGTCTCAAAGTATCGGCGTTTTGAACATGAAACAGTCCGGTCGGCCCTCGGGTCGTTGACGGGCGGGCCAGGCCCGAATCGTCCACATGATGCGCCGAGCCTCCGCCGGAACCACCTCCATCAGAAGCCTCCGTCGAGGAAGTGGTCTCAATCGGATGATCTGCCTCAACACGAATCCATCCCTCGACGGGCTGGCTGTCCAAGCCCCGCCCCCACGTTGATATTGAAGCGGTGGCATGAGGAGTGAGGGTTCCGGTCACGAGAGAGGAGGGCTTTGCTGCTGGATCGGACAGCAGAATCTTTGCGGGCTGGTCGTTAGAGGTATAGCCCTCGATGGTGTATTGAACGGGGACTTCACTGCTGTTGGCCAGGAAGATGAAGGTCTGAATTCCCGCCCCATCGGCGCAGCGCTTCACGGTGAAGAATGATTGATCGCCCGCCTGAGTCGCGGCCAATCCAGTCGAGGTGTAAACGAGGACCACAAATGCCAAAATAAGTCCCCCAATACTCCCGTGAACAGACCGATGCGAGAAACCAATCCTGCAACGAAAATAATCACTGATATATGATCCTGGTCTTGAAGAGTTCATGGCATTTACCTCCACTTTCGGTTTTGGGTTGCAATGTCCCGTTGCGGGTAGGACGATCCTCATCGATACCCTATGAATTGGTACAAAATTGCAACCCAAGAATTGAAGACTTCCGTTTCGGCCCACAAATCGTCAGTCCTGCGAGTTCGCAAATCACCGGGAATTCAAGCCATCCGGGATGACTCTTCCAGTTCCGGCGGTCGGAAGGCTTTGCGGCAATCGTCAAGCCTTCCTGTGCCACCGGGGGCAAACTCCGTCCTTAATGCCGTCACTTGGCGAGGCAAAATCTTGTTCCGCTAGAAAATTTCAGGAAATTTCAACTCAAAGCCCCACCCCAGAAATAGGGTGCCCGGAACTGCCTTTTGAACCTCATTATTCTGAACCCGCTTCTGATTTGGCTTATCATTGAACAGCATTATTTTTTAATTTCAGCTGGAAAAAGTCAAGATATTTCGCGCCACTGGGCAAACTTGCCACATCTTGGGGTGCTATCGCGTATGCGGGGGGCGGCCGCAAACAGGAGGTACCCGTTCAAGAAGGCCGGATGAGTCCGATGGGGAAGAGGAAATCCAAACCTGTTGGAAAAAACGGCTAATCTATTCTCAACAGGGTGGATGATGACATATTTCACCAGGGAGGAAATCAAGGTGGGAGGGCCACGAGCAAGGGAGGGACAATGTTGAGTTAGATGATCTGGGGTTCCAAAACCTAAAGGGGCGGATTAGATCCCGTTGGGCCTTACCGAGGTATCCCGGTATTTTTCAATCAGTTCTTTCAGACCCTCGGTGGAACCATTATGGCGGGCCTTGTAATAGGCCTCCAGCAACTGGCTCGCCTGGGTCTGAATCTCACTGGGTACTGCGGCGCTCTTCGCCAAGGCGGCGATGGCCTCATCAATTTTCTTTGATTTCCAATAGGCGATGCCCAGCCGATATTCCACCAGAGGATTGGCCGGCGAGAAGTCCCGGGCCTTTTCCAAGTCCGCTACGGCCGCCTCGATCGACTCGTCCTTCTGCAGTTCCACGAGTCCACGAGTAGAATACGCCAGGCTCTTCCACTGATTCTTCTGTTTTGCCCACTGTTCATCGGTCAGCGCAGGGGGTCTGGGTTTCAAGTCGAGTGCATCGGCGATTGTGACCGCTTTCTGGACCTGCGTCATTGCCGCCTCGATTTCCATGGGCTTTTGCAGATAGGCACTGGCCGTCAGGGCGATGATCTCAATGTTGTCCGGATTGAGCGCGAGCGCCTTCTCACCGTACTCCAGAACCTTGGCCCGGTTCTCCAGGCGCAAATAACTTCGAACATACTGTTCATAAATGAGAGGACGAGTCTCCGGGTCGTCGACGGTCCTCGCATACTCATCGAGGAGCATGACGACTTTACTGGGATCGGTCTCGGACGACAGCTTGCCGAAGAATACCTGTTTGTAACGATCAGTCGCGTAATCGAGCAGCTGCCTGGCAGTTGAGATGACCGCCTCTTGCGACTGCGTCCATTCCTTGGGCGAGACTCCAGTCGGCGGATTGTCCTTATTCTTAATGGCCAGGGCAGAAGCGTCTTTGATGGTTTGAATCGCCTTCGGCAGGTCTTCCCCCTTGACTGCCAGGACACGGCCCAACATCAGCATCAATTGGGAATCGGGACGGAGAGCAAGGGACTTTTCCGAGTATTCGATTTCTTTATCGGTATCGCCGAGCTCGCGGTATGAGTTGGCATAGAATTCGTAAATCTGTGCTAAGTCCGAACTCTTTGAAAAGTTCCTTAGGAAGGCATCGAGCAATTCGATACGTTTCTTCACATCCGATTCACGAGCAATCGCCTGGTAGGCCTTATCTTCGGGTGAGCCGGCGATGACCTGACTGAAATGGGTCGATGGAGCCAAGAAAAGCAGATACAATGCGATTCCGGCCAATATACGAGTAGGACGACCGTGCATGGATGATTCCCCCGCGCAAAAATTGCCTTCAAGTCTGGAGCAATTCGGATTGTCGTGCCTTGACTCTGAGTTTTTCCAAGTCCCCAGGGAAAGCTGGTCAAATGGGACATGGACGTGCCAAACTTTCGAACAGAACGAGCAATTAATTGGTATTCTCGCATAATAAAAACTGCCGAAGCAAGCTGCAAATTCTGAGCCAACAAGGCTTCGACTTTTATCTTGAAAAAAGTCTGGACGCTAAGGGAAGATGTTTGGTGTCTGAACCGAGTGCATTTCACCATAAGTACTTACAAGGGATGGGGGGCGGCCGCAGGGTGTCACGCAGTTTGTTCGTCCTCTGGCACGACCGTCTTCTCTCCCATGCCAAAATCCCGGATTCTCCAAAAGGAGGCCCCAATGGTGGACGTTCCCGCCATACGCATTCAACAGTTCGGAGTTCAGTTCTACCAGGCGGCACTCTCGGCCGATGCGGTGGGGAAACTGGTTGCCTTTGAAGTGCTGACATATGATGCCCGCACGAAGATGTCCCGCCGGCCTGCCAAGTCCGGCAGCGGCAAAGCGAAAATAAACTGGGAGCTGCTTGAAAATGTAATTCGCTCCTCTGCGGAGGCATATCAGCGTCCCATCATCAGCAAGAAAATCGCTGAATTGGCTGAGTACTATCACCTCTGTGCAGAGCTGAATACCCTTCCTTCCATTCCTGGTTCGGTCTTGCTGGTTGCGGACCATCGGCTGGATTTTCAGCAGAGTGGGCGCGACAAATTTTATGGAAATTTGAGCATTCCGACGGAGCCGGGGGTGCTCCGCGTCCTGGATGGTCAACATCGCCTTCTTGCTTTGCACCAGATGCAGACCGATCCGGCGATGGCGAGTGGGGGTAGAAGTCTGAAGGATTTCTACGTCCCCACTGTCATTTTTGATTTTCTTCCGCCTGACCATGCCGTGGAGATGTTTGTCACCATTAACGCCAAGCACACCCGACTGAACCCCTCCCACATCATTTCGTTGGCCGGCCGGCGTCTCTACAAGGACGAATGGCTGGCGGCAGCGCACGACACGATCCGGGCTTTGAATGAGGACAAGGACTCCCCTCTCACCGGTCAAATCAAGGTGCTGGGGGTGGGACCGGGAAAGGTATCGCAAGCCGCGCTCGCAGATGAAATCAAGGCTATCTTCACCAACATGGCGGCAGCCTCCGAGTCGGCGGCAAAGCAATTTCGCGACGAGTCCCGGAGGTTTTTTGTGAGCTACTTCAAACAGGTTGCCCGGACCTTCGAGTCGGCCTGGTACGGACGCAAGTACTCCATCAAATCCAGCACCGCCCTGCGAGCGTTCATTCGCATCGTTCCCGATGTTCTACAGATCATTCGCTCCCACCGAGGGGAGGTGACCGACGCTTTGAAGATCCGCGAAGCGATCGCGCCCTGGGCCATGACCATTGGCGATCGGCGGTTCGAAACTGAGGGGGAGTGGAAATTGAAGCTTTTGGGAGGAACACAATCAACGGTGGATCTGTTGACGCGGGAATTGCGAGCCGGCCTGCAGCACCATTAACCCCAGCTCGCCAGGCCGGATCCCCATGTGCTGGTCAATCTGAATTCCAAAGTTGATGCTTATCTTGGCGAGCTGACCTCTGGAAAGTACCAGGAAGATTGACGGGGGGTCCGACGAAGGATCGGAAAGACGGCAGCCTCTTCAGGGAGGTGCGGTCTTCGGTTCTACTTCGACGGCCGGGCAAAGGTTTCTGGCTTCCTCTCAAGTGTACGGGCTTCGTCTCTCTTGACACCCCGGTTGTCTCCAATCTCAAATTTAAAATCTCAGCCTGAGTTCCGAAGTCAAGACCCCAAGGGCATTCTCTAACTATTTAGTGACTCATCAATGAGATTTGCGTTCTTACTGGCAAAGAATCTTTCAAGAGGTGCTCTCGGCCCATTAATCATGCTGGCCTCAGGCCTCTCTGAAAAACGTCCAACTTACGTCAATTAGCCCTGTTTGGTTTCGGCTCGGCGGGGTTGGGAAAAAACCATGGATCTTGAACTTCGGAATTTGGATTGAAGAGCGGGGTCGAATCAGGGATTCGACCCCTAAGGAGAGTGTATAACGGGAGGAACTGGAGGACGCCTTAATGAACAATCCAGTTTTCGTGCGCATCAACGAAGCGCAGACCCACGCGAAACCTTCCAGATTGTGACTTGCGGGACCAGATCATGGCGACGCGAGCCTGAGCTAGAAACCTCTGATCAAAAGCAGAGACCTGGATCATCATCCCGACTTCCATTTCGTGGATGGTTTCCACACAAGCCCCGTGACGGCTGACGTTCTCGGTGACCGTGTCTTCCACAAAAGGCATATCGGCCTTGTCTTTGCCGATCAGGCAGACGGGGAATTTAAGGGTAACGCGAGGTTCCCCCCGCCGCAATTTCCATACCGCGTCACTGTGGAGAGCATCGCCGTACAAGCTTGGATCACTTTGGTTTTGTGTGGCCATAGGATTTACCTGTTACATCATGTAAAGAGTTCGTCGATTGAGAACGAGAATGAACTTACAAACCTGATTTCAACTCGCCCCGAGGGTACAGGACAAATATTACAACTTTTTGAACGTCCGGGCATTATGTTTTCGGAGGGGATTTGCGTCATCCGGGGGAATTTTGACCAGCCCCCGGATTCGGGACTCGCTTCCCGAGGCGTGCGGATGTCAGGGCCGGATTTGGAGTGCCTTCATCTTCCTGTAGAGGTGGCTTCGTTCCAGTCCCAGGGCGCGCGCGGTATGCGTGATATTTCCATGATTTTCTTCCAGCTTCCGGAGGATGAAGTCCCGTTCGTAGGCCTTGCGAGCAGATTCTAGGGAAGACGGCAAGGTAGAACTCTCTTCCGAAGGAGGTCCTTCCCGGAGCAAGACCGCCGGCAGATGGCGCAGTTCGATGCGGACTGCCGACGTCATGATCACCACGCGCTCCATCAGGTTTTTCAGTTCGCGGACGTTCCCGGGCCACGAGTACTTTACCAGTGCGTCAATCGCATCGTTGGACAGGATCCGTTCCTTGCGGCCGTATTCCCTCGAAAACTCTTGGGCGAAATATCGCGCCAGGACCGGGATGTCTTCCACGCGCTCGCGCAACGCAGGAACATAGAAGGGGATGACATTCAATCGATAGAATAGATCTTCCCGGAAGTTCCCCTTGGCTATTTCGTCGTCGATGTTTTTATTGGTGGCGGCGATGACTCGAACATCGACCTCGGTGGCGTCGCTGCCGCCGACCCGCTCAAAACGCTGGGTTTCCAGCACTCGCAACACCTTGGCTTGTGTTCTCAAGCTCATGTCACCGATTTCATCCAGGAAAACCGTGCCGCGGTCTGCCTTGGCAAACTTTCCGATCTTGTCATCGGTGGCGCCGGTAAACGCCCCCTTCACATGGCCGAAGAGTTCACTCTCAATCAATTCCTCGGGAATCGCCGCGCAATTCACCTCGATAAACGGGTCGCTCGAGCGGAGGGATTGCTGGTGCAGAGCGTGGGCAATCAATTCTTTTCCCGTTCCGCTTTCGCCATAGATGAGAACGCGCCCGTTGGTGGGGGCCGCAAGCGCGAGTTGCTGGCGGAGCGCCCTCATGGGCACACTTTCGCCGATGATCACATATTTTTTCTTTAACTCATTGCGGAGGGCCTCGTTCTGTTCCGCCAGGTGGCGTTGCTCCAGGGCATGCCGCAGTACCAGCATCAACTTGTCGATCGACAGCGGCTTTTCAATGAAGTCAAACGCGCCCAGCTTGGTGCATTTCACGGCAGTCTCAATGGTGCCGTGACCGGAGATCATCACCACGGTCGGGGCATGGTTTCCTTCCTTAATTTTCCGCAATGTCTCCAGGCCATCGATGCCAGGCATCCAGACGTCGAGGAGGACCAGGTCGTATTCCTTCTTTTGGATGGCCTCCAGACAGGCTTCGCCGTTCGCGACGGCGTCCGCCTTGAAACCTTCGTCCTCCAGAACGCCCTTCAGCGAGCCCCGGATGTTCTTTTCGTCATCAACGATCAGGATCGTGTTTTTCAAGCATCTCCCCCAGGGATTCGAGACCGACTGCGGACACCGCCAAAACCCGGCTTGTCGGGATCCGCTCGTGGACCCTCGTCCGCGTGGACTCTCACGAACTGAGCATGGGCAACTCGATAATAAAGCGGGCCCCGTGTGGAATATTCTCCTCGACGCGGATAATGCCATTGTGGTCCGCGACAATGCGATTGACGATGGCGAGTCCCAACCCGGTGCCCCGCTTCCGGGTTGAGAAATAAGGGAGGAAGAGCTTGTCCTTGTCCTGGGGGCGCACCCCATGCCCCGAATCCTCCACGGCCACTTCCACTGTTTCACGCCGCTCATCAAATCGCGTGTGGAATTTCAAGTGCTTCTCCGGCACATCAGCCATCGCTTCGACGGCATTGTCAATCAGATTGATCAGCACGCGCTTGAATTGTTCCGGATCCACTTTCACATTGGGCAGTCCGTCTCGGAAATGTTTTTCGATCAAGATGCCTTTCAAGCGTCCATCGTAAGTGGCGAGGGTCTGTTCAATGATCCGGTTCAGGTTGCTCGGGACGGGATCGGCGGAAGGGAGCCTCGCAAAGCGCGAAAACTCGTCAACCATGCTCTTAAGTGCAGACACCTCCTGAGTGATGGTAGCGGCGCACTCCGCAATGAGCTGGCCCAGGGGGCCGGACGCAAGGTTGGCATTTGCCAGACCCCCGGGGGGGGACTGGGCACGCGTCAGATTCTTCAGGATCCGCTCGGCGCTCAGATGAATCGGGGTCAGTGGATTCTTGATTTCATGCGCCATGCGCCGCGCCACCTCGCGCCAGGCAGCACTCTTCTGAGCCTTCAGCAATTCGGTCAAGTCTTCAATGACCAGAATAAAACCGAGGTCCTCGTTCCTGCTCTCGCGCAAGGCACACGCCGTGATAGCGCAGTACAGGGTTCTCTCACCGCCGATGGGCAGGGTGATCTCCCGGCTCGCAATGGAGAGGATCCGGGCGCGCCCGAGAATCTGTTCCAAGAGGGGAGTGACGGTGGACCCGAACAGATCGTTGATCGAACAAACCGGCCCCACCTCTGCATTCAGCATCCGTTTGGCGGCGCCGTTCAGTTGGGTCACCCGGAAATCGTTTGTCAGTGAGATCACGCCGGTCGGAATCGACTCCACCACGGTCGCGATGTAATGTCGCCGCGCTTCCAACTCCCGGTTCACCTGCTCCAGCGCTTCGGTCGACCGTTGGATGGTTCTGTTCTTTTCGTGAAGTTGTTGTGTCATGGCGTTGAAAGAATCGACTAGGAGCTTTATTTCATCCTGCGCCTCCACCGAGACACGATAGTCCAGATTGCCGGAAGCCACGGCCTGGGTCGCTTCAGCGAGGGCCTGGATCGGCACGGTAATGCGTTTGGAGAGATAGATGGCAATCCACGAGGCGCTAAAAAGGATCGAGAGAGTAATCAGGAGAAGCGTGAGAACCTTGACCTTCTTGAAAGTTTTAATATCCCGGGCCAGCGCCGAATACTTCGCACGTTCGGTGTTAATCTGTTCGATTTTCTCCCGCAGGTTGGA
This sequence comes from Terriglobia bacterium, assembly GCA_041494885.1. GTDB lineage: Bacteria > Acidobacteriota > Terriglobia > JAIQFV01 > JAIQFV01 > JAIQFV01. The sequence goes on from JBGQBO010000013.1 coordinate 42,327, forward strand.
AGGGAAAAAGTTGAGGGCGACGACCGAGGCCACCAGATGTAACCGATCGTCAAACACCCCGGTGCCCGCCAGGATGTAAGGGCGGCCGTTGATCTGTCCCTCTCGCGATATTTCCGCTGTTTCCCTCAGGGCGGCGCCCGCTGAAGTGAGCTCCCGACTCATGGGGCGAGTCCACTCTTCCGCCGAGGACAAATGGTAGAGAAGAAGGTCCTTTCCATCCCGATCGTAGAAGGCGATCCCTTCCACCTGAAACTCCTGTGCCGATTTCCCGATATAGGTCTGTAACTTGGCCATGTCATGAGCCTTGAGGGCGGCAAACACCACCGGTGAGCCGGCCAGTTGTTTGACGTAGTAGAAGGTCTGGTTCGCAAATTCACCCTGGTACTGTGCCACAATATCGCGCGCATTATCGAGGACCGTGTCGACCGGAACACTGAACCACTTGTCCAGACTGCGATTGATGAGCCCGTACGCAAAGATGAAGAGAAAGATCGCGGGGATAAAGGCCAGACCGAGGAAGGCGCCAAGCAGTTTCGTTTTGAATTTCGACCCAAGCCTTACGGAGCGCCGCTCCACATAAATCTTGATGAGGGTCCGTGACAGAATCAGAGAGAACACGATCAGGGCCACGACAATGAGCGTCGTAAGGGCAAATAACACGACGGTTTGGGAAGGGTCCGAGGGGGACAAGAATTTTGAGATGTTGAAGGCGGCTTCAATAAACACGATCGTGACTAGAATGAGGATCAAAAATGCGATCCCCACAAGAATCCATATCTTCCTGCTTCTCGGGCTCATTTTGAATCTACTGAATCTCGAATGATCGTGCATAACGAATACAAACGCTGGAATTAGAAATACATGGGGTCATCGTGAAATCTTCGCGGTAGGGGTCTCCGCCACGGCGGTTGCCCCTGCGTTGAATCATGCGCGATTGTGTAACGTTCTCAAGGACATTCGTATTAGCCCGCTGTTCCGGGGCAAGAGGGGCCGCAACGGACACGGCAGACAGTCCGGCTCTTTCTTTTTGCAAAAGTTCTTTCCTGCATTCACCAGCAGCGCGTGGTACTGATTGAACAGTTGAACATCACGAGGCAATTGGGACTCAAATAGACTCTGGGTTTCCCCGTAGGTCGCTTTTTCGCCCTGCCATCCGTGCCGCGAAAGAATCCTGCGCGTATAGGCATCCACCACAAACACCGGGCGCCCTCCCGCGTAAAGCAGAATCGCATCAGTGGTCTCCGGCCCGAGACCCTTGATTCCGAGCAACTTCTCCCTCAACGCCTCGGTCGGCTCTTGAAACATCCTCTCCAGCGTGCCGTACTGCGCAAGAAATGCAAGAAACCTCTTCAGCCGTTGGGCCTTCTGATTGAAGTAGCCGGACGAATGGATGAGAGAGGCAAGTTTCTGAAGACTGACTCGCCTCATGGGAGCGGGAGAAAGTAATCTTTCGCCTTTCAGCTTGGCAATGGCCTTCTCCACGTTTGTCCATGCGGTCGACTGGGTAAGAATAGCCCCGACGATGATTTCGAATGGGGTCTCCCCGGGCCACCAGTGTTGAGGCCCCAGTGCTTCATCCAGAAACTTGAAGGCCGTGACGAGATGCCGGCCCGTTCTGCTCTGTTCTCGCAATCCTCGAATTCCTTCTCCTCCGTCATGACGTGTCGGTGAGATATGTGTTGCAATTCGGCCACACTGTTCAGCCCACTCTAACGCGACATGTGAAATCGAGTCAAGGAAAGGAACCCCGTGCCTCCCCGATCTTCCCCCAAAAGACCTTGACTTTGCATGTATGATTCACTATGTTACGGGGTCAGGCAAAGGAGGTTGTGTCGGTAAGACCGCTTGATCCTGATGTTTTGCCTGATAGGCCGAACTCTGGCCAGGTGCGTTCTTGCGAAGACGGGATGTGTCGAAGAGGTTCATAAAGTCAGGGTTGTTTTTCTGACCTTTACGCGTGGATTTCATCGACCTTCGAGTCTTGGATTGAATAACGCACATTCAATGTCCTGACCTAAATAACACTTCGGTGGACTTGATTGAAGGGGGACGGTTCTTTCTTCAACAAGGTGGGAAGGTAATTCTGGCATCAATCGCCTCTGCCCCAGTGGATGTGGGCGCAGGGAAGGGAACCCTGAGCAACGAGTTCCCAATGCCTTAGTTTTTGACTCGAAACCCATTGGTTGGCTGATCGAACCTGAGCATATGGATCTTGTGGTTCCACCCTGGGCCGCGGCGGTAAAAAGTGGGCGGGGTGGTGACACTTTGGTTTTTTGAAGTGAGATTCCTGCGTGTTTGCTGTTTTTGATTAGGTTGGCCATGATCCTCGAGCCAGAGGATCCTTGTGGGAGGGTTTGTGTCGGTAAGGGAAGGCATGGCTTCAAAGCTGGGTGATCTTCTCGTCAGCGAGAACCTGATCACCGCGGCTCAGTTGGACGAGGCCGTCGAGCTTCAGCGCCGTTCCGGCACCCGCCTGGCCCAATGCCTCGTGAAGTTGGGCTATGTCAATGATGAAGACATCGCCAAAGTCCTTTCCCGGCGTTACGGGGTTCCTTCAATCAATCTCTCCTATTTTGAAATCGACCCCGCCGTCATCCAGTTGATTCCCAGAGAGACCGCCCAGAAATACCATTTGCTGCCATTGAGCCGTGTCGGATCGGTACTCACCATTGCGATGCTGGATCCCACCAATGTCACGGCGCTCGATGACATCAAGTTTATGACCGGGTTTAACATCGAGCCCGTCGTGGCGTCGGAGTCCTCTATCACGGAGGCCATCGAAAAATATTACGGTTCGCCACACGCCATCGAACTCAAGAAGGTGATGGAATCGATCAGCCACGCGGAGGAGGAGGGAATCGCCGGAGAGCTTGATGCGGATTTGGAGCTCCAGACAGGTCCCGAAGAGCAGGTGGACCTGGCGGAACTGGAGCGGGCCGCAGAAGAAGCCCCCGTCGTTAAGCTTGTGAATCTCATTCTGGTTGACGCTTTGAGGCGAGGGGCGTCGGATATCCACCTTGAACCTTATGAGAAAGAGTACCGAGTTCGATTCCGCATGGACGGCATTCTCTATAACATCATGACCCCCCCCCTCAAACTCAGGGATGCCATCATCTCGCGGTTAAAGATCATGGCGAAGCTGGACATTTCAGAGAAGCGCCTGCCCCAGGATGGCCGAATCCTGATGAAGATGAGGCACCAGGGAAAACGCAAGGAACTGGACTTCCGCGTCTCCGTCCTTCCCACCTTGTACGGCGAAAAGGTCGTCCTCCGATTGCTGGATAAGGACAACCTGATGCTCGATATGACCCGGTTGGGCTTCGAACCCGAGTCGCTGGCGAAATTCGAACAGGCGATTTTGAAGCCGTACGGAATGGTCCTGGTGACCGGTCCCACTGGCAGTGGCAAAACCAACACACTTTATTCGGCAATCTCGCGTCTGAACACCCCGGAAACCAATATCATGACGGCGGAAGACCCTGTGGAATTTCAACTGCAGGGGATCAACCAGGTGCAGATGAAGGAACAGATCGGCCTGAATTTTGCAGCCGCCTTGCGCGCCTTCCTTCGGCAGGATCCCAATATTATTCTAGTGGGTGAAATCCGTGATTTCGAAACGGCGGAAATTGCCATTAAGGCCGCCCTGACGGGTCACCTCGTTTTGTCCACTTTGCACACCAATGATGCACCCTCGACCATTTCGCGCCTGATGAACATGGGGATTGAACCCTTCCTGGTGGCGACATCGGTCCACTTGATCGCTGCCCAACGCCTGGTCCGCCGGATTTGTAAGGCCTGTAAAGAGGAGATTCCCACGCCGCAGAAGGTGTTCGTCGAAGCCGGTTTCTCACCCGAGGAAGCCAAGAAACTGAAGATTTACAAGGGTAAGGGATGTCCCTTGTGCAACGGGACGGGGTACAAGGGACGTGTGGGATTGTGCGAGGTCATGGAAATCACCGACGATATTCGAGAATTAGTGTTGGTGGGGGCTTCCGCGCTGGAGTTACGTAAAAAATCTATCGAGAACGGAATGATTTCATTGCGCGGCAGTGGGCTGCGGAAAATCAAAGATGGAGTAACTACCCTCGATGAAGTGCTCCGGGAGACAGTCCTTTGAGCCAGCGAGCAAGTCTTGAGCAGACTCCGTTGTATTAGTCAAGGCACGGAGCAATCGTCGGGACGAAAAATTCTGGCCCTTCTCCTCCTGTTCTTCTCTCCTGAAGCTCTAAGAAATTGTGATCCTTAGACTTGAACCCCAAGCCTCTGGGAAGGAATCTAAGTCCGGAGCCAGAACCCCGGGATCTAAAATATCTACCCACATTGTGATCTGTATCACAAGCAAAAAATACATCTGAAATATTTTATTAATGGTCCGATAAGACATTTAAGACCAGTCGTAGGAGAATTCAATGCATTAGACGGTGTTCGAATTCGAAGAAGGGAAGGGGAGCAGTTAGGGCCCGGAGGATACCGCGAGAAGACGAGCCGGGAATTGGCTTTTGGGTCCATCGACAGGATCCCTCTGATCGGATTCGAAGATGTTCTTTCACATGATGTTGCCAGGCTGGGAAAGGAATTTTCATGCTTTCGTTGAGTGACCTTCTGAAAACGATGATGGAGCAGAATGGCAGTGATCTTCATATCACCACGGGATCGCCTCCACAGATCCGCGTAGACGGAGTGTTGCGCCCGCTGGATATGCCTCCCATGACGCCAGCCGATACCAAGCAGCTCGCTTACAGCGTGCTGACGGACTCGCAAAAGAAACGCCTGGAAGAGGATCTTCAGCTCGATCTCTCGTTTGGGATCAAAGGACTGGCCCGGTTCCGTACGAACGTTTTTCATCAACGCGGGGCCGTCGCCGCAGTCTTTCGGAATATCCCCTTCTCCATTCGGAATTTTGAACAACTGGGCTTGCCCCCCATCATCCGCAACCTGTGCGACAAGCCCCGTGGCTTGATCCTCGTCACCGGTCCCACCGGCTGCGGCAAGTCCACGTCGCTGGCCGCCATGATCGACAAGATCAATTCCGACCGGCACGAACACATCGTCACCATCGAAGATCCGATTGAATATCTGCATCCGCACAAAAACTGCCTGGTGAACCAGCGGGAGGTGAATAACGACACCCATTCCTTCAGCGATGCCCTGCGGTCCGCCTTGCGCGAGGATCCGGATGTCGTCCTGATCGGTGAAATGCGGGATTTTGAAACCGTCGAATCCGCGTTACGCATTGCCGAGACGGGCCACTTGACCTTTGCCACCCTGCACACCAATTCGGCCATTTCGTCGATCACCCGCATTGTCGACGTGTTTCCATCGCACCAGCAGAACCAGATTCGGGCGCAGCTTTCCCTGGTGCTCGAAGCGATTCTCACGCAGGCGCTGTTGCCCCGGGCCTCCGGAAGCGGGCGGGTGATGGCGATGGAAATCCTCATCCCCAACGCGGCCATCCGTAATCTGATCCGCGAAGATAAGATCCACCAGATCTATTCGTCGATGCAAGCAGGGCAAGAGAAGTTTGGGATGCAGACCTTCAATCAGTCCCTGGCAACACTTTACTTCCAGAAACAGATCACGCTCCAGACGGCGTTGAGCCAGTCGTCCAATGTGGACGAACTACAGGAGATGATCAACCGGGGGGCCGGCGTGGTGTCTCAACCCTACAAGCGGCCGGTTCATCCGGCGTATAAGGTGTCGCATTAAAGCGTTTGGCAAGCGCGCGCATCTTCATGCGGCGAGCCTGAATTCGTAGCGTCCTTCAAAGCCACAGAGGTCGAGCGAAAGAGATATAAAGGAGATTGGTTATGCCTGTATACACGTATCGAGCGAGAACAAAAACGGGAACCACCATTTCCGGGGAGCGGGCTGCTGATAACCAGCAGGTGCTGGCGGCCATACTGCGCCGCGAGCAGGTCAGCCCGCTGGCGATCAAGGAGAAGCGAAAGGGGTTTGCCGGCCCGTCTTTTGGAGGAAAGGTCAGTGCCAAGGAGCTGGCGATTTTCACCCGGCAATTCTCCGTCATGATTGATGCCGGCTTGCCGCTGGTGCAGGCGCTCGAAAGCCTCGGCTCGCAGATGGAAAACAAAGTGTTCAAGAAGGTGGTCACGGCCGTCCGCACTGACGTGGAGGGCGGTTCCACCCTCGCCAATGCGATGCGCAATCAGCCCAAGGTGTTCGACGATCTGTACACCAACATGATAGCAGCCGGGGAAGCGGGCGGCATCCTGGATACGATCTTGCAGCGCCTTTCCACTTACATTGAAAAGGCCGTGAAGTTGAAGCGCGCCGTCCGCTCCGCCCTGATCTATCCCTCCGCGATCATGAGCGTTGCGATGGGCGTGGTCACCCTGATCTTGATTTATGTGGTGCCCACCTTCATTACCCTCTTTGCGGGTTTGGGGGTTCCACTTCCCGTGCCCACCCAGGTCGTCATTGCTTTGAGTCATTTCATGACGCGCTACGGACTTTTCATCTTGTTTGGTCTTGGCCTATTCGCGGTCGCCTTTCGCTCCTATTACTCCACGCAAGCCGGCCGGTATAATGTGGATGCGTTTCTTTTGAAACTTCCCGTCTTTGGGACGCTGCTTCGAAAGATCGCGGTCGCGCGTTTCTCACGAACCCTCTCCACCCTCATCACAAGCGGTGTTCCGTTGCTTGAAGCCCTGGATGTGACGGCGAAGACGGCTGGCAATGCGGTCATTGAAAAGGCGATCATGGATACCCGTAGAGCGGTCGAACAGGGCCGCACCATCGTTGATCCTCTGAAACAATCCAATATCTTTCCTCCGATGGTGACCCAGATGATTTCGGTGGGAGAGCAAACCGGTGCCATGGACGCCATGCTCACCAAGATCGCCGAGTTTTACGAGGAAGAGGTGGATGCCGGCGTGAAGGATTTACTCACCGCCATGGAACCCATGCTGATCGTCTTCCTGGGCGTGGTCGTGGGCGGAATCGTGATTTCCATGTACCTGCCGCTGTTCACCCTCATCGATAAGCTGTCAGGATAGGTTTCCTGTCCGGAATGGTGGAATCGGGAGGCCGGCAAAAAGGTATCAGGTGTCGGGTGCCAGGTGTCAGGAAGGCACTCATCGGACGGTATAGCCCGGAAGCCAGTGAACTGGGGCTATAGGTTTGAGGCAAGGGGAATGCGAGGTCAAACTGGCCCCTGACACCCGGCCCCTGACACCAGACACCAGACACCTTCCTCCTAAATCTTTAACCCCGGAGAAATTCTGAGTGGCAAGCGCTGCGATAGCCCCCGAGATCCGTGACTGGTTGCTGTGGTTTCTCAAGCTTCGGGTCGTTGTCTACACGGTAATACTCGGCATCCTGGTCGGAGTGGAGCGGATTGCGACCCCTGCCGTCCCTTTTGGGGCGGTGATGGGCGTGCTGCTTGTTGCTTTAACGTTAACCCTGATCTATTCGGTATGGGTCAATTCCGCCTCCAATTACCTGACTCAGGCCCTGTTTCATATTGTCACGGACTTGGTCTCTATCACTCTGATCATCTATCTCACGGGAGGAACCGAGAGCTATTTCTCGATCCTCTATTTTCTACCGATCGCTTTTTCCAGCCTGGTTCTATATCAGCGAGGTGCCCTCCTCACAGCATTTTCGGCCTCGATGGTGCACGCCTCGCTCCTCCTCTTGACCCAGGCGCGGTTAATTCCCACCAATGCCCTGTCGCGCCCTTCTTTAAGGACGTTGATCGCTTTTATCACGCTGAATACCTTCGCTTTCCTCGTGGTCGGTTATTTCAGCGGATATTTGTCTGAGAACCTTCGACGCAAGGGAGCAGAGCTGGTGAATAAAACCGGGGCGCTGGCCAACTTAAAGGCGCTGAATGAGAACATCATTCAAAGCTTGCGCGGGGGACTGTTGACAACCGGGCTCGACGGAAAAGTGACCATGCTCAATCCCGCCGGTGAAGAGATCGTGGGGCGGAGCCAGGACGAGGTGGTCGGTCGATCTTTCAAGGAAACCTTCCCGGATGTCGACTTTGAGAATTGCATCAATCAATTGAGCGACGGACGTCGCAATGTGCGCGTGGATTCCATTCTCAGAGAGCGGCCCGGGGAGGAGAAATTTCTCGGGCTTTCTGCCTCTCCGCTGTACGGGGATCAGCACATCTTGATCGGATACCTCGTGAATTTTCAGGATCTGACCGAGATGAAGCGTCTGGAAGGAGAAATCCGCGCCAAGGATCGCATGGCCGCCGTGGGCGAGATGGCGGCGGGGATGGCTCATGAGATCCGCAATCCCCTGGCCTCAATTTCCGGTTCGGTGGGATTGCTCAGGAGAGAAGTCCCGTTGACCGAGGACCAGGACAAGTTGATGAGCATTGTGCTTCACGAGTCCCAACGCCTGAATAAGATCATTGATGGCTTCTTAATCTATTCACGACAGATCACGTATAACCCCAGGACCGTGGATTTAAATGAGCTGATGGACGACACGGTAACTCTGCTGCACAACGATCCCGACGTCACAGAGCAGCACCGGATTGAAAGCGTGTCGGACCAGCGCCCGCTGGAGTGCTACCTGGATCCCGATCTCATCAAGCAAGTGTTCTGGAATCTCTCGCATAATGCCATCCGGGCCATGTCGGGGGGAGGCACCCTCACGATCGAGCTGAAGAAGCCGCACGACGAAGAGATCAGAATCGTGTTTAGGGATACCGGAATGGGGATCGAAGAGGATCGGATAAACAGAATATTCGAGCCCTTTCACTCTTCATTTGTCAATGGCACCGGGTTGGGGCTGGCGATAGTCTATCAAATCATTCAGGCACATCACGGACGCATTGAGGCCCGCTCGAACTTAGGGCAGGGATCCCTATTCGAAATCTCTCTTCCGTGTTATGTCCCCGTGCCGATGACCTAAAAGGACACGGATGAACACCGACAAACACGGAAATGAATTAGACAGATGAAATGAAACGGTCCGTTTGCCGCCCGACAGGTTTTTTGTTTCATGGCTCGTTCCTTTATAAGCTGCGAACATTTAAACGTAAGCGATTGTTCTTAAACCAAGAATCTCCGTGTTCATCGGTGTTCGTCCGCGTCCAAAGACTTCCTTATGAAACTTCTCATTGTTGACGACGAAAAATCGATTTGTGATCTGCTGGAAATCGTGTTCAAACGGGAAGGTTACGAGGTGAGAACGGCGTCCAGTGGTCGTGCCGCCCTGGACCTGCTCTCCAAAGAATCCGTGGACCTGGTGATCTCCGACATCAAGATGCCCGCCATGACGGGGCTCGAACTCCTGACCGAAGCCCGGCCGCTCCAGCCCGATGCGGTCTTCATATTCATGACGGCCTTTGCCTCGACTTCGACGGCCATCCAGGCACTCCGGATGGGGGCGAACAACTACATTATCAAAACGGAGAGTTTCATCGATGAGCTCAAGGTCGTGGTTGAGAAGGAGATGCAGGAATGGAAGGTGCGGCAGGAGAACCGCGACCTGAAGCGGGAGCTTGGACGCTTGAGCGGCATCGAGAACCTCATCGGCACGAGTACCGCCATGCGGGCGCTGACCGAGCTGATTCACACGGTGGCCTCCACCAATAGCACCGTCCTGATCACCGGAGAGAGCGGCACGGGGAAGGAACTGGTGGCCCGGGCCCTGCATCGGTTGAGTCCGCGCGAGCGGGAGGCCTTTACCTCCATCAACTGCGGCGCGTTTCCCGAGACCCTTCTGGAGTCCGAGCTGTTTGGCTACGTCAAAGGAGCTTTTACGGGCGCCTCCGGCAATCGAAAGGGACTGTTCGAGGTGTCGCACCGGGGGACGATCTTCCTGGACGAGATCGGCGAAATGAGCCCCACCATGCAGGTAAAATTGCTCCGGGTCCTCCAGGATCTCAAGATCCGCCCGGTCGGAGGCACCGAGGAAATTGCGGTGGATGTGCGGGTCATCGCGGCCACCAACCGGAACCTGCAAAAGATGGTGGCAGACAAGAGCTTCCGGGAGGATCTCTATTACCGAATTTCCGTGATCCCAATCCCCGTCCCTCCGCTGCGCGAGAGAAGGGAAGACATTCAGGCGCTCACGGATCACTTTGTCAAGCGCTTCTGTAAGACGATGGGCAAAAAGATTGCCGCGGTGGACCCGGAAGTGTACGAAGCGCTGGAGGCCTACGAATGGCCGGGCAATGTGCGCGAACTCGAAAACACGATCGAGCGGGCCGTGGCTTTTGAATCCACAGAGATCCTGAAACTGGAGCGCTTGCCGGACCGCATTGTGATGCCCGAGATTAAGATCCCTGAAATTGAGGCGTCCTTTCCTCGGGAGGGAATTGATTTCGATCAGCAGATTTCCGAAGTGGAACGAAAACTTCTGGAAGCTGCCCTGCGAAAAGCCGATGGCGTACAAACCCGGGCTGCAGAGCTTCTGAAGATGACGTACCGCTCCTTTCGGCATTACATGGCGAAATACAATATTCAGAAATAGAGTACCTCAAGGTTAAGTGGGCATAAGAGCTAACCGCAAAGTCCGCCACGCGGTCGCCAAGGACGCAAAAAGGACAGTTCAATAGGTACAAGCTACAGGGGTTTAGCGGCCTTCGCGATACCATTGTCGAAGCTCGGCGTAGACCCCGCGTTTCCTGCGGGGTGCTTTTTGCGGTTGAATGGTCCTTCAAAAACCCTGCGGATTCACAAGGATTTCGGACACCCCGCATAAGATATCATCTCAGTGCGATCCAAAACTACATCAAGAGTTCAGAGCTCTTCACCCAACCCTAAAGATTCCCCCGAATCACGACCGCGACTTTCTCCGCTCGATCTTTCCTGGATCGAATCTCTTCCCACCTCCAAGATACTTACTGCCCTTCTCTTGCTGGTCCTCCTGGCCTTTGCCAATTCCCTGTCGGGTGAATTCGTTTTTGATGACATCAAGTACATTGTTCACAATGAAAGCCTTCGCGGTCCGATCAATCCGGTGAAGGTGCTGACCACTGATGAACTGGTCTTTTCGACAAGTTATTCGAAGGACATCGCTCTCCCTTATCACGGCCGCCTGTTCACCCTCTGGTTAATGTTGGGCTATCGATGGTTTCATTTGTGGACGCCCGGCTGGCACCTTCTAAGTATCCTGGTGCACTTGGGCGCAACCCTGCTCGTCTTCCTCACCGTACGGGAATTTCTCGGCCAAAAATCCATAGCCGCTGTGGCTGCTATTTTGTTTGCCGTTCACCCCATCCACTCCCAGGCGGTCGCGTGGGTCACCGCGGGAGCGCACGAGCTTCTTACGTTGTTCTTCCTGCTCTCGCTCTACTTTTATTTGCGAGCACGAAGCACTCATGCCATCCGACACTGGATATTGTCTCTGTCTTTCTTTGCTCTTTCGACGATGATCAAAGAGAGCGCGTTGAGCTTGACGTTTGTTGTGATCGGTCTGGAGTTTCTGCTCCCGGATAGAACTGGAGACAGCCGGCAGCCAAGTCATTCCTTCGCGGGGATTCGGAGAGTCCTGATCCACTCTTCAGGCTTCCTTTTCATCAGTCTTCTTTATTTGTTGGAACGCTACCGAGGATTGGGTTTCCTGAGCTGGGAGCACCCCCTCAACAAGGATGTTACCCCATTCGATGTGATCTTCACGATTCCCACTGTGGTTTTGAGCTATTTTATGCACCTGCTTTTTCCATTCCGCCTGAGCCTGATTTACTTTGTTGCCTTTGTCCGGAGCGGAGCGTCCCCGGCATTCTTAATCTCCACTCTGATCCTGCTCCTTCTGGCAGCATGTCTGTTTTGGCTAAGGCGATTTGTGTCGGCACTTCAGGACAGAACAGCTGTCAACGCCTCTGTTCTTGCCGGGCTTCTGTTTTGGATTCCCTTGCTTCCTGTGTTGAATTTAAGGGCGTTTCATCCGGAGTACCTGGTGCAGGATCGTTACGCGTACTTACCTTCAGTGGGATTTTGCATCGGAATCGCGATGTTCTGGATTCTGCTACTCAAAAAAAGCAAGTCAACCTGGCTTCAAATGGGCGTGACGGCGGCTCTCGCTGTGGGTCTACTGGCTGGGACTGCCCAGGGGAACAGAATCTGGCACGATTCTGTCGCCTTGTGGGAAAGAGCTGAGACGAATCGCCCACAGTCCTGGGACGTTCACTACAATGTGGGACTGGCATTGTTGGAACACGGGCGTTATGCGGAGTCGGAGCGGGAGCTCCAAGAAGCGGCCAGGCTTGCACCTGCCGACGCCGCGGTAATGAACAATCTCGGCCTCGCACAGATGAATCTTACCGAAACCGATCGGGCTATTCAGAGTTTTGAGCGGGCTATTCAGTTGGATCCAAAACTGGCAGAGGCTTACAACAATTTGGGAACGCTTCAATTCCGGATGAATAATTTCCTCGCAGCAGAAAAGACCCTTCGGATGGCATTGGCGGTCGACCCGCGATCGAAGGAAGCCCTTTACAATCTGGCTCGGCTCCACATGGCCCGTGGGGATATGCAAGCGGCTGTGGACACATGGGACCGTTTGTTGCGGATCAACCCAGGGGATGCCGAAGCGCGATGGCAATTCGGACTGACACTGAAAAGCCTGAATCGTCTTGAGGAGGCACGGTCGCAATGGATCGGCGCATTGCAGGATGCCAAGGATCAGTCGTTGAGGATGAAGATAGAAGCCGAACTGAACTCGAGGTAGGGAAGAAGGGTGTCGCTGCGAATGGGGGTGGCGGAATCACAGGGTGGGCCAAGATGAAAGGGGGCTTCTTATCCAATAAGATTGAGAAGCATGCCGATTTGCCAGTCTGCCACGTTCGCCCTACGCCACCGAATGCACTCATTCCAGACCGCAGTCCCGCCCCAAGTACTCATTGACTGTGCTTCATCCGGGAACGCGCTATTCCCCAACTCCGTCAGGAGTGGCCTATTTATAGCCCCAGTCCTCCCCCCTCGTCTTGGGGTTGAACCCCGTAGGGGTGGCATCTTCTACGGATCCAATTTGGGGCCCGGATAGATACACGCAAACCTTGCAAATGGACGTATCAATCTTTACGAAGCCCAGGTGTCACCCCTACGGGGTTCAATTTAGAAAGGTGTCTGGGGCATTCGACTACAAAGATACCACTCCTAACGGAGTTGGGGAATCCTCAACCGTCAGGGAGCAGCACGTCCGGTATACAATGCAATGTGTCCCTCTGTTGTCAGGTGTTGGGGGGTCGCACCTCGGAAGGGATACCACGTGCACTGCGGATTTTCTCAATATCATTTGGTGGGAGAAAGTTTCGTCAGCTTCCATGTTTCCGATAGATGCCTCACTTGGGCAAACCCGAATCTTCCATCGTCACGGTTCCGTGGGGAATCCCCCTCTACGTCCGAAAAACCATTGAAGCAGTTCCGATTGATTCTTTCGGTTATTCTGGTCGGCCCGGTTCATCGACGTGTACCCGGGTCTCCCTCCACCTAACAACTTGACCGAATTACCGGTCCCCTCTAAAGAATTACTCGCTTTGCTTCTCTGACATAAAACGTCAGGTGGATTTACAGAAAGTGTAATTCCTCGAGCGGCCAAGTCCTCTGGCAAATCACCCTGAAACTCAATCACCCTTTGAAAGGCAACATAACGTATTGATTTTAATTGGCTTACTGGTAACCTCCAGTTCGGTCAACTTGACCGCATCCTTTGGAATCCAGGGTGCATCATCCAAGGCAGGCTGCGATGATCGCGGTCGCTTATTCTCCGGAGGATTAAATTATGAAGAACAACAACAAAGGATTTTCGCTTCTGGAACTGCTGATCGTCGTAGCGATCATTCTGATCATTGCAACGATCGCCATTCCCAGCTTGCTGAGATCTCGCCAAGCATCAAACGAATCGTCAGCAGTGGGTGACATGCGAACAATTAATACTTCCGAAGTCACTTATTCCTCATCGAACGCACAGCAATTCGGAACCTTTGCAAATTTGATGGCGGCGGGCTTGCTCGATGGTCGGTTCGCCAATGTGGCCGTTGCTCCTGGACTCCATGGACAGATTTATACGGAAGGTGTTGTAGGCATACTTGACAATGGCGGAACTGGTAACGACGTAGGTGGAGCCCCCCCGCCGGCGTATGGGTTCGCTCAAACGCCTCAGGCGGGTGCCGCACGATATGGTTACTGCTCTGGCACTGATGCGGTGGTTCGGTACAATGCAGTATCAACTGGAAACGTATTTCCCGTAGGTCCACCTGCCAAGGTGCGATTCGATCCCGTTCAATAAAGGATGTACTGTTTCAACCAAAGGCGATGGTCCCGAGTATCGGGACCATCGCTTTTTTTATGGCCGCCAGGGACTGACACCTTTTCGCTCGACCTTTTTGAAGGATTCTGGAATCCGGGTGTCTGTCCCTTGCCCGGACCCGGACCAGCCGAAACAAAAGGGACAGACACCAGCTCTGGTGTCATTCCTGCGAAGTTATTTACGAGAAGGTGTCAGTCCCCGTGCGCCAGGGACTGACACCTTTTCGCTCGACCTTTTCGAAGGTTTCTCGAATCCGGGTGTCTGTCCCTAACTTCGACCGTTTCGAAGAATTTATTAATTTCCTCTTCCTTGTTATAATAGACAGGTGCTTCAGGGTCTCGACCAAGGGGACAGACACTTGGTTTGCCGCCATTCCTGCTAGCTTTCTTAAGATAATGTGTCTGTCCCCGGCTCCCGGGGCATCGACCGCACAATTGCTTGCTGTACGCCGATCACCTTGATCCAATGGAAGCCATCAGAATTCACGAACTGACCAAAGACTATTACGTTGGTTTCTGGCGCAAGCGCAAGGTGCGGGCGCTGGATCAGCTCTCGTTGACCGTGAATAAAGGCGAGATATTCGGATTCCTCGGCCCCAATGGCGCGGGGAAGACCACGACCCTCAAGCTTCTGATGCGGCTAATTTACCCGACCTCGGGGCATGCGGAAATCCTGGGAAAACCATTTGACGATGTGGCCATGCACGCGCACATCGGTTATCTTCCTGAAAACCCCTACTTTTATGATTATCTAACGGCTGAAGAATTCCTGGCCTACTCTGCCCGCCTCTTCGGCCTCAACTCCACCGGAATGAAGTCGAAAATCGACGAGCTCCTTCAGGTGGTGGATCTCAAGGACGCCCGCCGGCTCCAACTTCGCAAGTTTTCGAAGGGAATGTTGCAGCGCGCCGGGATAGCCCAGGCTTTAATCAATGACCCGGAGATCATTTTTCTCGATGAACCCATGTCGGGCTTGGACCCCATTGGACGGCGTGAGATTCGCGACCTGATCTTGGGTTTAAAGCGGGAGGGCAAAACTGTTTTTTTCTCTACTCACATCCTGCCGGATGTGGAGACCCTGTGCGACCGCGTGGCTATCATCCATAAGGGGAGACTCCGCGGATGTGGCAGCCTCACGGAGCTCCTGGTGGGGGACTCGTCCGCGATTGAGATGGTTGTGAGCCGGTTCAACGACGAACTGCAGGGCGCGCTCCGCTCGACCGCCACCGATCAAAACGTTGCCGGGAACATGCTGCGATTGACCCTTCCGGACCAGGCGGCCCTCTTCCGCGCCCTGGAAGTGGTGCGGGCGCACGGCGGCCAAGTGGTCCACGTTCACCCGCTCAAGGAGTCGTTCGAAGATTATTTTGTCAAATTGTTTGCCAACGAATCGAAATCGATTGAGCCATGAATAAGATTCTCGCCATCGCTCAAAACACCTTCAAGGAGGCCATTCGGGACAAAATCCTTTACAGTCTCATCCTGTTCGCGTTGCTGATGATTGGGAGCTCGCTGATTCTGGGCATGATTTCCATCAATATTGAGACTAAAGTGACGGTCGATGTGGGATTGAGCTCGATGTCGTTGATCGGTGCGGTGATTGCCGTCTTCATCGGCATCAATCTCGTCCACAAAGAAATCGATAAAAGGACGCTTTATTCGATCCTGGCCAAGCCGGTCCGGCGCACGGAATTTATCCTGGGGAAGTTTTTTGGCCTTGCCTTCACCCTCTTTGTCAATCTCGCGATCATGACCGTGGGGCTAGTCCTTGTTCTGACTTATGTGAAGAGCCACGCTTACTCCAAAGGCCAGTTAACCGAGATTCACAGCAGTCTGTTTGTGGCGGTGTTTCTGATCTTCCTGCAGCTTCTGTTGATCACTGGAATCGCGCTCGTGTTTTCCTCGTTTTCGACCCCGACGCTTTCGGCCATGTTCACCCTGGCGCTTTATTTCATCGGACAGTTCAATGCCGATATCAAACACTTCGGAGTGGATGCCGGCAATGTAGCGGTACGGATGATCACTTCCGGGTTGTATTACCTGCTCCCCAACTTTGGCAACTTCAATGTCATTGCCGGGGTGTCGCACGGAAAACCGATCGCCGCAGCACTGGTCGTTTATGATGTGGCCTATTCAATCGTCTACCTGGCGATTTTGCTGTCGGCAGCGGCGGTGATCTTCAACCAGAGAAATTTGAAATAGAAAGGTGGAATAAATTCCAAATTCCAATCCGCCGCGGCGGACAAATTCCAAACAAAAACCAAATTCCAAACACAACCCAAAAGATGGACTCGCGAATCTCACGCTTGCCTATACCATCGTCAAGAGAAGGGGAGACCATTCTTTTTGATGTTTTGGGCCTTGGAATTTGTTTGGAATTTGGAATTTGGAATTTGGAATTTTGATCTTATCCCATGTTTCGCAAATCCATTACCCTCTTCCTCGTCTTCTTCCTCTTCGGATTCACGGCCATTTACTTTTTGCAGCAGCGCATCAACGGGGTGGTGGGAGAATATCACCAGACCGAGGAGATGCTGCTCCTCCCTTCGGGTCCCATGGTCAAGAAACTCTCCATGGGTTTTGAGAGCCTGGTGGCAGATATTTACTGGATTCGGGCCATTCAATATTTCGCCGGGGGCCGAATGAGGGACCCGACGCGCCGGTTTGATCTGCTTTATCCGATGCTCGACATCACGACAACACTCGACCCGGCCATAATTCCCGTTTACGAGTTTGGGGCGGTCTTCCTGGGCGAGCCGCCTCCGATCGGCGCGAATGACCCCGCGCAAGCCATCGAACTTCTCGAAAAACGGATCGCCGCGAATCCGGATGATCCGGAACTGTTTCTTCGGCTGGGGTTTGTTTACTACTGGTATCTGAAAGACTACAAGCAGGCAGCCGCGACCTTCCTGCGGGGATCGGAGCTTCCCCAGGCCAAGCCATGGCTTCGCACGATGGCGGCGTTCTCTTTGTCGCGCGGCGGCGATCGGCAGGCCTCACGGTTTCTCTGGGAACAGATCTACGAATCCTCAGAGAACAAGCGTGCCAAGGAAAACGCCCTGGCCCATCTGGCGGAACTGCAGGCGGAAGATCAAATCGAGGCGCTTGAAAAAGTCGCGGCGAAATTTCGTGAGCAATCCGGCCGCTGGCCCCGCAGTTTTGTTGAACTGGCCACGCGGGGATTTCTTCGCGGAATCCCGCTCGATCCTTCCGGAGTTCCGTACCTCCTCGACCCCGGGAGCGGAAGGGTTTACGTTTCTGCCGACACCAAACTCCAGATTGTGCCGAAGTAGTACTTACGCTGATTCATGAGCGCTCCCCAAGTCATTGTCCTGGAATACCCAGGAATCGCCGCCGCAAGGAGTTTCTGATTGTTCGTGGAAGATCCAATCCGTATAGATGCCCCGTGAGAAATCGGCAGTGAGTGGCAAAAACCCGGAACGGGCTCACTAGCAACTCCGTTAGAAGTGGAATATTTGTAGGTCTGATCCTCTTTTTCGTTTGTTTCGAACAAACTCTATGGGAGTGACATCAAAGGTCTGAAACCCGTCCTTCAGGTCATTACGGGCTCAGTAAGAACCCGCGTTGGGTGGAAATGACCCGGAATCTGCCCACCGGCAACTCCGTTAGGAGTGGCATATTTATAGCTCCAATCTCTGCGGCACATTGTGCTGAGCCCCGTAGGGGCGATATCCTGTATGGATCAAATCTCGAGGACCTCTGCTTTGCACATGGCATCTTTTCACAGCAAGATTCCCCTGGTGATTCCCCGTAGCCCAGCCAGCTGACTTACCCCCTTGAGCTGCGATAGGAGTGAGATCTCTATGGCCAACACCTATACCCAGATA
This sequence comes from Terriglobia bacterium, assembly GCA_041494885.1. Taxonomy (GTDB): domain Bacteria; phylum Acidobacteriota; class Terriglobia; order JAIQFV01; family JAIQFV01; genus JAIQFV01. Next base: position 60,409 of record JBGQBO010000013.1, read on the forward strand.
TACATCCACTTGGTGTTTGCGGTCCAAGGACGTCAAAACTTGATTCAGCCCAAGCATAACGATGAGTTACAAAAGTACATCACCGGGATTGTGACTGGCCAAAAGCAAAAACTCCTCGCCATTAATAACCGCCCAGATCATGCTCACCTGCTTATTGGTCAGAAACCGGACATTGCGCTCTCAGACTTGGTGCGGGATATTAAATCTGGATCATCGGGGTTCATCAACAAATGTAGATGGGTCCGCGGAAGATTTGAGTGGCAGGAAGGATTTGGGGCATTCTCCCACTCTCATTCCCAGCTAACCGCAGTGATCCGCTACATCCAAAACCAGGAAAAGCATCATGCGAGGAAGACCTTCCAGCAGGAATATCTTGCACTATTGGAGAAGTTTCAGATTCCGTATGACCAGAAATACATCTTCAAGCCGATTGAAATTTGAAGGGAGGTTCTAAACTAGGAGGCAGGTGATCAAATCAAATTGCGGGTCGGTCCCCCAGGGTGGGACGGGCTGAAACACAGAATCATAGGTTGTTGGCCCATTGATCTTGTTGGGTGTTCTGAAGTTGCGCAGCAGCCCGCAAAGATGCCACCCCTACGGGGTTCATTCATAAAAAGTATAAAAGGGAACGCGGGACTACAACTATGCCACTCCTGACGGAGTTGGGGGAATGCCACCTTCAGGTGCTATCCCTGACGATGGGGACCTTTCCATCATCTTGTTCCGACCCCCTGCTCTCCTATGCGTGGGTCCCTTATGAATTTCTTCTGTAACGCCTATCATAGACTTCTCGTCGCTGGGTAAAGCATCGGGAGGTCCTGAAATGCCTGTTTCCGGGCTCTCCCGGAATTTCCCACTCTTTTCGGTTTCGCAGCGGTGCCATGGGATTCGGCATATCCTGAACATCGTGATTATCACCTTGCATAAAGTATGGAGGAATTTCGCCCATGAATGAGTCCGTGCGTGGTGTCAAACAGATCCAACGACTTCTGTATCACGGGTATGCGATCGCCCTCTTTCTCACATTCTCCCTGGTCATGGTTGAATCATTGACTCTCCACGCCGCGGCCAAGATGGGGCGCGCCACTCCCCCAACCGCGAACGACGAAGAGTACGGGAAGAAGATCAAGGAGTTCACCACCGAGTCCCGCTTCAATACCGAATTCACCGATCATTTGCCGGCCTCCTCAACCGTCACTGCCCCCGATAAGTTCCTGGGATACGTGATTGGAACGCCCAAGAAACTCACCCATGTCGACAAGATCAACGCTTATATGCGGGAGCTGGAGCGCACCGCGCCGAAGCGCGTCAAGGTCCTTTCCATCGGCAAGAGCGAAGAGGGGCGGGAAATGATTGCCGTGGTGGTCAGCAGTGAAGAAAACATGGCGCGGCTCGATGAATTGCGAAGCATCACCGCAAAGCTGGCCGACCCCCGAAAGATCTCCGATGAAGAGGCGAAGAAGCTCATCGGCCTGGGCAAACCGGTTTATTACGCCACAGGCGCAATGCATTCGCCGGAAACGGGGTCTCCGGAGATGTTGATGGAGCTGTGCTACCGTCTGGCCGTCGAGGAATCAGAATTTGTTCAGGCGATCCGCAAGAATCTGGTGTTTGTCGCCACCCCCGTGTTGGAAGTCGACGGTCGCGATCGCATGGTGGATGTCTATAACTACAAAATCAATCATCCCGACCGGCAGCCGCCATCACTGATATATTGGGGAAAATACGTGGCGCACGACAACAACCGTGATGCCATGGTCCTAACCCTCAACTTGACCAATAACATCCTGAATTCCTTCAGTAATTATTGGCATGGCACGGTGCTCCACGATCTGCATGAATCCGTCCCGTACCTGTATATCTCGACCGGAACGGGCCCCTATAACGCTTCGCTCGATCCTCTCCAGATTGATGAGTGGCAATCTCTCGCTTACCAGGAGGTCACCGAAATGACCCGGCGCGGGCTGCCAGGCGTTTGGACACAGGGCTTTTATGATGGTTGGGTCCCCAATTATATGTTTTACGTGGCCAACGGACGCAATTCCATTGGGCGTTTTTATGAGACGTTTGGAAATGGGGGCGCCGATACCCAAGAGCGTACCTTACAAGCGAACGCAACCTCGCGAGAGTGGTATCGACCCAACCCACCCCTGCCAAAGGTGCAGTGGTCGATCCGCAATAACATTAACTACCAGCAATCGACTTTGCTGATTGCGCTGAAGTATGTCGCGGATCACAAGAACACGTTTTTGGAGAACTTCTGGATCAAATCGAAGAATGCAGTCGAGCGGGTGAAGCGCGGAGGCTACCCGGCCTGGATTTTTACGGCCGACCAGCCGCGCCAGGCGGACCTTGGATCTTTCATTGCCTTGATGGTGAAACAAGGTATTGAAGTCCACAAGACAACAGCGCCTGTTGAAGTGAAGGATGGAAAGTTCCCGGCGGGGAGCTTCGTGATTCGAATGGACCAGCCCTATTCCAATCTCGCCGACATGCTGCTGGGCGTTCAGGAATATCGCACCACCGATCCCACTCCCTACGACGACACGGGGTGGACCATGCCGTGGCTGGCAGGAATCAAACATGCGAAGGTTGAAGATAAGAAGATCCTGGACGCGCCCATGCGGTCTATAGACCCTTCCGCTGGCAGTGCGGGCAGCAGGGGCAGTGGGGGGATGCCATCGAATGTCAAAGGATTCATTCTCAAATACGATGGAGATTCGCATTTCATCACAACCCGCTACCGACTGCATGACGTCAAAATGGAAGCTGCCGAGGAAGGATTCGAAGGCAACGGAACGAAATTTAGCGCCGGCTCAATCCTGATTTCAGCAGAGGGGAACCCGGCTGACCTGGGTTCAAGGCTGGCTGATGTCGGATTATGGTCTTCAATCACTTCGATTGCTGAAATGCCCAAAGTCAAGACCCATCCTCTTGCCGCGCCGCGCATCGCCTTGCTTCACACCTGGCTGAACACGGAGAAAGAGGGCTGGTGGCGCATCGAGTTCGATCGATACAAGGTTCCCTACACCTATCTTTCAGATCAGAAGCTGGCCAGGATGGACGATCTGCGAAAACAGTTTGATGTCATTGTGTTCCCTCACGTCGGCGCGAATCCCCAGGCGTTGATCAATGGCGTGCCGAAGTTCGGCCAGTTCGCAGTGCCTTGGAAGAAGACAGAGGAGACCCCCAACCTCGGCGGGCCGGACGAAACCGACGACATGCGCGGAGGAATGGGTCTGGAAGGGTTGGCCAAAGTTCAGAAGTTCCTGAATGACGGCGGGTTGCTGATCGTCGATGGCACGAACTCCGAGATGCCGATCGATTACGGGCTGGTGCGCGGTGTCAATGTGGTGGCGGCGAAAGAACTGCGGTCGCGCGGCTCCGTGCTGCGGTCGCAGATCGTCGATAAGAAGTCTCCCATCGTGTATGGTTACACCGAGGATCAGCTCGCGGTCTATTTCAATCAGTCACCCATCCTGCAGGTCTCTGCTCCCGGCCAAGGTTTTGGAGGCCCTTTTGGCGGCGCGGCTCCGGAGGGTCAACCGCCGGCTCGCCAATCGGGTGTAAATGCGATCTTGAAACAATCGGCACCTCCATTGAATAATACGCCCGCCCCTCAGGAATCCCCCGTATCGAAAGAGCAGGAAGCAAAGCCGTCGACTGAATCAGGTGTCCCACCGACCACGGCTCCGGAGACCCCCTCCCAGGCTGGATTGACCCCCGGTCAGCGCGCGGTCCAGCGTGAGGCCGCCATGAATTCCGCGCGAGTGATTGCCCGCTTTGCGGACGAAAAAACAGTATTGATGTCCGGCCTGCTGGCGGCCCCCAACGAGATTGCCAATCGCGCGGCAGTGGTCGATTGCCCGGTGGGCAAAGGCCACATTGTAATGTTCGCGATCCGCCCGTTCTGGCGAGCGGAAACACAAGGCAGTTACGCCCTGGTCTGGAATGCGATGATGAACTTTGAACACCTCAACGTGGGAAGGGTCATCCCACGAGATGATGAAGGGGGATCCAGAAGGGAGCGCCCACGAGAAGCCCAGGATGATTTGTCCTTGCAGCCGTAGCGAATCCGGCAGCCAGGTTGAGAGCCTCTCTCACCGTGGCTGTTTAAATGAGCATCCCTGTCACCGCCACGATTCCTCCTGCTAACCCCGCCACCAGTCCCATAACCGGAAAGGAGATCTTTCTCGAAATGAAATACAGCGAGGTGAGGATGAGAGCGATCTCCAGCAATCCTTCTCCTATGTCATAGCGGAGGGTGCGCCGCTCATCGCGGCTCACCTCGGATTCGATCTTTCTTGCTTCCCGCTGGATTTCTTCACCTTGTTTTTCGTAGCGACCTTTTTCGTTTTCATACCGCGTCAACACCTTTTCTGCCGCTTCTCCTCTTGCTCCCAGAGCGGTAATCAAATCCTGACCCAGTTCCAGATTGTGAAACTTGATGCGCTTAGACTGGTAGTACTGCCACTGGTCGTTGGCCTCTGTCTTGAGCACGATGGCCCGCGTGTGAGTCCGATGCGAGACGATGGTCACGAGTGCAAGTGCAACCGCAAATACGGCTGCCAGTACGCCAATCTTCTTCCCGGTCGGATCGCTTTCATGTGCAGCCTCATGATGGAATTCAAGTTCGGGCACAAGATTTCTCCTGTCGGAAATTCGGATTCATGGTCCTCGGGGTATTCCCGATGCCTTCGAAGGCGCCTACATCCCCCAATTCCTTCTCTCAGAAAGTTCAGATAGTTAGGACAGGATACTGAAAACCCTTTATCTGTGCAATCGCTTGCTGAATGCGACAAGCCCGACCACGGATTTTCCGAGTTCAGCTCATAGGCCAACCCGAGGGTGTCGTCTTGTGTTAGATTGATGGGATGATGACAATCGCTCCTCTCCGCGTTGTTTGCCCGCAATGTGGCTCTGCCCATGTCAGCTACAGTTGTACCCCGAACTGTTGCTTCAATCATGTGTGCGGTGATTGCTTTTCGACCTTTGAGTTGAGCACAGCGAAGATGGGACGATTCGTCGACCCGGGATTGATCGAGCACAATGAAATGGAACGGGATACGACCTTACCCACCGCTCCTTGTGCCAGTTGCGAAAGCATCGAGGTGTTTCAAATACAGGATCCCGCAGCCGTAGGCTTTGGAAATGAGAACCCCCTTGTGTGCTTAACTTGCGGTTCACTCCTCACGCTGAAACTCATTTCCGGGTAGAGGTGGATTTTGTTTCTAAGATTTTGCCGACCACCTCTGGGAGCCGGGAGGGATCGCTGAATTGCGCGCTAATTCCCTTTAGGGATTGGCATCCCTGTGCTATTTTTGTTTGCAATGCGAAGTCTGTGGAAGTTATCCCTGTCGCGCGGCACGCCCTCCCCTCCCGGGCGGAGCCTGAATTTACTTGTCCATCTGCTCTGGATGCTCACTTTAACAGTCGCCACCTATGCGGGTTCAGGTTCCCAGGTCCCTGGGAAAGAAGATGATATCGAGAACCTCCTGGACCAGGTTCAAAAAAAGTATTCGACGCTGGTGACCTACCGGGCGAATTTTGTTCAGAAATTCGTCCAGGGTAAAGACCAGCGGGTCGAATCGGGCGTCTTAATGTTAGGCCGCGGGGGAAAGATGCGATGGGAGTATTTTCACCCTCAAGCCAAGTTGTTTCTGGTTGATGGGAAAATGCAATACACCTGGATTCCCTCGGAAAATCGTGTGTATCGCGAGAGTGTCAAGGCGTCAGAAGATCGTCGGACTCCCATTCTGATGTTGCTCGGAAAGCTCCACTGGAGAAAAGTGTTCACGCGGGTGGAGCGGATTAACCCGACGGGAGTTGGGCAGCCCCTTTTGTTGCGAGCCTTCCCCAAGGATGAATCGCTCGGATATCAGGACGTGGTGCTGGAAGTGGACAGAAATACCTTGCATTTGCTCCAAATCACCGTTGACAATATGGACCGGTCAAGAATGGAGTTCTCCTTCTCCGACATCATCGAGAATCCGCGAATCGATCCCCAGAGATTTCAATTTCGTATTCCGCAGGGGGCGGAGATTGTTGAACAGGGTGGAATGCAGTGAGAATGCGGCTTTCAGCGATCACCCGTCAGCTTTCAGCGGTGGGGAATCTTCCTTGGATGATGAGCCCTCCCCTCCCTTCAAAGTACGGGGATGGGGCACGGTATGCAACAGGTAAAAGCTGATCTCCACTCCCTGCCGCTTCAGTTGAAACCTGAAGGCTGATGGCTGAGAGCTGATCGCTGAGAGCTGAAGACTGTTTGCTGACTGCTGATCGCTGATTGCTGAAAGCGGATACCTTGTGGCTGTTTACTGAATGCTGATAGCTGAAGGCTGACCGCTGATTGACCATGGCCGAATTCGTTTGCAGAATCGCTCAACCGAACGGGAAGGTTCTCGAAGAAGTGTTCACGGCGAACACCGAGGCGGAGTTGCGTGCCCGCTTTAGTGATCAGGGCTGCCTGGTGTACACCATCAAGGAACATGGGCGTCTGCTGGCGCTTCCGGGGAAGACCCGCCGGCGAGGCAAGGTTAAAGAGGACGAGTTCATGATTTTTAATCAGCAGCTCGTCACCCTGATCAAGGCGGGCTTGCCGATCCTGAAGTCCCTGGATTTACTAATCCCCCGCATGCGGAACGCTTACTTCCGCGGCTTGCTGGATGATATCCGGGAACGAGTGAAATCAGGAGCGATGCTCTCCGAGGCCTTTGAGGCCCAGGGAGAGTTTTCCGCGGTGTACACGGCTTCCCTGTATGCGGGAGAAAAGAGTGGAAACCTGCAGGAAGTGATTCTTCGTTATATTAACTACCAGAAGGTTTCGGCAGCAGTCCGGAAGAAGGTCGTCGCCTCGCTGGTCTACCCGTTGGTGCTGGTGGTCCTGGTCACGGTGATGCTGTCCTTTATTTTGACTTATGTGATCCCGAAGTTTCAGGATCTTTATGAGTCACTCAACGCGCAACTGCCGGCCCCGACGGTCTTCGTGATTAGTGTTTCGAAGGGTCTCCGATCCTCCCTGGTCGTTTTAGTGCCGTCACTGATCATTGGCTATTTGGTCCTCCGCGTCTGGTTGCGTAGTTCCGGCGGGAGACGGTTCGTCGATGGCGCTAAGCTCAAGATTCCTATTTTCGGGGACGTGTGGCTGAAATTTTCGCTCTCCCGGCTGGCCAGGACGCTCTCCACTCTGCTTGCAGGAGGCATTCCGGCGGTTCAGGCCTTACAAACTTCGATCCAGGCCACCGCGAATCAAAGGATCAACGAGGCCATCCTTCAGGCGGTGCAAAGCGTTCGCGAAGGGAACTCGATCGCGAAGAGCCTTGAAGCGACGGCGTTGTTCCCTGCGTTGGTGATTGAGATGGTTGAAGTGGGCGAGTCGACGGGAGCCCTGGAGCAGATGCTGGCCAGCGTGGCGGATTTTTTTGATGATGAGGTGAATGCGCGGGTGGCCGCCTTGCTCACCCTGGTCGAGCCTGCCATTCTGGTATTTATGGGGAGCGTTATTGCCTTTATCCTGATCGCACTTTATCTACCGGTGTTTTCGCTCGCCGGCCAGATGGGATGATAGGCCTTTGAAGATGTTGAAGACAGTATTCGACCGTTCGGGCCAACGCGTTTATAATGGGGATGGGAGTGCAGTGGCGCCAGCCGGCGGGGAAGGGACACGGCCCGCCTCCGTCGTTTTGCACGGCTGAGGGGAGAGAACCTTTATGTCCACCAATTTGCATAACAAGAGGCTGGGAGGGTTCCCTGGGCCGGGGGCTCCCGTGGAATCAGAGTTGGATCGGGCGAAGCGATTGGCGCTACGATACCGGTATGAGTTCGTGGATCTGAAGAACTACCAGATCGAGCATGAGTTGTTTCGCCAGATCCCGGCGGATCTGATGTTCCGCTACAACTTCATCCCATTACGAGCGGCGGGTAATTCTCTGACGGTAGCGGTCGTGGATCCCAGCGAGCTGTTGCAGATTGACGAGCTGGCGATGCTGCTGAACAAGACGCTGATCGTCAAGGTCGCCACGGCATCGCAGATCAGCGACATCCTGAAGAAGAGCGAGCAATCCCAGCGGGTGCTGGAAGACGCGACTGAAGGGTTTACGCTGGACCTCGTCAAGGAGAATGAGGATGGCGAGGAGTCCATCACCATCGAAAAGATTACGGCCGACGGCGATGTCAGCCCGATCATTCGACTGGTGGACACCACGATTTTTACAGCGCTTGAACGGCGCGCCAGTGACATTCACATTGAAACCCGCGACACCGACGTCCTCGTCAAATACCGCATCGACGGGGTCCTGCATCAGGCCATGGCAGCGATCGCCAAAGAGCATCACTCCACCATCATTTCGCGCATCAAGGTGATGAGCGAACTCGACATCAGTGAGCGGCGTGTTCCCCAGGACGGGCGGTTCCGCGTGCGCTTCAAGGGGCGCTCCATCGATTTCCGCGTCTCCATCATGCCCTCGATTTTTGGTGAAGATGCGGTGCTGCGCGTCCTTGACAAGGAATCGATGAGCGAGAAATTCTCGGCGCTGTCGCTCGACGTCGTGGGTTTTTCCGAAACCGATATTAAGAAATACAGGAGATACATTCACGAACCCTACGGCATGGTGCTCGTCACCGGACCCACCGGCAGCGGCAAAACCACAACGCTGTACGCCGCCCTGATGGAAATCAAGACCGACGAGGATAAGATCATTACCATTGAGGATCCGGTGGAATATCAGCTCAAAGGCGTGACCCAGATCCCGGTCAACGAGAAGAAGGGGCTCACCTTTGCGCGCGGGCTGCGTTCCATTCTCCGTCACGACCCCGACAAGATCATGGTGGGTGAAATACGCGACAATGAGACCGCCCAGATCGCCATCCAGTCCGCGCTCACCGGACACCTTGTTTTTACCACGGTCCATGCGAACAATGTCGTCGATGTGATTGGCCGCTTCATCAACATGGGGGTGGAACCCTACAACTTTGTCAGTGCCCTGAATTGTATCCTGGCGCAGCGACTGGTGCGGATCATCTGCGAAAAATGCAAGCGAACGGTCGAATATCCCGCGGAGGTACTGGAGGAATCGGGGCTGGATGTGCGAGAATGGAGCCAACGGCCTTTCTACGAAGGGGCGGGGTGCTTGGATTGCAGCGGGACGGGGTTCCGCGGCCGTACTGCCATTCACGAATTGCTTGACCTTTCCGACCGGATCCGACAGTTGATCCTGGATAAACGTCCCTCTTCCGAAATCAGGGCAGCCGCCCGTGAGGAGGGCATGACGTTTCTCCGCGAATCGGCGATTGAAAAAGTGCGGGCAGGGGTGACGACCTTGAAAGAAATCAACAAGGTCACCTTCATTGAATAAGCAGGACATGCCGCGGTAGGCGTTCTCCCGCAATCCTAAAGGGCGAGGCAAAAACCATTTCCTTCAACCCGGCTCCCAACTTTTTGAAGAGTTTCTTCCGGCCTGTGTTTCCGAGGAACGGCATCTCGATCTCGGCGGATTATGTGGCCTCCGTGCGGGTCGGGTCCCGGCCACCTCACTCGGTCGAGAACTGGGCTTACGCGCCGTTGTCTCCGGGTGTCGTGTCTCCTTCTCATTCCAAGACGAATGTCGTGGACGGTGAGTCATTGCACCGCGCCTTGACCCAGACGGTCCAACGGACCGGGTTGTTGCGCAAGGAAGTGAACTTGCTGGTCCCCGATATCAGCGCGCGGGTCTTTCTCTTTTCCCTGGAATCCCTGCCGAGCCGATCCGGTGACTTCCTCGATCTGCTCCGGTTCAAAGTGAAGAAGAGCCTCCCGTTCTCGGTGGAAGAGGCTGCACTTTCTTACTCGGTGCAGACCTTAGGCGCCACGCATCTTGAGGTCATTCTGACCGTGATCAATAAGAGCGTTTTGAGGGAGTACGAAATCGCCGTGGAGTCCCTGGGCCTGCAGCCCGGATTCGTCACTGTAGAACACTTCGGCATCGCCCAGTTGCTGGATTTGCAGGCCCAGGATTGGCGGTCCCGGCCCACGCTGCTCTTCCGTCTTGCCCCGCGCTCCTTCACGACATCTATTTATCATCAAGGCTACCTCAGATTTTATCGCGCAGTGGAGAAGGATTATTCTGTGAATCAGGCGTCAAACATCACGCCAGAGTCCCTGTTCGATGAGATCTACCCCTCGCTGGCCTATTTTCAGGATAAGTTTGAGAGCAAGATCGAGATGATGTACCTGTCCGGGCTCCCCGGCGGAAACGAGCGAGTGTATGCGGCCCTTCAGAAACTCGCTGGATGTCCGGCGGCGGAAGTCCGTGCCGAACGCGCGGTGGGGACCGTGTCGGGCCGCATGAATAGCGACCAGGTGAACCAGATGTTTGCCCCCTTGATTGGAATGGAGTTGGGAGCCACGTAAGACGCGAACGGGACGATTCCGCCGGGGGTGCATCGCCCCTCGAACGCCAGCAGACTCTTATGCTTCGATATCACTTGAATCTTGCAACCAATCCCTTCGTCAATTACCGGAAGTATTATCTCATCGGTGTGGTCTTCTTTCTGGTGGGGCTCGCCGGGGCGGGATATTCCGTGAATCGTTACCTGGCGCTGCGAAAGGGAAACGGCGCCTTGGAACAGGATCTTCGGCTGAAGCAGCAAGAGTTCAATCAATTGATGGCACGCAGTTCGCAACTCAAGGAACAATTGGAGCAGCCTCAGACGCTCGATGAGATGGATCGAATCGGTTTCTACAACCTCCTCATCCAGCGAGACACGTTTCCCTGGACCCAGTTTTTCCAGGATCTGGAGGCGGTCATCCCGTACAACGTCCAGGTGACCCAAATTCGTCAGAAATCAAGCGGACAGATCCCGGACCTGGAAATGATTTTCCTGGGACGGTCTACAGTCGATGCGGTCACCTTCTTGCGGAATCTTACAAATTCCAAAAAGTTCCACAACATTTTCGTGGATCAAGAAGGATCATTCAAGGATGCTGCCACGCATCGCGTCTCAAACGAAGTGGAAGTCACTTTGCACATGCAGTATGAGCCGTGAGAAGGGCAGGGGTGATCGGTTAAACCCGCTCACTCTCGGATGGCGAGCGTTGAAATAGGAAGAGCTCTCAATAGGTGACGGAACCATGGCCCAAAGTAGAAGCAAGGGATTTCACTGGTGGTTTGTCGGAGTCGGTGGGGGGCTGATTGCTCTTGACCTGCTCTTTTATTTGACGGTGCTGGGTCCAATCCGCCGGGTTTATGCCTCCCGTGAAACCGAACGCCAGGGAATCGTGAAGAATCTGGCGGAGAATAAGAAGGGTGTGGCCAAACTGGAATCGATTCAAGCACACCTGAAGAATGCTTCAGGGGGAGAGTCCGCGCGCTTTCGACAGTATCTGTGGAGCGTGGATGACGGCTTCCCGGCCTTGATCCAGTTTCTCAGCGACACCTCGAAGCAAGTCGGGGTCAGAAAGGATCGGACCAGCTTTAAGACTTCGACCGAGCCCATATCCGGATTGGTTGAGGTGGTGGTCGGAGTCCCGGTGGAGGGGTCTTACACCGATATCGTGAAATTTATCAACGCCCTCGAACATGGTGATCATCTGCTCATCGTTGATTCGATCGGTTTGCAGTCCAACAATGATAACTCCGGCTTGGTTCGTTTGAACCTGTCCATGCTAACTTATATGAGGGCCATCTAGGACCCTTCGCGGGAGGTGTTTTTGCAACTCGGACTCCAGGATCGGAAGAAGCTCATCGTGCTTCTGGTCTGTATGGCGCTGCTGATTGTCGCCGGGATTTATGCGTACAATAGCTGGCCTGGTGGGCAGTCCTCCGCAGTCGCCACGGCGCCTCCGCCGGCCCCGAAGACCACTGCACGACCGCAAAACGCCGCATCATACCGACAACAACGCCGCAAAGAGGCAATCGATATCAATACGTTCGATCCCACGATCCACGTGGAAAAACTCAGTCACACTTCGGCGTCCAACTATACGGCGACCAAACGGAATCTGTTTCGCTATGAAGCGGCTCCACCCCCGCCCCCGCCTAAAAGGACTCCGCAGGAGATCATCAATGACGAGAAGAAGCGGAACACTCCTCCACCCCCTCCACCCCCGCCTCCGCCCCCACCCATCGATTTGAAATACTATGGGTTCTCTACGGATAACGCGACGAAGGTGAAGAAAGTCTTTCTGACGAACGGGCAGGACATTTTTATTGCTGCCGAAGGAGAGGTGGTGGCCAACCGTTACCGGATTATCCGTATCGGGGTGAATTCCGTTGAGGTGGAAGACCTGCGATACAAGAACCGTCAACAATTGCCCTTGATCGAGAGTTAGTTCACACGGGCTGTTCTGTCATTGAGGTGCAGGGCCGATGAGTGAAGTGAGGTTGTTGGAATTGAAGGGACATTCTGATTTTCCTTGGGGCCGTCCGACAACCTTGGATCGGAGTCGCCCCGAATCGGGTTTCGCCCTGGCCTCTTTGATGATCTTTGCCGCGTTTTTGCTGATTGCGATCGCGGTGGCCCTGCCCGATCTTAAGACCCAGGCCAAGCGCGAAAGAGAGCTCGAAATGCAGTTTCGGGCGATGCAATATGTGCGCGCCATCCAGGCGTACAACCGCAAGTTCCCCAACCAATGGCCGACGTCAGTCGATGCGCTCATGAACACCAACAAAATCCGGTTTCTGCGCAAGAAATGGACCGATCCGCTGACCAAGGACGGCGATTGGCGCTTCATCCACCTGGGGCCCAATGGTGCGGTGATCGACTCTCAGCTCCTCGTTAAAGCTCCGAGCGCTCCCTCCGCGACGGGGACTTCAGTGGCGGCAGGGACTCAATCGATCACGAGCAATCCCGGTGGACCTTCGACCTTTTCTTTGGGTCAAGGGACAACTCCTGCTGCAGCCGGAACTTCATCCCTGAGCTCCACGCAGCTCTCCAATCTTCCCGTTGTAGGGGTTGCCAGTCTATCCACAGAGCAGGCCCTGATGGAATGTGGAGGGGTCGATCACTACAATCAAATGGAGTACATCGCCCTCCCCGGGGGGCGTATGGGCGGTTCAGGCTGTTATCATGGAGTTCCCGTTACAGCCATTTTGCCGTTTGGCATGCCCCCAGGCCAGGCGGCGCCGGGAGCATCCCCCATCACTGGCCAACCCGGCTCCGCGACTTCACTCCCTGGATCAGGGACGACAGCTCCAGGAACGAGCACCCCTCCTTCCCCTCAACCTGCTCCAACAGGCCAGGGGATGACTCCATTCGGAACCCCTCCACCCAGAAAAAAATAAGACTGCCGACCAAATTCTTCAGGCCGGACCTAACGGCCCGTCACGTTCTCTCGTCGGCGCGCGAAACGAGAGACGACCTTTCGGACGTAGTCCTGTGTTTCACGATAGGGAGGGATCCCTTGGTAAGAAAGAACTTTTTCGGGACCGGCGTTATAGGCGGCCAGGGCCAGGTTGAGGTCGTTCTTGAATTGGGTCAGCAGGTTGCGGAGATGACGCGACCCCCCGAGGATGTTTTCTTTGGGGTCATAGACAGAGCGCACCCCGAGGTCACTGGCGGTCTGCCAGGTCAATTGCATCAATCCCCGGGCACCCTTGGGTGAGACGGCGTAGCGATCGAAATTGGACTCGGCTTCGATGACAGTCGCAATCAACATTTCGTGAAGACCCGTCCGTTTGGAGGCCTCCGCAATCAGTTTTTGATATGGCGCCGCATAGGACGGAAGGGGGAGAGGGGGTTGCTGTGACGCGTTCGGGTCGGGCTCGGGCGGGACATAATCCTCCTGCTCAAAGCGCTCAATGGAGCTCGCGTCCACAAGCGCATATCCTTCGCTCTTTAAAATGAGTTTGACTTTGCTGTCAGCTTCAAGAAGGTGAAAGCTGATTTGAAGCTGGGAGCCGTTCTTGAAGATGACATATTCGGCTTGCAAAAGACACGGCATGAGGATCATGGCCGCGGCCACCAGGCAGAGTATGGTGCGCACGAAAAGAGCGCTGCCTCTTGGCGGTGATTGAAGGGTAAATATCCGGTGTTTTAGGAAATCTGGGTTCATCTTTCGCCCATCGATTCTATCGTCCAACTCATCCGGGAGCAACCCCGAATCGCATGCCCTCTTGTTTTATGCTAGTATTTCGAACGTTCTCATCTGTGAAGTCACCTATTTGTGGATGTGTGGTTTCTTGCTTGATACCTGATTGGAACTGCATGGCAACGTCTTAATTCTTTTCAACTCGGTGGATAAAGGCTGTCTTTCGGCTCTTCCTTTGATTCGACGAATTCAAGCAGATCATTCAGATATCCCGAGCATAAAAAATAATCTTTCCGGACTCTTGCGACCTGCAAACTACTTCTTGAGGAGCTCTCCGATGATTAAACGCAAAGGCTCGATCGTTTTTCTTTTTCTGGTGTGTGCCGGCTGCCTGATGGCATCCGGGTTCCTGAAGGCTGACGAGGGCATGTGGCCGTTCAACCTCGTGCCGAAAGCGGAACTCAAAGCCCGGTATGGCTTTGAACCCACCGAGGCATGGCTGAGTCATGTTCAGCTCTCTTCGGTTCGTTTTAACAATGGAGGATCGGGCTCGTTTGTTTCAGCCGACGGGCTGGTGATGACAAACCACCACGTGGGCGCCGACTGCATGCAGAAACTTTCAAACGAGAAAAACGATTACTACCGCAACGGGTTTAGGGCAAAGCAGCGATCCGACGAGGCCAAGTGCCCGGATCTCGAACTGAACGTTCTGGAAAGCATCCAAGATGTCACTACCCGGGTGAATGCCGCTGTGAAGCCGGAAATGAACCCGGGGGATGCCAACACGGCGCGCCGCGGCGCGATGGCCGACATCGAAAAGGAATGCACAACCCAATCCGGCCTGCGCTGCGATGTGATCACTTTGTACCAGGGCGGCCAATACCACTTGTACCGGTACAAGAAGTACACGGATGTCCGCTTGGTGTTCGCGCCTGAGTTCGGGATTGCGTTTTTTGGCGGGGACCCCGATAACTTTACCTACCCGCGTTACGACCTCGATCTGTGCCTATTCCGGGTTTATGAGAACGACAAGCCCACCGCCATCAAGGACTATTTCAGATGGAGCAAGAACGGTTCCGGCGACAGTGATCTGGTGTTTGTCTCCGGGAACCCCGGTTCAACCAGCCGGCTGAATACGCTCGCCCATCTGGAGTATCTGCGTGACACGGGATTTCCTTACGCGCTGAGCTTGCTGGAGTGGGACCGCAATGCCTTGCTTAAGTTCAGCGAACGCGGCCCGGAGCAGACTCGGATAGCCAAAGAGGACATCTTTGGGATTGAAAACAGCCTGAAGGCGATTCGTGAGGAGGAGGCCGCTTTGCGCGATCCCGATTTGATGAGCAAAAAGGCAAGCGAGGAGAGACAATTGAGGGCCAAAGTGGATGCCGATGCCAAGATGAAAGGTGAATTTGGAAACGCCTGGGAATCGATTGCCAAGTCGCGCAAAGAGCTGGCAAGCTTCAGCAAACCCTATTCCTTTCTTGAAGGGGGAGCCGCCCTCGAGTCTGATTTGTTCCAGTTTGCCCGGGGGCTGCTGCGTCTGGCTGCTGAAAAGCAAAAGCCGAACCCGGAAAGGCTCCGCGAATATCGGGAGTCGAATCTTTCCTCCCTTCAATTTCAGCTCTTCTCTTCGGCCCCCATCTACGACGATTTTGAGAAGGCCAAACTGACCTCCTCCTTGACTTTTTTCCAGGATCAATTGGGCAAGGACAATGCCCTGGTCAAAGAGGTTCTGAACGGAAAGACCCCCGGACAACTGGCGGATGAACTTGTTTCCGGCACGAAGCTGAAGGATGTCGATGAACGCAAGCGCGTGGCGGACGGTGGAGAAAAGGCCATTCAGGACTCCACCGACCCCATGATCGTGTTTGCGAAAAAGATCGATCCGGAGGCACGCAAGCTCCGCAAGCAATATGAGGACAACGTCCAGGGAGTGGAGCGCCAGAATTATGCCCTCATTTCCAAAGTGATCTTTGCACTGAAGGGAACTTCGATTTATCCGGATGCGACATTCACCTTGCGCCTCTCTTTCGGAACCGTGAAAGGGTACATGGAAAAAGGCGTAAAGGTTCCCTATTTCACCTCGTTTGCGGGTGCCTACGACCATGCCAGCAAGTACGAAAACAAACCTCCCTATGATCTGCCGAAGAGTTGGTTGGAGAAGAAGACGGCGCTCAACCTTTCCACTCCCCTCAATACGGTCAATACGGCCGACATCATTGGTGGCAATTCCGGGAGTCCGGTCATTAACCGCAATGCTGAAATTGTGGGATTGATATTTGACGGCAACATTCAGTCGCTGGCGCTGGATTTCGTTTACAGCGATAAGCAGGCACGTGCGGTCGCAGTGGCTTCACAGGGCATTATCGAGGCGCTCCGGAAGATTTATGGGGCCGATGCGATTGCCGATGAATTAGAAGGCAAGAAGAAATAAGGAATCCAGCGACGGGACGATCCTGGGTCCTTAAATGGCGTAAGAGATGGGTCGGGGTTGGCGCCGCCCAGACCCATCCTCCCTTCATTTCATACCCCAATCCATCATGATGGAGGTTTCCAGTGAAACGACTGGTATGGACAATTTTTCTTCTCTGCGGGATCGCGATCCTATTGATGGGCCAGCCGGGGGCGAGTGCCTCAGAAAAGATGGTCGCCATCCGTTGCGGCCACCTGCTGGATGTGAAGACCGGCCTCTTGCTGGACCACCAAACGATTCTCATCGAAGGTGATCGAATCACCCGAGTGGGCCGTTCACAAGAGGTCGGCGTCCCGGCGGGAGCCGAGGTGATCGACTTGCACGATGCGACTGTGTTACCCGGGCTCATTGACACTCACGTCCATCTTTTCCTTCATCCCGGGCCCCAGGACGATCAAACGTTGCGCGAGACCGTGGCGAAACGGACGATCATGGCAATTAAGAACGCGGAGGCCGATCTGATGGCCGGATTTACGAGCGAGCGCGATTTGGGAACAGAAGGCGCCGAAGCCGCCGACGTGGATGTCCGTAATGCCATTGAGAACGGCGGGATCCCCGGTCCTCGTTTGCAGGTTTCAACCCAGGCCATCTCGGTCGATGGGGGCCACGAGGACTTCTTCGGATACAACCCGGCCGTGAAGATGATCCCCAATGCCATGATGGTGGAGGGGATCGACGAAATGAAGAAGGCCATCCGGTCGCAAATCAAGGAAGGGGCCGATTTCATTAAGATTTATGCGACGGGCACGGACCAGATCGTCTCGCCCGGGAACTATTGGACAGTGGCGCAGTTTACCTTGGAGGAAATGGAAGCGGCCGTCCATGAGGCGGCGCGGGTGGGGAAAAGAGTGGCGGTACACGCCACGGGCGGTGAGGGCGCTCTGTTCTCCGCCCAGGCGGGAGTCTATTCCATCGAGCATGGATATTATCTTGATGACAAAACGTTGTTGCTGATGAAGCAGAAGGGGATTTATCTGGTCCCCACTTTTAGCGTGACGGAATGGAACGTGGCCCATGCGACGACGCCGGCAGCCCAGGCTCGGGGGAAGATTGTGCTTCAATTGCGACAGAAACATTTCGACAACGCCCTTGCAGTGGGCGTGAAAATCGCGATGGGATCCGATGTCGGTCCATTTCCGCATGGCACGCAGGCGGAAGAGTTTTCGTGGATGGTGAAATACGGAATGACGCCGCTGGCCTCGGTTCAAGCCGGGACCCTCCATGCCGCCGCTCTCATGGGATGGTCGGACCAGGTGGGTTCAATCGAGGCGGGCAAGATGGCGGATCTGGTCGCGGTGGCAGACAATCCCCTTCAGAACATCGACACACTGAAACGACCACTGTTCGTCATGAAAGCGGGGGTGGTCGTTAAAAACTTGGTTCCCGCGGCAGGGCGGTAGGAGAACGGTTTCAACATTGAGCGTTTCGAATTGGCTTCTCTCCATACGGCATAACCTCCTTGTCTACCCCCGCAAAGCTTGATAAACTTTCCTGCGGTCAGAGTTCATTCTGAAAAATCCCTCTCGGGAGGATTGTCGTGCCATTTCGACGCGTTCGTGGATTTGTGTTCTTCTGCGCAGTGGTTCTTCTTGTCTCTTCGCTCTCCGCCCAGCCACCGTCTCCGTCTTCGCATTACAAGCCCTTTGATCCCGGGGCGGCTTATCAGCCGGCGCGCACGCGGTTTTTTCATGTGGAGCATTACAAACTGGAACTCTCGTTCGACCGGGGCAAACATGAGATCCGGGGGACGGACACCCTCATCTTCATCCCCTTCCGTGATGCGTTTCGCACCCTCGAACTCGACAGCACGGATTTGACCATCGACCGTGTGACCGACGCCGGGGGGACCTCGCTGAGGTTTCGTGTCGAACCGGACAAGCTCTTTATTGATCTCGATCCTCCTCGAGCTAGCGGTGAGAAAGTTCAGGTGAGTATCACTTACCACGGGACACCGACCAACGGGATGTATTTCATCAATCCTGACCAGGGGTATCCCAACCTGGCGCCGGAAATCTGGACGCAGGGGGAATCGGAATTCAATCATTACTGGTTTCCATGCTACGACTACCCCAACGACCGGTCCACGAGCGAGGTGATCGTCACCGTGCCGGACAGTGAGATGGCCATCTCGAACGGGAAACTGCTCGCCGTCACCCCCAATGAAACCGTTCACACCAGGACGTTTCACTGGAAGGAAGCGGTTCCCCACAGCTCATATCTGACCTCGTTAGTGGTGGGTCCCTTTACTAAATACGAGGCGATGTACAAGGACATCGCCGTGGATTACTACATTGCCCCGGGAGTCGACAAGGCGACCGGAGAGCGCTCCTTTGGCTTAACTCCGGACATGGTGGCCTTCTTCTCCGACGTGACGAAACGCGAATACCCCTATGAGAAATACGCTCAATCCGCTGTGGAGCGGTACGGCGGGGGAATGGAAAACATCTCGGCGACCACCCAGACCGACCAGACGCTGCATGATGAGCGGGCGGAGCAGGATTATTCCAGCCTCGGCCTGGTGGCCCATGAGCTGGCGCACCAGTGGTTCGGCGATCTATTGACCTGTACCGATTGGGCCCACATCTGGCTGAACGAAGGATTTGCTTCTTTCTTTGAATCCCTGTATCGCGAGCACCACTTGGGATATGAAGAGTATCGCGATCACCTGCGACAGTTTGAACAGAATTATTTCAATGAGGATCAGCGGTACCGGCGACCCATCGTGACTCATTATTACAAAGATAACTCCCACCTTTTTGATGCGACGACTTATCAGAAGGGGGCGCGCGTTCTCGATATGCTGCGCACACTTCTCGGGGATAAGGCTTTTTTTGCAGGGATCCAAAACTACGTTACGTCAAACCAGGCCAAGAATGTGGAGACATTTGAATTTGAAAAAGCCATGGAAGAATCCAGCGGACGCACCCTGGACTGGTTTTTCGATGAATGGGTGTTTCACGCAGGATATCCGGAATTGAAGGTTACGGCCGAGTGGGACGATACTCGAAAGGTGGAGACCCTTCACGTTGAGCAGACACAAACCGTCGACTCCACCACCTTGTTATTCCGTCTCCCGGTGGACGTCGAGATCCAGGCCGCCGGCCGCGCTAGAACCTACCCGGTCGAGATCCGGGAGAAGACCCAGGACTTCTACTTTCCCCTCGATGCTGCTCCAACCGTAGTGCTCTTCGATCCTGGGAACCGCGTGCTAAAGAAGATCGACTTCAGAAAATCAACGGTGGAGTTGATCAGGCAGGCGAGGGAGGCAAAAGAAGGACAGGATCGCCGCTGGGCCGCCCAGGAACTTGGAAAGTTGGGGGCCGATCCGGCTGCTTTGGAAGCCTTGAAGTTGGCATTGAAAAACGACTCTTTTTATGGGGTTCGGATTGCCGCGGCTGAGGCACTGGGGGCTATGCGATCGGCGGCTTCGCGGGAAGCATTGGAAGGTGGAGTTCAGGACAAAGACTCCCGGGTCCGGGAAGCCGTGGCGCGGGTGCTGGGGAACTTTGAGAAGGATGGACGTGCTGCCGCGATCCTGAAGAGCATCCTCGAGAAGGATGACAGCTATGCGGCTGAAGCGGCCGCCGCTGAATCGCTCGCAAAGATCAAGGCCCCGGACGCCTTTGAAACGCTCAAGAAGAAGTTGGCGACGCATCCCTATCGAACGGTGGCAAACGGCATTTATTCGGCGTTCAATACGTTAGAGGACAAAAACGCCGTGCCTCTGGCCTTGGAAGACTCCGCCTATGGAAAGCCCGATACCCTCCGCTTTGCCGCCATCAACACACTGAGCCATTTAGGGCAGGGAAACAAGGATGTATACAAGCGCCTGATTGAGATTACAGAAGATCCCAACGTCTTCATGCGCTCTCGGGCTATCAGGGCGCTCGGATCACTCAAAGACCCTGAGGTCTTGCCGAAGTTGGAAGAGATTGCGGCCCGCGCGGGGCATGGAGGGAGATTCGGCGAGGCGGGCTCGGCGGATGCGGCCTTGGAGGCGATTGAACAAATACGCGCGGGGATGAACGCGAGAGTTGATGCGGCCAAGCTGCAGAGCGATGTCGACGAATTGAAGCGTTCAAACCTTAGACTCGAACGGGAGGTTGAGGAGCTCCAAAAGCACAAAGAGCTGAAGTGATCGATCACCGAGGCCACGTCCCCGGACCCCACCTTGAGTTTCGGGTTCGTCTGACTCCACCCCTCAAGCGCTGGAGACTCCTCTCTTCGCCCCCCTCTTCGCATGATAGAATTCTTTCTGAAGCCTGCCCGGCGATTGATTTGCCCCGGGCTCCGTGTGTGTCCCTATGGATTCTCTTTACGAAACGATCCTGCGGACCATTGCTTCTCACCGGATGTTTACCGGAGGGGAGCGGGTGGCGGTCGCTGTGTCTGGTGGGCCGGATTCAATGGCCCTGTTAATCCTGTTGCACCGGCTGTCCGCCCGATTCTCTTTGAGCCTCCTCGTGGCTCACTTCAATCATCAACTTCGCGGCACAGAGTCGGAGGGTGATGAACAATTTGTCCGGGATGTATCGCTGAAGCTGGGATTGAACTGTGTTGTGGGGACGGAAAACGTGCACCGGTTGGCCTTGGAAAAGCACAGGAACGAGGAGGCGGTGGCGCGGGAATGCCGCTACCACTTTCTAAAAAATCTATCCGTTTCCGAACACATCGGAAGGGTGGCCCTCGGCCACACAGCGAATGATCAGGCGGAGACGCTCCTAATGCGTCTGATCCGCGGCACCGGGACGCGCGGTCTCGGATCGATTCATCCGGTGGTCGACGATTATTTTGTCCGGCCTTTGCTCGATGTGACCCGAACGCAGGTTGAGCGGTTCCTTTCGAGCCTGAACATCGCCTGGCGAGAGGATTCAACCAACCTTGATCGTCGACGAAGCCGTAATCGTATTCGCCATGAACTCCTGCCCCTGCTTTCCGAAAAATACAACCCCCTGATTGTGAGACAACTGGCGCGGACGGCTGCGCAAAGTCGCCTCGACGAGCGCTTTCTGTCGCGGATCGCCACTGCCTGGTTTGATCAAATCCCGTTGACCGAGGGGAGCGGAAGCGATCCGGAAAAGTGCGTGACATTGCCAATCTCTGAACTGGCCGATCTTGATGCTGCGATCCGGACGCGGGTCATCCGACTGGCGATCGAGAGGACCAAAGGGAACTTGAAACGGATTGACGGAGAACATGTGGAGTCCATTCAGAGGCTCGTGGATGCGGGTCAGAGCGGGGATTCCGTAAACCTTCCCTTGGGACTCCATGTTGAGCGTGTGTTTGAGAAGCTCCGTTTTTCCTGCGGGCAACCTGAGCAATGCCCGGATTATGAAGTTGTGTTGCCTGTTCCCGGCTCGGTGGAGATTCCTTACGGGGGATTAAGATGGGCGAGCCGGCTGATTGAACGCGGGGCAGGTTCAAATGAGGGACTTGAACCATCTGCTTTGGAATCCGGGGACAGCCCCGGGAAAGACCGACACCCTGCGAGGGTGGCCAGTTTTGATTATGGGGAGATTTCCTTGTGTTTGAATCTGGACAGGTCTGGTAAACTCAAAGTGAGAAACGTGCGCCCCGGGGACCGCTATCAACCCCTGGGGAGCGAGCGCCCGGTCAAGGTTCATGAGCTGCTATGTGCGCGCCGGATTGCAGCGAGTGAGCGAAGGAGATGGCCACTCCTCATGGCAGGTGACGAGATTCTTTGGGCTCGCGGATTTGCAGAGTCCCAGAAAGTTGCGGTCACCGGCAGGAGCCGCCAAATTCTCATGATTGCAGAGGAGCCCGAAAGTGGAGAATGAAATCCAAGTCATCTACACTGCGGAGCAGATCGCAGAGCGTGTGCATGAGCTGGGTCGTGTCCTTACCCGCGACTATTCCGGAAAAGAACTCGTCTGCGTCGGGACCGTGGAAGATTCGTTCGTTTTCATGGCGGATCTCGTACGCGCCATCCAGCAGCCGGTCACTTGCCTTTTCATCAAGGCGATTACCGAAGAGGAGATTGATGAGGCGGCGGGATACAAGAGAATTTTTTACACTTCCGTGACAAAACTGGCTAACCGTCATGTTTTGCTTGTCGTTGGAGCCCTTGACACGGGAATTACCGCCGACTTCCTCTCCAGAAATATCTTGCTGCAAGAGCCCGCATCGCTTAAAATAATTGCGTTGATCGATAAACCAGAATTGCGCCGGTCCCCCGCCGTGGCAGGATATGCTGCGTACACCATCCATGATCAATTTGTGGTGGGATATGGGCTGGGCACAGATGAACGTTATCGGAACTTCCCCTCGCTGGCTGTGCTCCGTGGCCGGTCGGCCACGACGCCGGATGTGGTGCTGGCGCTGAGCGGAGAAGGGGAAGGGTAACTCATTTCGCGAGTTCCATCGGACGCCGATTTGAAACGGGCCGATCTGGTGAAGGACGAAATGTTGAACGGCTGGAGGGGATTTTGAGTTCAGGTTTAAAAACTGCGATTGTTTGGATTGCGATGATCGTGACTGCAGTCCTGTTGTGGCAGGTCTATCAGAGTTCTCAGGGCAAGCCAAAGGCACAGGAGCCCTCTTACAGCGAGTTCCTGAATGCCGTCAACCAGGACCAGGTTCAGAAAGTGACGGTCACCGATAACGACGAGATTACCGGCGAATACAAGAACAACAAGGGGTCCTTCAAGACCACCGTCCCGATTCAGGACCCGGATCTCATGAAACTCTTGCGGGAAAAGGGAGTCACTGTCATCGGGAAGAAATCGAGTCAGAATTCCTGGATATCAGCCCTGCTGGGCTGGTGGGCACCGATCCTGATCCTGGTCGCGTTCTGGATCTTCATGATGCGGCAGATGCAGAGTGGCGGGAACAAGGCACTGAGCTTCGGGAAATCTCGGGCGAAGTTGTTAAATTCACAGCAGAAGAAGGTCACCTTTAAGGATGTGGCCGGGGTCGAGGAAGCCAAGGATGAACTCCAGGAGATCATCGAATTCCTCAAGGAACCCCAGAAGTTTCAAAAACTGGGAGGCAGGATTCCGAAGGGCGTCCTGCTGGTCGGTCCACCGGGAACGGGAAAGACGCTCCTGGCGCGCGCCATTGCGGGCGAGGCCAACGTGCCGTTCTTTTCGATTTCGGGTTCCGATTTCGTGGAGATGTTTGTTGGAGTGGGCGCGAGCCGCGTGCGTGACCTCTTCGAACAGGGCAAGAAGCATGCGCCTTGCATTATATTCATTGATGAAATTGATGCCGTGGGACGTCATCGCGGCGCCGGCCTGGGTGGCGGACATGATGAGCGCGAGCAGACGCTGAACCAGTTGCTGGTGGAGTTGGATGGGTTTGAATCGAATGACGGGGTGATCATCATCGCCGCCACGAACCGTCCGGATGTTCTGGATCCCGCTTTATTGCGCCCCGGCCGCTTTGATCGCCGTGTCGTGGTGGCTCGCCCCGATGTGCGCGGCCGCGAGGGCATTCTGCAGGTTCACACTCGTAAGATTCCCCTGAATGCCGATGTGGATATTTCAGTCCTGGCGCGCGGGACCCCGGGATTTTCGGGGGCCGACCTCGCCAACCTGGTGAATGAAGCGGCATTGGTAGCCGCGCGATTGAATCGAAAATCGGTCATTATGGAGGACTTTGAAAGCGCCAAGGACAAGGTCCTCATGGGCGTTGAGCGCAAGTCCCTGATCATCAGTGATGCAGAGAAACGGAACACCGCCTATCACGAAGCAGGGCATGCGCTGGTGGCATCCCTGACTCCCGGCGCCGATCCCCTGCACAAAGTGACGATTATTCCACGCGGGATGGCCTTGGGGTTGACCCAGCAATTGCCCGTCGACGACAAGCACACCTACACGAAATCCTACCTGGAGGGTCAGATCGCCATCATGATGGGAGGACGCGTCGCTGAGGAAATGTTCCTCGGTCATTTGACCACAGGCGCAGGCAACGATATCGAGCAGGCTACGGAATTGACCCGGCGGATGGTGTGCGAATACGGCATGAGCGACCTCGGACCGCTCACCTTTGGAAAGAAGGAAGAACAGATCTTCTTGGGTCGGGAGATTGCCCAGCACCGTGATTACAGCGAAGCCACCGCCATCAAAATCGACCAGGAAGTGAAAAAGATCATCTTGCTGGGATACGAGCGCGCCAAGGATCTTTTGAATGAGAACCGTGAGACGTTGATCAGGATCTCAGAGGCGCTGCTTGAACGTGAGGTGCTTGACCTCAATGAGATCAATCGCATTATCGAGGGATTGCCTTTGGAGGTCCGGGTGAGCTCGTCGACAACCACTCCGGCTCAGGCGGCCCCTTCGTCGTCGTCGCCCCAGAAGCCCGGTCAGAAACCTATCCCAGCCTTCAATCCGAAGCCGGGGGATCGACCTGCTCCCGCATAGAATGCCCAAAGCCTTCAGGGATGAGAATCAATGCCACTCTGAGTTTCCAGGGTGGCATTTTTTTTGGCCTTGTTCCCCATGTGGGACGCGATCTCAGGCCGGAGATCACGTCTCCAGGAAACGGGAGAGGAGATTTTGCAATCCGTCCCTGAGCGGGCCAGCCCTTTCGGACAATTCCAGGCCGAGGGTTGCGGAGGGCTGCCTAAAACAAGGCTTCAGCTTGGGAACACAATGTGAATCACTCTCTTGACTCCCGGGCAGGCCTTCTCTATTCTGCCGCCATGCAAACCCGTCGAAGAAGATTCTCTTTGAGGCTTCCTGATCGCGTCCTCCATTTGGGAGAGCGCACGCTCATCATGGGAGTCTTGAATCTGACACCGGACTCGTTTTCGGATGGAGGGAAGCATCTGGACGTGGACCGCGCGGTTGAACGGGCGCTGGAGATCGAGCGCGAAGGGGCGGATATTCTCGATGTGGGTGCGGAATCTACGCGCCCCGGATCGAAACGCGTGCCCTTTGAAGAAGAATTGCACCGTCTAGTACCCGTTTTGGAACATCTGAAAGGGAAGATCTCTATCCCCCTATCCATCGATACCTACAAATCCGAGGTGGCATCCAGGGCCCTGAGATTGGGTGCGAGCCTCCTCAACGATGTCAGCGGAGGTCGCTGGGACCCGAAGATGTTTGAGCTCGTTCGCCACAACCGGGTGCCGATGGTGTTGATGCATATGCGGGGAAACCCTCAGTCATGGAAGCACCTGCCCCCACGACGGGCTGTGGTACAATCCGTTCTTAAGGAGTTGAAGGGGATCATCGGACAAGCCAGGGAATCGGGGATTTTCCAACGCCAGATCCTGGTCGATCCGGGCTTCGGGTTCGGGAAGAATGCGGCGGAGAATGTCATGATGTTAAGCCGACTGGAAGACCTGGCTTCCCTGGGATATCCTATGTGCATAGGCACTTCACGGAAATCTTTTTTGGGAAAGATGCTTCAACGTCCAGTCACCGATCGACTGATGGGCAGCGCGGCGACCGTGGCGATAGCGGTGCTGAAAGGGGCTCACATCGTCCGGGTGCACGATGTGGCCGAATCAGTGGAAGTGATCCGAGTGGCCGATGCGATACTGAATGAAAAGATTTGAAACGAGAGGCATCGGACGTCTCGTTTGCTAGAGTCTGAATCCTGAGGGCCGGCGGAAGTCCGTCAAGCGATCAGAGGACGATGAGCCAAATATTTCAGTTATTCGATATCACCCGGATGACCTGGAATGATGTTCTCGACATCCTGATTGTGGCGATCATCATTTACCAGGTGCTGGTCCTGCTGCGGGGCACTCGCGGCGCGCAAATGGCCCTGGGAATCATCGTCATCACGGTTTTTTATTACCTGTCGCGACGGTGGCATCTCGAAACCGTCCAGTGGATCCTGACCAATCTACTGCCGTTCTTTTTTTTGGCGATCATTATCATCTTTCAATCGGAGATCCGCCGCGGTCTCGCCTCGATCGGCAAGAACCCATTCTGGCGGGCCCTCACCCCCATGCGATTCTCGGATCTCTATGATGAAATTGTGCTGACCGTGACGGCTCTTTCCTCCCAACGCATCGGGGGATTGATCGTCCTGGAGCGCGAGATTGGCCTGAAAACTTATGTAGAAAGCGGCATTGCCCTCAACGCCCAACTTTCCTACGATCTTCTGATAACCATCTTCAACCCCCATACGCCACTCCACGACGGGGCGGTCATTGTGCAGCGCAACAAGATTGCTTCGGCCGCGTGCTTCCTGCCCCTCACCCTGGATCCACGGTTGAGCAAGGAGCTGGGGACACGGCATCGCGCCGCTATCGGGATTACAGAGGAAACCGATGCCGTGGCAGTTGTGGTGTCGGAAGAGACCGGGATCATCAGCATGGCGGAAGCTGGTCAGATTGAACGCGACCTCGATGGAGAACAACTGAAGAGACGATTATATCAGCTCTTCCAGCTGCCGCATCAGCGAGCCCTGGCCAAGCTGACCTCAACGGAGCCTGCCGGGGCAGGTGAAAAGTCTCGTGTGCAGAATTGAAAGGTCGGAAAGGGCTATTGGGAGAGGGAAGGTGGAAACCCGGGTGCCCTTTACACGGCACCGAACGGGACGACTCATGGCCGGGCCCGTTGAACCCAATCGTCACCGGGGGCCCTCAGGCGGGTTATGAAATTCTTTCGCCAATTGTTCACTCAGAATATCGGCCTTAAGTTTGTTTCTCTGCTTCTGGCCTTCGCGTTTTGGCGGATCATCACCAGCGAAGATATAGCGGAAGTCGGATTTAGCATTCCCCTGGAACTCCGCAACATCCCCAAAGAGGTCGAAGTGGTGGGTGATGTGATCAATTCAGTGAGCGTGCGGACACGTGCCTCGTCGAAGTTGATTAAACGCTTGAGCAGCGCTGACATGTATATTTTCATCGATCTTGCCCGGGCTGCCCTGGGGGAACATACCTATCCACTGAATAGTGCCAACGTCCAGGCCCCTATTGGAGTGGAGGTGGTTCGAGTCATTCCTACCCACGTCAAGCTGCGACTGGAACGCACCATTCACAGGCTTCTTCCGGTGAAGGTTCGTTGGCGCGGGTCTTTCCCGGATTCCAAAGGGGATCCAGAACTTGTCCCGGCTCCCGCCGAAATCGAGGTCGAAGGGCCGGAATCAAGAGTGAACGACCTCAAGCAGGTCTCCACGGACGCGATCGATCTCTCGCGGGTCACTCCTAACCAGAAGGTCTCTGTGAATCTCTCTGTCGATGACCCCACGGTTCGCCTCTCCCAGGAGAAGGTTGACGTCCAAATCAACGTATCCTCGAAGAATGTGCCTGCTGGGAAAGGCCCCTCCTCGCTCTGACTTCTACCGGGGAGTTCTTCCGGCCTGCCCAGGAGTGCTCACGCCGCAAAGATCGCAGTGCTTCCCACCACTCAGGACTAAGCCCGGGGATTCATCTGGTCTCTCGAGGCAGCTGCAAATTCGGCCCCAAAAAGCAGGATCAACGAAGAAACGTACCCCCACATCATGAAGGTGACCGCCACCCCCAAAGATCCATAGAGATGACGGTAATTAAAGAAAGGCAGCAGGGCGGCGAACAAGTGTTTGGCAATCTCCCAGAGGATGGCCGCTACAAATGCTCCTCCGATCACCTGGCGGAATTTAACTGGTTGGTTGGGAACGATCCAGTAGATCAATACGAAAGTGATGACCGAAAAAAGAATGGGCGTGAAGAAGAAAAGGGAATGGGCCAAGGGGGAGAAAAGGGCCGGGCTGCCCCATTCCCCGTTGGAAGCCCTCGCGAGGTGCACCATGCGCCGTTGTACGGCAGTGACCCCCAATGAAAGGACGAGGAGCGTCCCACACATCAGGGACATCCCCAGGGCCAGGAGATGACGCTGCCAGTAACTGCGGTGACGGGAAACTCGCCAGGCGCGATTCAATGCGGTTTCCATGGGGAGGAAAACCCCCGACGCGCTCCACCACAGCAAGAGCAGTGAGATCACTTGGACACGTCCAAAGTTCTTTGAAATGGACTTGAGATTATCCTGGATAATCTCGGCTGCTCCCGGCAGCCAGTGGGTGGCCCGGTGAATGATGGCCTCTTCCGATCCGGTTCGCCGGATAAAGAATCCGCTAAGACTGACCAGGCACATCACGAGAGGAAAGAGGGAAAGGAGGCTGTAAAAAGCGATCGCAGCTGAAAGATTGCCGCTATCGCTTTGGATAAATGAGAGGAAAGCTCGCTTGAACGTTTTGAGAAGGTCGTGTGACTTTGTGAAAAGGGATCTTCTCTTTCCCCTGTGGCTAGGGTTTTCCTGACTCATTCGGGGGGTTCCTCTTCAATCAACTCAGTGCTCTCGAAATCCTGGTTCTCATAATCCTGGATGACCGTTTTAGCAGCTTCTACACTGTGGTCCAGGACCTTGATCTTGAATTCCCCGAGTCCGTCGACATTCACGGGATAGACGCTGGGAGTTATTTGGCCAACGAGCAGGCAGTCGATACCGGCGGCCTCGAGCAGACTCTTGATAATGTTGGCCTCGACCTCATTGTGGGTCACCGCGACTTCGACCAGCTTTTCGCGTTCAAAGTGTTCGTTGATGGCCATCGTGATCACCCTTCCCCGAGTTTAGATGAAAAACAAGTGCAAGAGAATCCCCCGGGAATTCAGGGGGCGCAGACTTCAAGGGGTTGCTAAGCTGGCAACAGGTGTGCCTCTTGCTGCCCCGGAGGGGATAGCTCACGAGGCCCAACCTTCCCCCTGTGCACTTTTCGTTGACACGCAGCTTATAATAAAAGCATCGGTCCGTTTAGACAATCGCTTTGAGAGGGTGCCATGATACACCGAATACTTCGTTTAATGGGGGCGTTGCTAATGGTGCTGGGGGTTGTAATGGGCGCCAAGGTGCAGCCTGCCCAGTCGACCGCTTCATCCAATCCAACTTCTCCACAGCCGGCGAAGACCGAGGGCCAATCCCCTGCCACTTCTTCATCTGAGATTCCGGCCATTGATCCGGACGTGAAGCAATGGTTTCTGGAAAGGATGAGAGTGCGCCGTCCCTATGACCCGAGGGATGTTGAGATCCTGACTGGAAGGACACGCGAAGCCGAAAGACTGGCGGATTATCAGGGCAATGGAGCGGGCTACTGGCCTCCCCCCTTTGGCGGGGGATATGGAGACTTTGCCTGGGGTCCAGGGAGCCCGGGGTTCCGTTCTCCCTTCGCATCCTCCGGCTTTCTCTTGTTTAGAAATCGCCGCAACTCCTTCTTCCCGGGAAATTCATTTGGATTGGGGGGCGCGGGGTTCTTTTTCGGTCGTCCGTTTTTCCAGCCCTTCGGATTTCAAAGGCGCGGTTTCAGGAGGTAGTGAGGGCGGCTCGGGGTGAAGCACTCCCCTCACAGGTTCGTCCCAGGGACAAGGCTTGCTTTGCCTCTTTCCGGCGCCGCACCGAGCAGCTGTGAGGCTCTCATTTCTCCGCTTCCCATTGCCTTTCAGGTTGTTTAGAATGGCCACTTTCCTGGAGCCGTGCTTACCAACCTGGTTCCTGGTAGGTAGTTGAAACCCGTATTGGAAATTTCCAGGGGTTACTGCCCGGGGTCGGGAGTCCTTCCGCGGTCATTCCCATGATGTTCCAGAAAATCCTGATTGCCAACCGAGGTGAGATTGCGGTCCGCGTGATTCGGGCATGCCGCGAGATGGATATCCGTACGGTCGCGGTGTACTCGGAGCGCGACCGGGCTTCCCTGCATGTCCGCATGGCCGATGAAGCGATCTTGATTGGCCCTCCTCCCGCTTCGGAAAGTTATCTTTCGATCGAGAAGATTATTGCGGCGGCGAAGGAAACCGGCGCTGAAGCGATTCACCCCGGCTACGGTTTCTTATCGGAAAACGCAGGGTTTGCTGAGGCATGTGAGCGAAGCGGGATTGCTTTTATTGGTCCACCGGCCATCGCCATGCACTTGATGGGATCCAAGATCTCAGCGAGGGCGGCCATGAAGAGTGCCGGAGTTCCCATTGTCCCCGGCACAATTCAACCCATTTTGGATAATCGAGAGGCGTTTGCCATTGCCCGGGAGATCGGTTTTCCCATCATGGTTAAGGCTGCCGCCGGAGGTGGAGGGAAGGGATTGCGGCTCGTGAATGCGGAAGCCGAACTGGAATCGGCGATACGGACCGCACGCTCGGAAGCCTTGAACGCTTTTCGCGACGACGCCATTTACATTGAGAAATTTCTTGACCAGCCCCGGCACATCGAGATTCAGATTCTGGCGGATAGCCAGGGGCACGTCATCTCCCTGGGCGAACGCGAGTGTTCCATCCAGCGCCGTCACCAAAAGGTGATGGAAGAGACCCCGTCGACCTTCATCAACGATTCCATCCGCGGGCGAATGGGCGAGGCCGCCGTGGCCGTGGGCCGGGCTTGCGGCTACGTCAATGCAGGCACGGTGGAGTTTCTTGTGGATTCCAGAAAGGACTTCTACTTTCTGGAAATGAACACGCGGCTCCAGGTGGAGCATCCCATCACCGAGTGGGTGACGGGCATCGACCTGGTGAAAGAACAGATTTGGATTGCCGCGGGAGAGGCACTGCATTTTTCCCAGGAGGATATCCGGCCACGCGGCGCGGCCATCGAATGTCGCATCTATGCCGAGGACCCCTACAATCATTTCTATCCGTCACCCGGCAAATTGACGGTCCTGGGACGGCCCGCCGGACCGGGAGTCCGGATCGACAGCGGCGCTTATGAAGGTTGGGATGTGCCCCTTGAATACGACCCGTTGCTTGCAAAGGTGGCCGTCTGGGGGAACACGCGCGGAGAAGCGATCTCGCGTTTGCGCCGGGCCCTTCTGGAGTACGAAGTGGTGGGGATTCAGACGGGTATCCCGTTCTACCAGAGAATCCTGCGGCATCCCGATTTTTTGTTGGGGAACTATGACACGGGATTCATCGACAAAGTTCTGCGGGAGGAATCGATGGGGGTTGATGAATCCCCCTCGACTCCGCCCGGATCCCTGGAGGAGGGACGTCTCGTCGCCCTGATGGCCGCCGCTGTTCACACCCTCCACAATGGCGGCGATTCCAAACCCGTGGCATTGACGGGGGAGACACCCATGAGCCGATGGAAATGGGCGGGACGGACGAAGATATTCGACAGGGGGGGCTCCCGTTGAAATTTGAAGCTTACTTTGACGATCAGTCCTTCCCCGTGGAGATTCAGGAATCGGGTTCCCGTATTGAACTGCGAATCAACGAGGAGCGATACGAAGCGGATGTGATCGGGGTTTCTCTGGGACGGTATTCGATCGTCCTCGGGGGAAAGGTTTTTGATGTTCATGTGGACGCTCCCCGCAGCGGGGAGTTTCAGGTGTCCCTGCGCGATCGCCGAATCACACTGGAACTCGTGGACCCGAGAAAATTAAAGTCCCTCCGCCATCGACATGCCGATTCCGGCGGGGACCTCTCCATCAGCTCCCCCATGCCCGGCAAGGTAGTACGTCTGTTGGTGGCAGAAGGTCAGACGGTTGAACCGGGACAGGGGGTGATTGTGGTGGAAGCAATGAAGATGCAAAACGAGTTGAAAGCACCGAGGAGTGGAACGATCAAGAGTCTAAACGCCCATGAAGGGAAGACCGTCAACGCGGGTGAAGAGTTGATGGTCATCGCATGAACCTGCGGTCTTATTCCGATGAGCAATTTGTTGGGGCAAAAAAAAACCGGCGAGATCGCCGGCTGTGCTGGTCACCCACCCCTCTTTTTCTCTCTCAGACGCACATCCCTCAGGATTCCCTGGTTTCAGGCCTTTCGTCGCTCACCCCTTCATGTATTTCATAGGATCCACGGGATTATCGTGAACGCGAATTTCATAATGCAGATGTGCGCCCGTCGAACGGCCCGTTGAACCCACGTAACCCATGACATCCCCCCGTTTCACATACTGGCCTTCCTTTACATTAAAGGCGGAGAGGTGGCCATACCGCGTGGTGACGCCAAAACCATGATCCAAGACGATAATGTTTCCATACCCGGCCCTCGGCTCTGCAAAAATCACGAGGCCATCAGCGGGCGCGATCACCTTATTTCCATAGGGCGTCGAAATATCGACTCCCACATGGACCTCCCCTTCCTCGCTCAAGGGATCATTGCGCAAGCCGAAACCTCCGGTGATGTATCCCCGCACTGGCCAGAGGGAAGGCATAGCGACCAGCTTTTTTGTCATTTCGATGTAATACTGATCGAGGCGGCGCAATTGAAGTTCCAGGTTTGAGGCGTTCTGTTTGAGGACTTCCAGATTGGGCAACTGAAGAGCCGGCTCACGAAAACCCCCGATGCCGCCGGCATTGGGCTTGAGGGCCTGCTTATCCAAGCCCGAGGTCACGCTGAGCTTCTTGGCCAACGCTTCGATGACCGACAGTTTTTCATCGATCTGATTGGCAGCCACCCGCATGTTCAGGTTTTCCAGTTGCAGGGTCTCCATTTGTTTGCGGAGGTTATTGTAATCGAAAGTTTTCGCCACCATGCGGATGTAAGTGGAAGTCATCACCACGATGGAAATAATGCCGATCAGGCTGGTTGCAAGAATCGTATAGAGAATGAAATGGGGAATCCGGATCTTATGAAGGCGGGCTGTCGCATGGTGGGCCACGATAAAGGTATAAAACCGCTTCTCCACGTGTCCTCCTTACTTTTTATTTCGACTGGGGCAGACTGACTAATGACTGAGGAGTGGCCTTTAATTTTAGGATATGGTCAACACAACGGGACAGGAGGAACTGTTTTGACTCAGATTTGTTGTGTTGCGGCGGCCCCGAACGCTGAAGGATGCTGGAACCCTACGAAGAACGCCGAAACCATAGCAAAGGTCACCCGAATGTGCAAGTCGAAACGACAGTTGTGAGCTTGTGAAAAGACGGCTGTCCTTATTTAAGATCCACACTCCCACTATACGTGCGTCATGTGGGAAGGGGGTGATGTGAATCACAGCGGCAGTGCGGCCTCCCTTTCTTGACGCTCCAGAAACGATTTGTTACAGTCACCAGGGATTGATTCTCCAACACTGAGCGCCCAGGTGTTCCTGTACCGGGGGCGAGCTCCGCCGCGGTGTTCCATCCCATGCAATCATTTTCTTTTGATTCGGGAGATTCTCCCGGACCCAATTCGAGGAGGACTGATGAATAAGGTGCAGGTGTACAGAAATTTTGTGGGTGGCGAGTGGGTGGAATCACGCACGGGGAAGACCTTCGAAAACCGCAATCCTGCCCAAAGTGATGAGCTGATTGGGGTGTTTCAGAAGTCGGACCGTCGTGATGTCGAACAAGCGGTAGCCACAGCCAAGAAAGCCTTTGAATTGTGGCGTCTGGTCCCGGCTCCCAAACGAGCGGAAATCATTTTTCGAGCTGCTCAACGATTGATTGAGCAGAAGGAGCAGTTTGCCCGCGAGATGACGTGTGAGATGGGCAAAGTGCTCGCCGAGACCCGTGGCGACGTCCAGGAAGCCATCGATATGAGCTTTTACATGGCCGGCGAAGGGCGCCGCATGTTTGGCCAGACGACCCCCTCGGAGTTGCCCAACAAGTTCCAGATGAGTGTGAGAATGCCGCTGGGCGTCTGCGCCATGATCACTCCCTGGAATTTTCCCATGGCGATTCCCTCATGGAAGATCATGCCGGCCCTGGTGTGCGGGAATACCGTGGTCATTAAACCGGCCACCGACACTCCCCTGTCCTCGATCAATCTGGCCAAAACGCTCGATGAATGCGGTCTGCCCAAGGGCGTGCTGAACCTCGTCACCGGATCGGGATCGGAAGTGGGGGACCCGCTCATGACTCACCCCGATGTCAAAGTGGTTTCATTCACCGGCTCGACCGATGTGGGCCGCGCCGTAAGCGAGGCCTGCGCGCCACAATTCAAACACTGCCATCTGGAGATGGGGGGCAAGAACGTCATCATCGTGATGGATGACGCCAAACTTGACCTGGCCGTCGATGGGGCGATTTGGGGGGGCTTTGGAACCACCGGCCAGCGGTGTACAGCTTCATCCCGGATCGTTGTTCATAAGCGGGCCTACAAGGAATTCATCAAGATGTTTGTGGAACGGGCGAAGAAACTTCGCGTAGGGAATGGACTGAATCCGGAGGTCGAGATGGGGCCTTCGGTGAATGAAAGCCAGCTCAACACGGTTCAGAATTATGTGAAGATCGGCCGGAAGGAAGGCGCCGACCTGCTGTGCGGCGGAAACCGGCTGACCAAGGGGGTCTATGCAAAGGGTTGGTTCCATGAGCCCACCGTTTTTGGAGATGTCGATCCGAAGATGCGCATTGCGCGCGAAGAAATCTTTGGACCGGTGGTGTCGGTCATTCCGTGCAATAGTTTTGATGAAGCCGTCGAGATCGGCAACAGCGTGGACTATGGACTCTCTTCCGCCATCTATACCCAGGATGTCAACCGTGCCTTCAATGCGATGCGCGACATGTACACGGGAATCTTCTATGTCAACGCTTCTACCATTGGAGCGGAGGTCCACCTCCCCTTTGGCGGAACCAAGAATACCGGTAACGGACATCGTGAGGCCGGCACGGCCGCTCTCGATGTCTTCAGCGAATGGAAGTCCATTTACATTGATTTCTCCGGAAAACTTCAGCGGGCCCAGATTGACAACAACTGAGGGGTGGCGGGACCCGGCGCAGCAGAATTGAGCGGGATGCACCGGAGCGAGATTGCGGTCAGGGGAAGACCCCGTCAGGTGGTTTGTTTTCGAGGGCGACCCGGACGGGCCCCCTATAGCTTTCACAGGCTGGAAGAAATCCTCCCCGTCTTCAACTCCAATGAAAAAGGCCCCGGAGGTCCGGGGCCTCTTCAACAGGAGGCGCCGAATGAGACTTCGAAGGCAGTTCGGAAAGGTGGAGGAGCTGACTGTCCTGCGATCCACCATCCAAGACGAATGACAGTCACTTCGTCTTCTGCCTCGCCGAATTCTCACCCTAGCAATTCTACTGGACGAGGGAACGTTTCGGGGGGTTACACCTCGTATAAAGATTTTTTTCTGAGGCGCCCCAACAAGTCCCTGCGATTGAACTTCATCTCGACTTCGATTTTTTGGAATGTTATACTCAGCGCCAATTTTTGACTGCGGAGGCTTCATATCATGATAGTGGGAGTTCCCAAAGAGATTAAAGACAACGAGAACCGGGTGGGCCTGGTTCCTGCGGGTGTGCGTGCCCTGACCGACCATCGCCACACGGTTTGGGTAGAGGCGCATGCCGGGGAAGGAAGCGGAATCAGCGATTCGGAATACCGGGCCGCGGGGGCACGAATCGCGCCCCGGGCTGCCGACGTTTGGAAAAAAGCGGAAATGATTGTGAAAGTCAAGGAGCCGTTGGAATCCGAGTTCAAACATATGCGCGAGGGGCAGATCATTTTCACTTATTTTCATCTCGCGCCCATGCCCAAGCTGACCCGGGCGCTGTTGGACCGCAAAGTCACGGCGATCGCCTACGAAACCATCCGGGAAGCGGACGGAAGCCTGCCCTTGCTGACACCGATGAGCGAAGTGGCCGGCCGCATGTCGATCCAGGTGGGTGCGCAGTACCTGGAGAAGATCAATGGGGGACGTGGCGTCCTGCTAGGAGGTGTTCCCGGGGTTCCGCCCGCGCAGGTGGTCATCATCGGCGGCGGTATCGTGGGAATGAACGCCGCAAAGATGGCCATGGGCATGGGAGCCCACGTTACCATCCTTGAGAAAAACCTCAACCAGCTCCGCTACATCGATGATGTATTCAACGGACGCGTCGCGACGCTGGCCTCCAATGCGCATACCATTGCGGAGAGTGCAAAGAAAGCCGATCTCCTCGTGGGGGCGGTGCTCATTCCCGGCGCCTCCGCACCCAAACTGGTGACCCGCAAGATGATTCGGGGGATGAAGAAGGGCTCCGTGATCGTGGATGTGGCGGTCGATCAGGGAGGGTGCATCGAGACCACGCGTCCGACCACCCACAGCCATCCCACCTTTTTCGTAGATGGCATTCTGCACTATTGTGTCGCCAATATGCCGGGCGCAGTCCCGCGCACTTCCACCTTTGCGTTGACGAACGCCACCCTTCCGTATGGCCTGGCCCTTGCCAACCATGGTTTTCTCAAGGCCATGAAGGCGAGCGCGGCGTTGCGCGAGGGCGTGAACACGTACCGCGGACACCTGACCTATGAAGCTGTGGCCCGGGCTCAGAGGCTGAAGCATACGCGGATCGAAAACCTGTTGTAGCGCCAAAGCGACAAGGCTGGGCTTGGGGACAAGAGGGATGAACCCTCCAAGTCGGGAGTTGGAGCGGGATTGTTGCCCGCCAACCCTTAGCCGTGGACAAATTGAAAACTCTGCGACCACTGCCGCCTTTTTCCAAGGGCAGTGGTCGTTTTATTTTGCGGCAGTTCCGGCACCTGATAAAGGAGTGAAAGACAGTGCGCTGGGCCTGGGTTGAGTGGAAGCTGAAAATGAAAGCTGAAAATGATTGCATCCTACAGAACAACCATCTAAAATCTCCTCCTTTTTGAAACGTCCAGAAAAAGTAAATTCGCTCCTGTGCAGGATGCGGCAGGTGTCTTGCCTTGATACACTGGGCGGGTGGAGACAGGAAGCAACGCGACCCGGCTGGACCACAATCCTGATGTTCGGGTCACCCCAATGTCCACCCGAATTCCCTAGCGGAATAAATCATTGTGGGGTTTTCCGTCACTCTCACAATGGCCCGCAATGGGAAAGACCCTCACGTGCCCGGCAATGTTCGATCGACCCGAAAGCCTTGCCAAGGAGAGAGGAATTGGCGGTTACTTGGACGGGTCGAATGCTTGGGAACCACAAGTGAGTACCAATTCATCTTATTAACCTCGAGAACGAAGAAAGGAAAGCATCATGCGTTTGAAGAAAATGGTTTGGGCATCGCTCCTCAGCTTGTTCCTGGTGAATAGTGTTTACAGTGCTGATAAGTACGTGCTTGATCCGGTCCACTCGTCAATCGGATTTTCGGTCCGGCATCTGGTGATCAACAGCGTGAAGGGGAAATTCGCCGATTTTTCGGGCACGCTTTCGTATGACGAGGGGGATATCACGAAATCGTCGGTCAACGTGACCATCAAGGCCGCCAGCATCGATACGGGAACTCCCAACCGGGACAAGGATTTGCGCAGCACAAACTTTCTGGAGACGGAAAAGTTCCCCGAGCTCACCTTCCAAAGTCAACGCATTGAAAAAAAAGGTGACGGCTATGTCGCTGTGGGGACGCTGATGATGCATGGGGTGTCAAAAGAGATCGCATTGCCCTTCACCATCACCGGAAAAATCAAGGATCCCTGGGGACAAACGCGGATGGGAGTCGAAGCTGGAATAACGTTGGACCGTCGCGATTACGGGATGAACTACGGGAAAACGCTCGATGGGGGCGGCCTTGTAGTGGGCAACGACGTGAAGATCGAAATCGCGGCAGAGGCGGTGAAAGCGAAGTGATTAGGGAATGGCAGTCGCAGACGTGCCTTCGCTACGGCGGTGCACGTCTGCAAGTTCTGAAAGAAGACAAGTGTTTTCCAGTTCAAATTACTCTGTTTACTTTTTCCCCGTAGACAACGTCGGCCGATGCGTTGTGCGACATACCATCCCGCTGGGATCCCACAACATTCAAGATTCTCGGCCCATTGGGCCCGCGTATCATTAGCCCCGGACGACGCGGCAGAGGTGATGCATTAAAGCGCAGATCTTGAAACGGCCTCGGAATATTGCACCCTGAGGGGTCGGAGTGTTGTCGTGCTCTTGAATTAACACGAGGGCTCTCTCCTCTGCAACTTTAAGCCAAGGTATCTCAGGGTTCGGCTTCTCCTATTAATCTCCCCCATTTCTGATTTGAAGAAGCAAACCTCGCGTCAACGTTAGACAAAAATTTTCGAGGGGTGAGCTGATCTACGTTCTCTTCGCGCCTTATGAGTTGAGGCGGAGAGATCCCGCTGATGCAGTTCGAACTTTCCCGGCAGCAATGAAGAGACGGCGATGACATTTCCTGGGCTCGGTTAAGGAAGGGTTTGTCATGCGTGAGGCTCTTCTTCCCAGATTCTAAAGACAAGCACAGATAAAAACATTGGAACGATTGATCTGCACTAACGGAGGCTCGCATGTTGCACTCATCGCTTGTACGGACTTTCACAAGTTTGATGTCCTCCTGTGATTTTCCAAAAAGGCAAGGGCGTCAGGACGCCGGCTTGAAGGAACCTCGTTGGGGAGTGAGAAGACAAGAGCGAGCCTACGGCAGTTCGATCGTATGGCGAGTTGGATTATGGGTGATGATCAGCGCATGCGCTCCTTTGGCGCTGAGAGCGCAGGCGCCCAATCCTACATCGCTGACGGTCGACCGGCCCAGCATCGTGATCCCAGGCAACGTCACCTTCTGTGCGGCCGGCGGAGCAGGGATGACGGTTGATTTGAAGTATCTGTGGAATGGGGTGCCTTATGAGACCGATTCGGGTTTTATTTTTGATTCGAATGGGTGCAAGCAACTCCTCTACGACAACAACGCGTATGCGGGGGATTATCAGTTTACTGCCATTCGCAATTCGTTGAACGCTCCCAATGGAGTTTGGACGAACATAAACCCTCCCCTCTCTGTCTCGCTTCGGATTGCCGCTCCGAATCCCACCTCCCTGACGGCCAATCCAACCAGCATCGTCATGCCCGGCAGTATCATCTTTTGTGCGGCCGGCGGGGCAAACATGATCGTGGATTTGCAGTACACATGGAATGGAGTCGCTTATGAAGCCGATTCGGGTCTGACTCTTGGTTCGGACGGCTGTGTGACGAATTCTTATAGCAATAATGCATTTGCGGGCACTTATACGTACACCGGAATCCGCAATTCTTTGAACCAGCCGAATGGTGCTTGGACCACGCTCAATAATCTTACTGTCACATTGAATCCCATCGTGCAGAACCCCGTCCCCTCCGTCGCATCCATTTCTCCTTCCAGCGTGGTGGCGGGGGGCGGCGCCTTCACCCTGACGGTCACAGGCTCCAATTTCATCAACAGTTCGGTCGTGAGGGTCAATGGAAGCAATCGCACGACGACCTTCCTCAGTTCCACTCAGCTTAACGCAACGATCCCGTCCAGCGATATCCTTGCCGTAGGAACATTGGGCATCTCGGCATTCAATCCCACGCCGGGCGGCGGCCTTTCAAACTCGGTCACCCTTTCGGTGACCGCCTCTAATCCCGTGCCGTCGGTGACTTCCATCTCTCCCTCCAGTGTATCCGCAGGCAGCGGCGCTTTCACCCTGGCCGTCACAGGCTCCAATTTCATCAACGGTTCGGTGGTCGAAGTGAATGGAAGCAATCGCACGACGACCTTCGTCAGTTCCACTCAGCTTAATGCGACGATCCCGGCCAACGATGTCGTTGCGGCGGGGTCTTTGACGATCACGGTGTTCAATCCGACGCCCGGGGGCGGGGTGTCGAACTCCAAGGTGCTCTCTGTGACCGCCACTCCGGGCCCGATCTCCCTCACCAAGGAATACATTTACGTCGGGGGCCGGCTTTTAGCGATAGAACAGCAAGGCGGTTCTGTCGCTCTTTCCGTCACCTCCATCTCTCCAACTTCTGGAACGATCAGTGGGGGGGCATTAGTAACGATTGGTGGCGCCGGATTCCAAAGTGGAGCCACGGTAACCTTGGGAGGAGCAGCGGCTACGAATGTGGGGGTGGCCCCCAGCGGAGCCTCCATTACGGCGACGACTCCCGCCCATGCGACGGGGCCCGTGAACGTCGTGATCACGAATCCTGATTCACAGAGTGTGACCCTGACGAACGGGTATACTTACACCACTACCAATCCGCCCCCTACCGTGACAAGTGTCTCTCCTGCCTCGGGAACGACGAATGGCGGGACCTCAATAACGATTGTGGGCACGGCGTTCCAAACCGGAGCTTCCGTGAGCCTGGGAGGAGTTCTGGCCACCAACGTGTCGGTGCAGAGCAGCACTACCATTACGACGAGCACGCCGTCTCACGCCGCAGGGGCAGTCAGCGTTGTGGTCACCAACCCGGATAGCCAAAGTGGAACCCTCCCCAATGGGTACACCTACACGGTGGGGAACCCCTCCCCCACGGTGACGGGGATTACTCCCTCAACCGGGCCGACCAGCGGGGGAACGTTTGTGACGATTGCGGGCACCAGCTTCGTGAATGGAGCCGGCGTGAGTATTGGGGGATCGCCGACAACTAGCGTGACAGTAGTGAGCGCTACTAGTATTACAGCCTCAACCCCAGCGCACGCGGCAGGGGCTGCAAACGTGGTGGTCACCAACAGCGACGGCCAAAGCGGGACGCTCTTCAACGGCTACACCTACTCGGGGGGTAATCCCGCCCCCAACGTGACAGGAGTTACCCCCCTGGCGGGGACGGTCAATGGAGGTACGGCAATCACCATCACGGGCACGGGTTTTCAGAGTGGAGCGACCGTCGTGATTGGAGGAGTGGGGGCGAGTGGAGTCACGTTCGTCAACAGCACTTCCATTACGGCCATTACTCCGGCTCATGCTGCCGGGTCGGTCAACGTGACCGTCACGAACGGTGGCGGCCAGAGCGGGACCCTCACCAACGGGTACTTATATGCGGCGGGCCCCATGGTGACTTTTCTTTCGCCGACCTCGGGAACCACGGCGGGGGGCACTCGGGTGACTCTCATTGGTTCCGGGTTCGGTTTGTTTTCGAATTCGCCCACCGCGACCTTCGGAGGCGTGGCTGCAACCGGCGTCTCGGTTGGCGATGACAGCCATCTCTATGCAACGACGCCCGCCCGTGCTGCCGGTGTCGTGGATGTTGTGGTCACCTTGATCAATGGCATCACCGGAGAACACGTGACGCAGACCCTTTACAGCGCCTACACGTATA
Source organism: Terriglobia bacterium (assembly GCA_041494885.1). Classification (GTDB taxonomy): domain Bacteria; phylum Acidobacteriota; class Terriglobia; order JAIQFV01; family JAIQFV01; genus JAIQFV01. Next base: position 101,699 of record JBGQBO010000013.1, read on the forward strand.
CTCCGCCCTTCTCCGTGACCGCGGTTTCTCCCAATACGGGAACGATCAATGGCGGCACCGCGGTGACCATTTCGGGAGTGGGATTCGTCAGTGGAGCCACCGTAAGTCTGGGAGGCACGGCGGTAACCGGCGTCACCTTTGTCAACAGCACTTCTCTTACCGCGACCACTCCTGCTCACGCGGCCGGCGCCGCGAATGTGGTCGTGACCAATCCGGGTGGACAGAATGCGACGCTGGCGAACGGCTATACTTACCTCGGGCCAGCGCCCACCTTGACTTCCATTTCCCCCACCTCCGGAACCACAAACGGCGGGACTGCGATTACGATCACGGGGACGGGATTCCTCACCGGAGCTACGGTGAGCCTGGGTGGGACCGCGGCCACGAATGTGGTGGTGGCAAGCAGCACTTCTATCACCGCCACCACGGCTGCTCACGCCGCGGGTGCAGTCAATGTGACGGTAACGAACCCGGACGGCCAGAATGTGACGCTTTCCAACAGCTATACGTTCATTACTCCGCCCCCCACCATCACATCGATTTCTCCCACGGCGGGAACAATCAGCGGTGGAACCTCAGTGACCCTTACGGGCACGAATTTCCAGACGGGGGCCACAGTCACCCTGGGAGGAGTATCCGCGACGAATGTCACCGTCGGGAGCAGCACCTCCATCACCGCCACCACGCCCGCTCACGCGGCGGGGGCCGTCAATGTGGTGGTCACGAACCCAGATAGCCAGAATGTGCCCCTCGTCAACGGGTACACCTACACAAATCCGGTGCCCCAAATCACGACGCTGTCTCCTTCCAGCGTGGGTGCGGGCAGCGCGGCATTCAACCTTACGGTGACGGGCTCGGGATTTGTGAACGGCTCGGTGGCCCGGGTCAACGGGAGCGACCGCAGCACCACCTTTACAAGCTCCACACAGTTGAGTGTTTCAATCCCAGCCACGGATGTTGCCTCTCCGGCGTCACTGGGCCTTACGGTATTCAACCCGACCCCGGGTGGGGGCTTGTCGAATTCGGCGACCCTCACCGTGACGGCGCCCAACCCCGTCCCGTCGATTTCAAGCATTTCACCGTCGAGTGTCGCGGCGGGCAGCACCACCTTTACCCTGACCGTCAATGGCGCCAATTTCATCGGCGCCTCGGTGGTTCAAGTCAACGGGAGCAATCGGACCACGACCTTTGCCAATTCCAGTCAGATCAGCGCGCAGATCCCAAGTTCGGATGTGACCACGACAGGCGCACGGAGTATCACTGTATTCAACCTGGCGCCCGGCGGGGGCACTTCGAACTCGGCAACCCTCACCGTGACTCCTCCGAGTGGAGGATTGAAGGGTGAATACTTTAACAACATTAACCTCTCGGGAACCCCCGCCCTGACGCGCACGGATCCTACAGTGAACTTCAGCTGGGGGAATGGGAGTCCGGATCCTGCCCTCCCCAGCGATAATTTCAGTGTCCGTTGGAGCGGACAGGTGCAGGCGCAGTTCTCTGAGACTTATACCTTCTACGCCACAACCGATGATGGCGTGAGACTGTGGGTGAACGGCGCCCTGATGATCGATGAATGGATTGATCAGGGGCCCACGGCGTGGAGTCGAAGTATAACGCTCGTCGCAAATCAAAAGTACAACATCACCATGGAGTATTACGAACACACAGGTGGCGCATCGGCTCAACTTTCGTGGGTGAGCCCATCCACACCTTATCAGATTGTGCCCCAGAGTGTGCTCACGCCAACCTTGGGGACCCTTGTTCCCGGCACAGGAATTGGCCTGACCGGGAACTACTTTGACAATAACAGTCTTGTGGATCCTTCGGTTTTTGCCCAAGTCGATCCGACGATCAATTTTAACTGGGGCACTGGCAGCCCGGGTGGCTTGCCGAGCGACAATTTCAGCATCCGCTGGACGGGGCAAGTGGAGCCCCAGTTCTCCGAGACTTACACTTTTTACGCGAAGACGAATGATGGGCCCAGGCTGTGGGTAAACGGCCAGCAGATCATTAATCACTGGACCAGCACAACCACACAGGAATGGACCGGAACCATCGCGCTGACGGCCAATCAGCGGTACAGCATCAAGTTGGAGTATCACGAGACGACAGGGACTGCTCAGGCACAATTATCCTGGAGCAGCCCGTCAACTCCCAAGCAGATCATCCCGCAAAATCGGTTGTATCCATGATTGATCTTTACGGCTCGTCAGCAGCATCCCAGGGCCAAGGCCGTGAGAGTACGACTCGCAACAAACGAACTGGCTGGAGTAATCGGATCGTGAAACAATGCCGGAGTTAGTCTCTGTGAGGTCGAACTGAACGAATCTAGTGAGATAGAAAAAGCGCGTCTTGGAGGCACACCATGCGACTGGATGTCATGAAGAATCTCAATAGAATGAGAATTCCACTCAGGCACGGCACTGGTCATCGGCATCGATTCTTTCGGCGGGAATTGAGATCCATTCCTTTGCGAAGGCGAATGTCTTCGATATTGGCCCTCAGCGCATTGCTGTGTGCCGGGATCCTGATCTTCGGGGCCACGGGGTACAGTCAGGGCCAAAAAGCACCCGTGCGAATTCAAACGGAGCTCCTCACGGTTCGGACGATCGGTTTTCAGCCAACGCAAATCGCCCGGCCGAAGGGGCCGTTTTATCTCTTGGTCGTGAACCGGAGCGGGTTGGAGGAAATCAACCTTCAGATCACACGCAGTACCGGCGAGCGGCAGCATGCGGTGAAGATTCCCAGACGGAGAGGGCTAACCCCCAATCTGCTGGACTTGACCCCCGGACAATATGTGCTCACGGAATTGAGTCATCCGGACTGGGTGTGCGCCATCACCATTACGGCGCATTAAGCCTTGGGAGATGGGTAAGAGACGAAAGGCGTTCCATTCACCGCGGTTCCAAAGGTTTTCAGCTCTTCTTAGAATGGGGATGAAGTCATGAAAAAACTCGATGCAAGCGCTTTCACCGACGGTTTGCGCTCCTATGTGCTGATCCTCTTGGCCACTTGCTACACAGCCATGCTGTGGATCCCCTCCACAGCGGTGGCGCAAGATACATACACCACCACCTCCTCCGCCACGGATGGATCAACGCCCGCCGCTTTGGCGCCGGGAGCGCCCGCCGGCTCGTACGCGCTGAGCGGATTCGAAACTGTCAATCCGTTCAATGGGGCCCTGGGCTTCCATCTGCCCCTGGTTCACGTCGGGGGTAGAGGCCAGGTCGGATTTACCATCACCCTCAATATTGAGCAGAAATGGCGCATGCAGCGCACGGCCACGTATACCGCGCTGCAAGGGAAGGTGATGCCGGGGGGGGATATAGTGGAGTCTGAATCCTATGCGCCCTTACCCGGGGGATGGAACACAAACATCCCGTCGCCTGCACCCTTCTATAGCCCCGGTTACCTTGTTGGAAGATTGGCGGGACACGACATCCAGTCCTGTGCGAACACCCCGCGGAGCAGAAGAATCTTCAAAAGGACCCTGGAACGATTGACCTTCACCGAGGCGGATGGCACCGAATATGAGCTGCGCGACACGGCCAGTCATGGGGAGGTCAATGAAAACTCCCCCGACACCACACCTTGCGACACACTTCTCTCGCGAGGACGGGTTTTTGAGACCGAAGACGGAAGCTCCGCGACGTTCATCGCCGACCCGGACCAGGGTACGAATTTCCAGGTCTATGACGACGTGGACATCGATTTTGCCAATGATCTCCTCACACCCTCAGGATACCTCTTTCTGCGGGATGGGACCCGCTATCGCATCGACAACGGAGTGGTCATCTCGATGCGGGATCGAAACGGGAACGAGATCACGTTTTCCGGGGACGTGATTACGGACGCGGCGGGACGAAAGTTCCGTGTGAGTCCTTCTGGGGTTTCGTTTCTGGATACCGCCGGGAACACCTGGAAGACGATCCAGGTCAACTACGCCTGGATGGACACGGTGTTGCGCCCCGATTTTTCCATCCTGAATTACACCGAGCTGTTTCCGGGGCTGGATGCTTCCCCCACCGATTTTAATGACTGGGTGGTGTCGTCGGTCGTCTTGCCGAATGGGCAAACGTACCAGTTCAAATACAACAGCTATGGGGAGCTGGCCCGCGTGGTCCTGCCGACGGGAGGGGCCATCGAATACGATTATGCGGGGGGGGTGGTGGGTGGAGATGCGAGCGGCGTTGTGTGGCAAACGCATCAAATTTATCGGCGGGTGGTGGAGCGACGGGTGTATCCCAACGGCGGGAGTGGAAACACTTACGAGAGCCGCACCACCTACCCTCGTCCGGAACACACCAACCCGGATGGAACCATCGGCAACGATGGGGTGGTCACGGTGGATCATTTGGATTTGGGCCAGAACCTGCTGGCCGAAGAGAAACACTACTACTTTGGCAGTGCCGCCATCTCCTTTGCGAATGTAATCGGGAATCCGACGCTGTATCCCGACTTTAAGGAGGGCAAGGAATACAAGACCGAGGAGGGGTCTCCGGCAATGCGGCGAGTGGAAAACGTCTGGGGTCAGAACAGTCCGGTCAGTTGGTGGGTGGGCTCGTCGGACCAGGGGCCCGCCAACAACCCCCACATCACTGACTCCACCGTTACCCTGCTCGATACCAGCCAGGTGTCGAAGCAACATTTCGAGTACGATCAATACAACAACAAAACCGTCACAGAAGAGTACGATTACGGCCAGGGGACAGTCGGACCGCTTGTACGTCGAACCGAGACCAGCTTCCTGACCTCGGACTATGACACGGTCAAGCCCGACACGACGAACCCGGATGCCAGTCTGACGACTCATATCCGCGATCTCCCGTCGCTCCAAACGGTGAAAGACAGCACAGGCAACGCGGTGGCCCAAACGAATTATGTGTATGACTCGGGGGGGCTCACTTCCTCATATGCGGTTCAGCTCGATGCGGTCGGCCCGAAGCGGGGCAACGCCACTTCAGTGAGGCGATGTCTCGCGACCTCCCCCTTCGACGCCGGCAGTTGTCCGGCGTGGGTGACGACGCAAAACCAATATGACGATGCCGGAAATGTAATGCAAGCCACCGATCCGCGAGGGTATACGACGACGTTCAGCTACGCTGACGCGTGGGGCAGTACGGGATCCGCCTGCGCCCCAGCGAGCGGAAACGCGGCGGCCTATCGGACGGTCACGACCACTCCCGCCACCCCGAACGTCCCCACGGGACTGATCACCCGCTCCACTTATGATTCGTGTCGGGGGACTCCGCTGTCGACCACAGACGCAAATAATCAATTGACGAGGCTCGAATACAACGATGCGTTGGATCGATTGACCCAAGCGACCTTTGCAGATCTCGGAACCCTGAATTATTTGTACAATGACGCCCCGCTCAATGCAAGCGTGGAGAAGACACGCGACAAGGATTCCCCCAATGACCAACTGATTCAATCCTTGACGAAGTACGACGGGCTGGGCCGGGTGATTCATACACAACTAATGACCGATCCGCAAGGCACTGTCAATGTGGACACGACCTACGACGGCCTGGGACGAAAACACACGGTTTCGAATCCGTACCGTTCGACGAGCGATTCGACTTACGGTTTCACGACGTTTGGCTACGATGGGCTGTCACGAGTCATAACGGTGAGAACCTCAGATAACGCCGTCGTCACGACCGGTTACAGCGGCAATCAGACGACGGTGACGGATCAGGCCGGCAAGCCGCGGCGCAGTCTGACCGATGCTTTGGGAAGACTAACCCGAGTGGACGAACCCAACAAAGACACCGGCGCGCTGGGCGACGTCACGAGTCCGGTGCAGCCGACTTCCTACAGCTATGACGCTCTGGACGATCTGAAAACGGTCATGCAAGGCGGGCAAACGCGCAGCTTTTCCTACGATTCCTTGAAACGCCTCATGAGCGCCACCAATCCCGAGAGCGGAACGGTGAACTACACCGGCTATGACGGCAATGGGAACCTGCTCTCGAAGACCGACGCGCGGGGGATCACGACCAACTACGTCTATGATGCTTTAAATCGCCTGACGAATAAAACGTATCAGAACGATCCGTCGGGCACGCCAGCCGTGACCTATACCTACGACGCGGCGGGTGTTTCGAATTCGAAAGGTCGATTGACGCAAGTGGGCTCGACGGTGTCGGCGACGAACTACACCGGTTATGACGCGATGGGGCGGGTGACGGCAAGTTCACAATCGACAAATGGGCAGACCTACCTGCTGGGATACGGTTATAATCTGGCGGGAGGGATGACCAGCGAAACCTATCCCTCGGGGAGAGTCGTGAACACGAACTATGACGGGGCAGGAAGAGTGAATGGAGTGACCGGAACGGGCAGTAAGACCTACGCTTCCACATTCACCTATTGGCCCCATGGGGCGGTGAATTCGATAACGTTGGGGAATAATCTCATCGAAACCACAGTATTCGGCCCTCGCCTACAACCGACCTCCATTGCGG
>JBGQBO010000014.1:0-106763 GCA_041494885.1 Terriglobia bacterium
AACCACAAAAAGGCGCTCCTTGTCAACTCAGCACCACGACACTGCTCCACAGACCGTTGACATAGCTTAGAACCGAGATTAAACCGGTTATTCGGTCAGGTGGTGAGAAATCCGGGCTAGTGTGATAAAAGAAACTTAACGAAAATTTGTCTTTTTCGAAAATCCTTGCGGTTTTTGCCATCAGTTCTGCCTCGGACGAAATCGATCTTTTGTGACTCAAATCACCCATTGAAAACGGATGGTATATACAATGCGTTGTGTAAGGTGGTGATGGAACGCGACGATATTGAGTGTTTCAGAATAAGAATATCCACCTGAAATATCGTTCTGCGAGAAAAGAAATCCCCCTTAAGAAACAGGCTATGGGAAGGCAGAGTCGCTGGTTATGGATGATGATGTGCAATTCAGGCAACCGAATTCGTCGATGTTTGACGCTCATTTTGATGTTCATTCTCGTCCAACCGAGGACAAGACAATCCGTATGAGGAGCTTTGAGCACCGTAACCCAGGAGATTCCGAAAACTTGTCCGCACAGGACCTCCCAAACTTTGATATTTAATGCGCGCGAGTCCAAACAAAAGAGAAAATATGATCAATCACTACTACGAAGTGCAGGTTGAGTGTTACAACTCCAAAGGAGAGATCTATTTAGCTGAGACCTATCGATACTCGAAGCGTCTCTCCGCCCTGCAGAAACTAAGTGCCTTAAAACGGCGCCACCCGTCGTCTGAAGTGATCTTGATTAAAAAGTGTTTTACGATCCCCAACGCCAGTTTTGCGTAAGCAAAAATGATGGTGGGGAGAGCGGATGACACCCACGCCTGTTTCGGGCTGAACCACACTAGCAGTATCCTTCGATACCGGTCCGACCCGTCCCTTCGAGCGAACCCTGCAAGTTACTTTTCCACTTGAATTTATCAATATTCTGTTGTTTAATCCCCTTCTGCCGGATCCCTCTGGATTCCCGCTCATTTTCATGCCTCATGGAAGAGGATCAGCAACGATCGGCGTGATTGCTGGGTCTCGAAAATACTACACGTGATGCTTGTAATATGCTCCAAACCCATTGACTTGCAGGGTGGTTTGAGTTGATCCGGCCGAGGGAAGCGGCGGGATTTACCGGTAGCGCTAAGTCCTCACAACGAGGGCAAGTGGCGGAATTGGCAGACGCGCGGGACTTAGGATCCCGTTCCTTTCGGAGTGAGGGTTCAACTCCCTCCTTGCCCACCACAGAGCGACGAGCGCGTTTGAGTTAATGATCGATGTATGGAGGCTTCAGTTTTCCAAAGCTACGGGTTACTCACGACCGCTTGGAATCCTATTGACAGTTCATTCACGCATTTCAGAAACCTGTCATATAAATCTAATCTTGGCCGCGAGCGGTTCTCACCTTCTGAGGAGGATCGAATCTTGAGAAGGCCTGGTCACGCGAAAGGATCCTGGTGAAATCGGTTCTGATTGAAAAAGAAGGCTGCAAGAGAGAGCTGGACATTGAGATTCCTCCCGAGGACTGGAAAAAACAGGCCGAGGAAGTGGCTCACGAGTTTGCGAAAATGGCACATGTCCCAGGCTTCCGTCCTGGCCATGTCCCTGTAGGGGTCGTCAAGCAGCGATTTCGACATGAGATACGCTCGGAGCTTTTGAAAAAGCTCCTTCCCCGCGTGATTGGGGAGGCCGCTTCCGAGCAGAACGTCACCCTCATCACTCAGCCTGAGGTAAACGACTTGGTCCTGGAGGAGGAGAAGCCTCTTACCTTCAAGGCGCAATTCGAAGTGCTTCCCACAATCGAGATTTCTGATTACAAGGGACTTAATGCGGAAGAAGAGACCATCTCGGTTTCTGCTGAGGAGATCGAGCATACTCTTAGTGATTTGCGGGAAAAATCAGCAGAATTCATCCTTGTCAATGATCGCCCTGTTCAAAGTGGAGATTATGCGGTGTTGAATTTCACTGCATACCCCACCCGGAAATCTGATGATTCTCCCGAAAAACCCTTTGAAGCGAAGGATCTCTTGGTTGAGATTGGCGGCAGCCAAACATTAAAGGAGTTTTCCGAGAACCTGCTTGGAAAATCGGCGGGCGAGGAAGCCCATTTTAAGGTCGAATACCCAGAGGACTTTTCCGACCGTCGTCTGGCAGGCCGACGAGTATCCTATCAGGTCAAGGTCGAGTCCATTAAGACAAAATCGCTGCCCGAACTTAGCGACGACTTGGCGAAGACGCTTGGAGAGTTTGATACCCTGGCTGAACTCAAAGATAAAATCAGGAAGGACATTGAGGAAGGTAAGAAGCATCGGGCAAAGAACCGTACCCTCGAAACCCTGGTCAATCAGATTATTGAGAAGAACCCGTTCCCCATCCCCGACGCCCTCGTGGAGACTCAGATCGATTCGCGATTGCAGGGGATAATCCGCTCCATGTACCAACAAGGGGTTGATCCCCGGGGGCTGTCCATCGAATGGGAAAAACTAAGGGAAGACAATCGGGAATCCGCCATCCGCGATGTCAAGGTGACTTTTATTCTCGAGCACATCGCCAAGAAGGAGAATATTTCCGTCAATGAAGAGGAGTTGGATGCTGAGGTGACCAAAATGGTGGAACGGAGTCAGGAGTCATTCTCATCGGTCAAGCAGCACTTGACAAAGGATGGATCGCTGGATAAACTTCGTTCTCAGTTGACAAACCGAAAAGTTCTAAACTTCCTTTACGAGAATGCCGATATAGTCTCTGGCCCCACGCAACTAGACAAACAAGACACCACATCTTAGTATTTGAAGCTGGAACAAATCAGCATATTGGAATAAGGGCAAAAATGACATTGATACCGATGGTGGTCGAGCAGACAAGTCGAGGCGAAAGGGCCTACGATATCTATTCCCGGCTCCTGAGGGATAGCATTATCATGATCGGTTCTCCCATTGACGACAACGTGGCCAACCTGGTCATTGCCCAGCTGCTCTTTTTGGAATCCGAAGATCCCGATAAAGACATCTCCATTTACATTAACAGCCCCGGCGGCGTGATCACAGCCGGTTTGGCGATTTACGACACCATGCAATTTGTGAAACCCGACATTACAACCTATTGTCTAGGTCAAGCGGCTTCGATGGGGGCCCTGCTGTTGTGTGCGGGTTCACCTGGCAAGCGTTTCGCACTCCCCAACTCACGCATCCTGATCCACCAGCCCTCAGCAGGAGGGATCTCCGGGATGGCTTCAGACATTGACATTCAGGCGCGGGAGATCCTCCGAATGCGCGAGATCACCAATGACATCCTGGCGAAACACACGGGACAGCCCCTGGAGAGAATCCAACGCGATGTGGACCGTGATTTCATTATGACGGCGGCCCAGGCGAAGGAGTATGGTATAATCGATCAAGTGATTAACCAGAGGTAATCCCCTGAAAAGAAAGGGAGTGTAGGAGTGAGGCGGACCGACAATGATGAAGTTTTGAGATGTTCGTTCTGTTTCAAGACCCAGGACAAAGCGCGCAAGCTCATTTCTTCCCCCAACGAGTTCCCTCGTGCCTTCATCTGTGACGAGTGTATTGCTGTGTGCAACAGCATCCTCGAGGATGACCGGACCGAACAGGCTCAGTCGGGCCAGAAGAAGCTTCCCAAGCCGAGCGAGGTTCATGAATTTCTCAACCTCTATGTCATCGGCCAGGAAAAAACGAAGAAGAAGCTGGCTGTGGCAGTTTACAATCACTTTAAACGAATCGAACTCGCCAAATTCCGCTCCGACGTGGAATTGACAAAGTCAAACATCCTGCTGATTGGGCCAACAGGCACGGGAAAGACTCTCCTAGCTCAAACCCTGGCCCGCATGCTGGATGTCCCGTTCGCCATCGTCGACGCAACCACCCTGACCGAAGCCGGATACGTCGGGGAAGATGTTGAGAACATCATTTTGAAGTTGCTTCAAGCCGCGAATTACGATGTTGCACGCGCGCAGCAAGGCATCATCTACATTGACGAAATCGATAAAATCTGCCGCAAGGATGAGAACCCTTCCATCACCCGTGATGTTTCCGGGGAAGGAGTCCAACAAGCGCTGCTTAAGATCCTGGAGGGAACGGTCGCCAATGTCCCTCCGCAAGGCGGGCGGAAACATCCGCACCAGGAATTTACGCAGGTGGATACAACCAATATCCTCTTCATTTGCGGCGGGGCATTTGTAGGGCTCGAAAAGGTGATCGAGCGCCGCCTCGGACGGAAGGCTCTGGGGTTCCATGCGCAACAGCCGTCTCCCGCAGACCTCCGGAACACAGCCATTCTGGAGAAGGCCCAGCCCGAGGATTTGATCAAGTTTGGATTCATCCCTGAGTTTGTCGGCCGCTTGCCGGTCGTGGGGACACTTCACGGATTGGACGTTAAGGCCTTGATCGAGATTTTGACGGAACCCAAGAACGCCTTGATCCGTCAATACCAGAAGCTCTTTGAATACGAGAACGTCAAGCTGTTGTTTCAGCCCGAGGCCATTGAAACAGTGGCCGCCCAAGCCTTCGAACGGAAGGTCGGCGCCCGAGGGTTGCGGGTGATCCTCGAGGACCTGATGCTTGACCTCATGTACCACATCCCTTCTCAGCGCAAGGTACGGGAGTTTGTCGTCACCAAGCAAATGGTTGAGGCGCAGGAGATCTCGGCAAACCTCCTGGAGAAGGCCGGATAAGTCCCGGGACGTGAGTTTTGCTTCCGTGAAAATCTGCATTAGGGAGAAAGGAAACTATTTCAAGAGTGGTTATGTTCAATACCAAAGACAAAGAAGAGACCTTCAAAGTACCCATGATGCCGATTCGCGACGTGGTGATCTTTCCACACATGTTGATCCCCTTCGTGGTCGGCCGTGAATCCTCCGTTCGAGCGCTCGAAGAAGCGCTCCGCAGAGACAAACGCATTATCCTGTCCACCCAGCACGACCCGACGATCGATGAACCCAAGGCCGACGAGATATACAGGGTGGGCACGATCGTCAATATCGTCCAGTCACTCCGTCTCCCCGATGGGAACGTCAAGGTGTTGGTGGAAGGATTGGAGCGTGCCAAGATTCTGCAATTGGACAACGACGAGGGATTTTATCAGGCCACGGTCAAGCCGATGGCCGTGAAGATTGCCAATCCGGCGGCCTATGAAAGCGTGATGAACCAGGCCACCTCCCTGTTTGAGCAGTATGTCAAACTCAGCCAGAATCTGAACTACGAGACCATGATCGCCGCCGTCAAGGTGGACGACCCGCAAAAACTGGCGGATACCATAGCGGCCAACCTCTCCATTCCCATCGAAGAGAAACAGCAGCTGCTGGAAATCCCCAACCCCATCGATTGTTTGAACCGCATCATTGAGGTCCTCGACATCGAAATCGAGAAACTTCACATGGATCGCACCATCCAGAACCGTGTGAAGAAGCAGATGGAGAAGGCGCAGAAGGAATATTATCTCAGCGAAAAGATCAAGGCCATCCAGAAGGAACTGGGGCGCAAAGACGAGAAGAGTGAACTGGAGGACTTGAAGAAACAGATTGAAAACTCGGGCATGCCCAAAGAGGTCGAGAAGAAGGCGCTCGAGGAGCTGAGAAAGCTCGAAATGATGCCCTCCATGTCGGCTGAATCAACTGTGTCCCGCAATTATCTGGACTGGCTCCTGGCGGTCCCGTGGAAGCGACGGACCAAGGAGATCCGGAACCTTGAGGTGGCAGAGAAGGTTCTTGCCGAAGATCATTATGGCCTGGAGAAGATTAAAGAGCGGATTGTGGAGTTTCTTGCGGTCCGGCAACTTGTCAAGAATCCGAAGGGCTCGATTCTTTGCTTTGTGGGCCCTCCCGGTACAGGAAAGACCTCGCTGGGGAAGTCCGTTGCCCGGGCCACAGGACGCAAATTTGTTCGTCTCTCTTTGGGGGGCGTGCGGGATGAGGCCGAAATCCGCGGCCACCGCCGCACTTACATCGGGGCGCTGCCGGGCCAGATTATCCAGATGATGAGGAAGGCGGGAACCAAGAATCCGGTTTTCCTGTTGGATGAAGTCGACAAGATGTCGATGGACTTCCGGGGCGACCCTTCGGCCGCCTTGATGGAAGTGCTGGATCCGGAATTGAATCACTCCTTCGTGGACCATTACCTCGATGTGGAGTACGACCTTTCGCAGGTGTTTTTCATCTGCACAGGCAATGTCACCCATACGATTCCACAACCGTTGCAGGATCGCATGGAAATTATCCGATTGTCCGGTTACACGGAATATGAAAAGATGGAAATTGCGAAGCGGTTCCTTGTCAAGAAGCAGATGCAACAGGCGGGGCTTAAACCAGAACAACTGGAATTCAAGGACGACTCGATCCGCGATATCATTCAGTATTACACTCGGGAAGCCGGGGTGCGCAACCTGGAGCGGGAAATCGGATCCGTGTGCCGCAAGTTGGCCCGTAAGGTGGTTAAGAAGGAATTCCAGGAACGGCTGGAGATCGCTTCCGGGAACCTGAGTGATTTCCTGGGCGTCCGGAAGTTCCGAAACCTGAAGTCGGAAGAGAAGAACGAGGTGGGATTGACGACGGGATTGGCATGGACCGAGGTGGGTGGAGAGATTCTGGGTACCGAAGCCACCTTGATGCAGGGCAAGGGCAAACTCACCCTGACCGGCAAACTCGGGGACGTGATGCAGGAATCCGCACAAGCCGCCATGAGTTATGTCCGATCGCGGACTGAATTGTTCGGCATTCCCAAGGACTTCTATCGTCACTTTGATATCCACATTCACGTTCCGGAAGGTTCCATCCCCAAGGACGGGCCCTCGGCGGGCATTACGATGGCAACCACGCTCGTCTCTGTGCTGACGCGCATTCCGGTCCGCCGGGATGTGGCCATGACGGGAGAAATCACACTGCGGGGTAAGGTGTTACCCATCGGCGGGGTCAAAGAAAAGCTGCTTGCGGCCCATCGTGCCGGCATCAGTACTGTCATCCTGCCGAAGGACAATGAAAAGGATCTCGCCGAGATACCTCCGGAGATACAGAAGGCGTTTGAGCTCCACTTCGTCGAAAACATGGACGAAGTCCTGAAGGTCGCCCTGGTGAGTCCGTTAGTCAGCACGGGGCGCCCGACGGACGAACCCCTTGAATTGACCGAGGAGTTCAAGCCAACCCTCAAGGAAGAGGTCAATCCCGGCTCCCAACACGACTCAATGACGCACTAAGAAAATCTCTGCCCATTGATTAAAGTTACCGGCCGATTTTTGAAGAGTGTTGCGCGGCTGAGCGATTCCCCGCGCGACCGACTGCCCGAGATTGCCTTTCTGGGGCGGTCCAACGTGGGCAAGTCCAGTCTGATCAACAGCCTCCTGGGAATCAGACTGGCACGGACAAGCTCCACGCCTGGACGCACCCAGTTGATCAACTATTACGTGGTGAATCAGAAGTTCTACTTTGTCGATTGCCCTGGCTACGGTTTTGCAAAGGTTCCCGAGGAAGTCCGACAGCGGTGGCATCGTCTCATGGAGGAATACCTAGAATCGCGAGAGCCTTTGAGATTGAACGTGCTGCTGCTCGACAGTCGTGTGGCTCCCACGCCCCTCGATGAACAAATGCTCGAGTGGCTCATGGCCTACCAGAAACCGCTCACCCTGGTGCTGACCAAGACTGACAAACTCTCATCAAACGAATTGCGTGAGGCGCACAGGCGGCTGCAAAGGTGGACCCGGAACTCATCATTAATTGACTATTCCACAATCAAACACATTGGACGTCGCGAGTTGTGGCGGGAAATCCTGAACGTCCTGCCCTCGTAGTGGCGTTTCCCTGCGGCCCGGTATTGAATCATCATCCATTTCAAGACGGTTTTCAATGCGTCGCGGGCTGCATCGGCCGCCAACAGTCATGGCTCACCCCGGCCGTAAGCCTGAAGAGAAATCATTAGGTGAGTCAAACCGGACGCCATCCACATTCCATTCATTAACTACCATGGATCAAAATCAAATTGGAGAAGTTATGGACATATCAGAACTGAAAGAAATGAATATCACCAACCTGATGCAAATCGCCAAAGATCTCGGGGTGGTGGGTGCCTCCACCATGCGGAAGCAGGAGCTGATTTTCAAGATCCTGCAGGCCCAGACTGAGAAAAACGGGCTCATTTTCTCGGAAGGGGTGCTTGAGACTTTGCCCGATGGATTCGGATTCCTCCGTGCGCCCGATTACAACTACCTGCCCGGCCCGGATGACATCTATGTTTCCCCCTCCCAGATCCGCAAATTTGATCTGCGCACCGGCGACACGATCTCCGGACAAATCCGTCCGCCCAAGGACGGGGAACGCTATTTCGCGTTAATCAAGGTTGAAGCGGTCAACTTTGAACCCCCCGATGAAGCCCGGCAGAAGATCTTCTTTGACAACCTGACGCCTCTGTATCCCAACGAGCGCATTAAGCTCGAGACGGTGTCTGACAACATCTCCGCCCGGGTGCTCGATCTGCTCACACCTATCGGCAAAGGACAGCGGGGTTTGATTGTGGCACCTCCACGTACGGGAAAAACGATGCTGCTGCAAACCATCGCCAATTCGGTGACGACGAATCATCCCGAAATCACGTTGATCGTCCTTTTGATCGATGAGCGACCGGAAGAAGTCACCGACATGCAGCGCACGGTGCAAGGGGAAGTCGTTAGTTCAACCTTTGATGAGCCGGCCACGCGACATGTACAGGTGGCTGAAATGGTGATTGAGAAAGCCAAGCGGCTCGTCGAACACAAGCGCGATGTCGTCATCCTTCTCGATTCCATCACGCGCCTGGCCCGCGCCTACAACACTATCGTCCCCCCCTCCGGCAAGGTCCTCTCGGGTGGCGTTGACTCCAATGCGCTACAGCGTCCCAAGCGGTTCTTCGGGGCGGCGAGAAACATCGAGGAAGGCGGGTCGCTAACCATTATCGCGACCGCGCTCATCGATACCGGAAGCCGCATGGATGATGTTATTTTCGAGGAATTCAAAGGCACCGGCAACATGGAGATCAACCTCGATCGCAAACTCGTCGACAAGCGGGTTTTCCCGGCCATCGACATCAACCGGAGCGCCACCCGCAAGGAAGAACTCCTCCTGCCTAAGGACGAACTCAACCGCATCTGGGTGCTGCGAAAGGTGCTGAGTCCCCTCTCCGTGACTGAATCCATGGAGTTGTTGATTGAACGCCTGTCGAAAAAGAAGAGCAATGGTGAATTTCTTGCCTCGATGAGCCAGGGATAAGTTTGGGGCCCCCAGGCTGCCCAGCCCTTACCTCGCGGTTCGAATCAACCCTCCTCCAAGCTGCACCTTCTTGTCCCTTAGACAAAAAGCGGCACTTCTAGAGCCCTTGAAGCGTCTAAAGCGGTGTGTGTTCTCATGCTGTGGGGAAACCGGGCTGCCGCCCGTTGAACCATCCCGTGGGGACGATGGCCGTCCCAAGGCTTTGTCCGCGTCAATCAGGCACCGTAGAGAGACTGTCCCGGGCAAAGGCAGCGCGACTCCCTCTTCAGAAACTTCCGGGCATCGATGCCCGTATTGTCTCTTAGGAAGACGTTATCCTAAAATGGGGTTGGCGGAGGATATCGACTCGAAGTGCTCTTCGCCCTTTGCTATCAAGACAATGAAACCTCTCCACTGGATGATGAGGATCGGACTGACGGGTGTTTTAAGCCTGGCCGTAGCCCTAGCGGTTTCAAGCATTCCGGCAATCTCCCAGACAGGGAGTCCGCAACCGGCTGCGAACAGCGAGGGTAGAAACACCCTCAATGCGCTCGCCCAAATCTCCATTGACCCAGCGAACACCTTCAAAATCCGGGAAGTAAATATCGACCGTGATGCCCTGCACCTGACCCTACACCGCGGGACTATCGTTTTTCTCACGCCTGTTTTGGGACGCATCACCGGGGCCGTTTTCATCGGGGACGGAGAAATCCTGGTCATTCCTCCCAGCAAGATCGAAAAGTTTCAGCTCAACAAGTTTACAAATTCACCCGTATTGACGGAACGATTCTCTTCCGCTGTTTTCAGGTTCACCGATGACCTGTTCAATGAAATCACCAAGGGGGCGGAAGAGGTCGCGTCTCCGGTGCCCAACGACCTGGGATTGCGGAGCACTTGGGACGAAGCCATTCGGTCCCTTTCAACAGACCTGAATTACCGGATCTTGCAGGATCTTCTGGCCACACATCCCCATCCTTTTTTCCAAGCCTCATTAAACGGCCGGTCCCAAGGATGGTTTGAGGCTCTTTATGACGAACGATCTTACGAACCCGTTCTCCTGGGAAATGTCACTCACGAAGAGGGGATCAACTACGCCGACATTTGGTGTTCGTTCCGGGCGCGGCATTCCAAGGCGGATTCGCCCAAAACGGATCTGGAACAGCTCTCCGGGTACCACATCGCCTCCGTGTCCGTTGAAACTACCATCAGGGCGGACGCACAGGTCACGGCGACAGCCCGGCTCGATTTGAATTCCCGGGTCGAAGGGGAACGCTTGTTTCCCTTTGAGCTGTCACGCGGCCTCAAAGTCTCTTCCGTCAAGGATGGAGCTGATCATCCCCTTGAATTCTTCCAAAACAGCTTGTTGGAGGGGCACGAAATCGCACTCCGGGGAGATGACCTTGTCTATGTCCTACTGGACCACCCGACCCGCAAGGATGAACCGCTGACCCTGGTTTTCAATTACTCGGGCGATGTCATCACCAACCTTGGCAATGGGATCTATTTCGTGGGAGCGCGGGGTACCTGGTATCCCAATCACGGTCTCTCTGACGCTGCCCGGTACCGCTTAACGTTTCACTACCCGGCTTCCATGACGCTGGTCGCTACGGGAAATCTGATCAGTGAAACCACGGAAGGGCTTACAAAGACTTCGGAATGGGACTCGGGATGCATCATCGGAGTGGCCGGTTTCAACCTCGGCGAATATTTGACCAAGAGCCAGAAAGTCGAGGACGTTCAAGTGGAAGTGTTTGCCAATCGAGGGCTTGAGACTGTCGTGCGCGACCTCCAGGCGCGCCTCGACCAGCTCCGGGCCGCGCGAATCGCTGCCATGCAACAGGCGCGCCCCCGCCAGTCAATGCCCCCCCTCTTCCCCGACCCTTTGGTCTTCCCTTCGATCAATACGCAGACGATATTAACCAACGTAATCAGTGATACGGCTTCGGCGCTCCAGTTTCTTGAATCCTGGTTCGGACCCTACCCTTACAAGAAGCTGGCCATCTCACAAATCCCCGGCCGCTTTGGCCAGGGATGGCCTTCCCTGTGTTATGTCTCCACCCTGACCTTCCTGCCCCATGAGCAACAGGTGGCCTTGGGATTCGATCGTGATTCACAGATCGCCTTCTCCCAATTGATGCGCGCGCACGAAATCGCTCACCAGTGGTGGGGCAACCTGGTGGGCACAGAAAGCTACCACGACACTTGGTTGATGGAGGGAATGGCTAATTATGCCGCCCGTATTTACGCAGCGACCAAGGATCCGAAGGATAAAGATTGGATCGAAGCGATGCGCCATTTGAAGCTTCACCTGCTTGAGAAGGATAAAGGGGACCAGACGATCGAGAGCGCCGGTCCCATCTGGCTTGGCTGGAGACTCTACTCTTCCAAGACTCCCGCTGCTTATCAGGAGGTCGTGTACGGGAAAGGGGCTTGGGTCATTCATATGTTGCGAATGATGATGCGTGATCCGCAAACCCAATCCGACGCCCGTTTTATTAGTACAATGAAGGCTTTCATAGCCCAGTTCAAGGATCGAGGAGCCTCCACTGAGGATTTTAAGAAAACCATTGAACAGCACATGACCCCCACCATGGATGTGGAGGGAAATCGAAAAATGGATTGGTTCTTCGACGAATGGGTCAAGGACGTCGGCATTCCTGAGTACCAGTTGAGCTATTCCCTTGGAGGATCCGAGCAGAAGGGATACGTATTGTCGGGCAAGATCCTCCAGTCAGCCGTACCCGTTTCCTTTGAAATGCCCGTGCCAGTCTTTGCTCACTACGGAAACCGTCCCGTTCAGGTGGGCGTGGTCAATGTGTCGGGTGAGGAGACTTCATTCCGATTTCGTTTGAGCGGATCAAGATCCAAGCCCTCAAAAATCACGTTGAATGACAACGAATCAGTGCTGTGTGTTGTGAAATCAAGATAAGCTGCCGCCTGCCTGAATTTGCTCACCCGGCAAGTCGATCGGTTGCACTTTTCGTTGAGGGGAGATGGAATGGCGGGTGTGGTGAAGTGGAAATCCCATGTTTTACCGGGGTTCGCCCTGATGGCTCTTGACGGAGCTGTAGGTACATTGAAGCGCGTGGGCTCGTAAAGAGGGTCCGGCACGCCATCTCGACAGCCTTACGGCTTACGCCCTCTGTCCCCCCTCACGAATGTGGACGAGTCGCTGGGCACTCCTTCGGACCACTTCCGGGATGTTCTTGTTCCTGGAAAGGGACTTGAGATCTCGGGCCATCAAGCGATTGAGCAATGCCAACGTCACGCCAATGGGCGAGCGCGAATTTCGAACCAGGTTGTGAAGAATACTGTAATTTTTGGACCAACTCCGGGACTGGCCCACCAACCGGAGAATTTCCTCGTTTACGTTCCTCATCTGGGAGATGGCCTCAACCTCATTTTCCGAGATTTTCGGTGACAGCAGCACCGCACGTGAAACCACCTTGTTGGAATCACGAATCAGGATCAACCGTTCATCGCGCGATCCTTTGATAGCAGCCTGAACTCGTTCGGCGATGGGCATGTGAGCGATCTTCTGCAAAAGCGTCATCCGATCGCCATTCATCTCCTCCCCGTCCTGCTCCATCAGGCGGGACGTCGCTTCCACCACGGCTTCGAGCGGTTGGTCCGTCGAGAGGGGATGAGGCTCGACGAATTCAAGGGGATGGTCAGGAGAGGCGGTGGCCGGTTCGCCGTATTCTTCTGCCGGGGAAAAAGGGGTCACGGGAACAAAGGTGTTGCGCTTCTCAAAAAATTCCACCCGGACTTCACCCAGCCGGCGCCGTGTATCCGGAGTGTTGTTTGCATTCTTTTCCAGGGCGTCGAGGATTTCAGGGAACCGGAGAAGCCGCATGAGGTTGATCAGGATCGCCTCAATCAAATGCGCTTCCACCTCGCTCCCCAGCCGCGCAATCACCTTGTCCGGCGCGGCGGTGTTCAGAATGATGGCTTCGATCAAATGCTTCGCGCGAAAAGGGGGGCGGGAGAAAAAGTCAAAGATGGCTTCAGACGTGAACGAGCTCTCGAGGATCGGCTTCAGGACCTCATCCGGAAAAGCATCCAGGGACTTTCGAGCCTCCTGAGCCAGGGCCGGATCGGGGTCGTCGCCCAGAAACACAAGGATTTCAATCAACTCTTCCCTGGATACGGGCAGCACACCTCGAGCGGCTGCCCTTTTGACGGGGAGTGCGACTTCTCCTGACTTTATCTGCTCCAAGAATGCAAAGCCGATAGTTGTCCTCTGCAATCAAGAGAGTGGTGAGTCACTGAAGAATTACAATTCAGGGACGGGTGGGGCGTGCGTAGGTGACCGATTTGACTTCGCCTGTGCGCCCCAGCGGGGGCAGCGTCCGGCCATCAACGGTGAATGTCACTCCTCCGGCGTTTCCACATACGATTTCGAGTTTTTCCTTCGCACTAAAATGCAAGGTTTCCTTGGAGAGCATAATCTTTCGGTAGACTTCCTGCCCATCCTTGCGGATGGAGAGCCAGGTATTTTCTTTCGCCGCGATTTGAAGGCTGATCGGGCCCTTTCCCCTGGCCACAGTCACACCTTCCGCCGGTTTCTTTTCTTCAGGGTTTCCTTGCGCCTCCGGAGCGGGCGTGGAAGGAGGTTTCTTCTCCCCTAAAGCGGAGGTGGATTGGTCTTTAGCCGTATCACTTTTAGAGCCCGGCAGCCCTGGTTTTGATGAATCAGCAGGCTTGGAGGTCCCTGTCGTATCCGTCTCAGGTCCGGACCCCGGGCTTGGTTCGCCGCTCGGGTTCGGTGGAAGAACCGCTGGGAGCACAGGATTCTCAGCGGTCGAGGGGCTTGAGGACGCAGGGCTCTGAACTCCAGTTGGCGGCGGCTGGACCGCAGCGTTCTCAACCTCTGGTTTAGGACTAAGCTTCGTTCGAGTGGAACGAATATAAAAGAACCCACCCACAATGACAATCAGTACGAAGGCGATGATGGCCGGCGTATATCTTCCCGTGGGTCTGGATTTCTCCGTAGACACAGGTTTGTCGACCGGGAGGAGTTGCAAATCAGGCCCCCGTTTTTGCTTGAGGAGCTGATCGTATTCAGACAACAGTTCGCGCTCGTCGGCACCACAACACCTGGCATACGCCTTGATGAACCCGCGGTTGAATACTCCCCCGGGAAGCACATCGAAATTATCGATCTCCAAGGCGGCAATAAAGTGAGGGTTGATCTTGGAGGCCCGGGACACATCCTCCACGGATAGTCCCTTCAGTTCACGGATTTGTCTTAGATGTTCGCCAAAGGATGCCATAAGCCCATTCTCGCAGAAGTCACATCAATCTTAGGAGAAAGGTTCGAGCCTGTCAATAAAGCAAACCCCACAAGACCTCCATACCCTGGCACCCGGATGAGCCCGCCATTTTCCATTCTCCTTGACGTTCGATTTCCCGCAGTGATACCGTACCAGTGATTTTGAGACCGTAGCAGCCAGTCTTAAGTCCACCCGCGCACTCCCGAGGAAGGGGTCAAGTCCATGGACGCTCTGGGAATGATCGAAACTAAAGGCCTGGTCGGAGCGATCGAGGCCTCCGATGCCATGGTCAAGTGCGCCAACGTTGTCCTGGTCGGCAAACAATACATCGGCGCAGGATATGTGACGGTTTTTGTCCGCGGCGATGTGGGTGCCGTAAAAGCTGCCACGGATGCCGGGGCAGCCGCAGCCCGCCGAATCGGCGAATTGATCAGCGTGCACGTCATTCCACGACTGCACGAAGAAGCAGAAAAACTGATTCCGTCGGGTGGCAAAGAGACAAACCCAAAGAAAATCAAATAAATCAGGACCATTTCCTTTTACTCAGCGTGTTTCCGTGTTGATTCCATGACTACTCCGCTTCGAGACGCAGACTTGATGGCGATTCAGGAGGTCCGTGACCTCATGGCGCGCGCCGTGGAGGCGCAGAAGATTTTTGCTGAGTTCACGCAGGAGAAGGTAGATGCTGTCGTAACGGCGATGGCCCGTGCCGCGCAAGGGGCCGTGGTGCCTCTGGCTCAGGCCGCGCACGAAGAAACCGGATTTGGAAATGTGCCGGACAAGACGATCAAGAATCAGTTCTGTTGCGTCAATCTCTATGAAGCGATCAAGGACATGAAGACGGTAGGCATCCTTCATCAGGATCGCGAGAAGAAAATCTGGGAGGTGGCCTCCCCCCTGGGAGTCGTCGCGGCCATCATCCCCTCCACCAATCCCACTTCGACCGCGATATTCAAGGCGCTCATCGCATTGAAAGCGCGAAATGCCGTCGTCATCAGTCCGCACCCTTCTGCCAAGCGGTGTATTCTGGAAACGGCCCGCATCCTTAACGAGGCCGCCCGTGGTGCAGGCGCCCCCGACGGCATCATCGGGTGCCTGACCAACCCGACCCTCGAAGCGACCCAGGAGTTGATGTCGCATCGGCGCACGGCAGTCATCCTGGCTACGGGAGGCCATGGTCTGGTGAAGGCGGCCTACAGTTCCGGCCGACCAGCCTTCGGAGTCGGACCCGGCAACGTTCCCGCCTATATCGAACAGACCGCCAATGTCGCCAAGGCCGTTCGCGACGTCATCAATGGCAAGACCTTTGACTACGGGACACTTTGCTCCTCCGAGCAGTCGCTGATTTGCGATGAAGCGATCAAGGACGCGGTGGTCGAGGAGTGCAAGAACAATGGCGCCTATTTTTTGAATGACGATGAAATCGCCAAGATCTCGCGCGTGGTGGTCACTGAGAAATTCACGGCCAACCCAATGATTGTCGGCAAGCCCGCCCCGTACATCGCCGAGCAGGCCGGCCTCAGTGTCCCCTCCACGACGCGCGTGCTCATCGCTCCTCTCGCGGGCGTGGGAAGGAAGTATCCCCTTTCGATCGAAAAACTGTCGCCCGTGCTTTCATTTTATGTCGTCAAAGACTGGCGGGAAGGCTGCGAGCGTTGTGTCGAAGTGCTGAACTTTGGCGGGCTGGGCCATACGCTGGCCTTGCATTGCAACGATGAATCCATTATCCGGGAATTTGCGTTGCGCAAACCCGTCTTCCGTTTGGTCGTGAATACCCTTGCTTCCATCGGCGCCGTCGGTTATACCACGGGATTGTTTCCCTCCATGACCCTCGGCTGCGGGGCTCCCGGGGGAAATATCACCTCGGACAACATTTCCCCAATGCATCTGATAAACATCCGGCGTGTCGCTTTCGAACTCCGGGAATATCAGCCTCCGGCCACACACCGCACCCAAACGGCTCCTGCGGTTGCGAGTGCCCCGAGTCCGGATCGCGCCCTTATCGCATCGGTGGTCGACCGATTCCTTGCCAGCAAGGGGATTTTTGCATCAACCTCTCCGGGTGGCCCCGACCTCTCTGCCACACCACACCTTTCTCCTGAATCCTCCTCCTCTTCTCAAAAAAAAACATTTGACCCGCCCCCTCGAGTAGACCCCACCCCCCTCCGTCCCGTAGATTTTGTCAGCGAGGCCGACGTCCGGATGGCCATCGATTCAAATGAAAAAATCGCCATCCACGGAAAGACCATTGTTACTCCTTCCGCCCGCGATCTCGCCGAAGCCCATGATATCCTCGTGCGCCTATAGAGGGCCGGGGACGAAGCGATGTGATCCAACCTTGAGCCGCTGCCCCGCAAAGATTCATTTAAATATACGGAGTAACGGACTATTTCCTTTGATGGGGGAGTCCCCACGACAGCGAGTTCTAATCCGCAAAGCAAGATGGTGTTATTGAAGCGTCAGGCTTCTAGGCGGGTGGACCTTCACCCACAGCCTCAGCTCAATTTGATAGTCCGCTCGAAACAGTGAAGATAGATTGTAGATCTGGACAAATCTATGGCGGGAATTCTCTGATTAATTGCTTATGCAGCGTTCGGATGCTTGGGAGTTACAGGTTCCATGACAACAATCAGGAAGGTCGCAAGTGGCCCAAGGAACAGGGACGCCAGCCACCATGCCAGCCTACCCCTTCCCTGCCTCATCCCATCGCCCCATCCTGCGGAACCCCCATCCGACGCAGCCATCGGAAGTGTGATGCTATACCTGCCCAAAGAGTGCTGTTTTCGTTATAGGTCAATCCAAACTCGCGGCAGGTCCCCTCGACGAGCTTTGAAATCGCCGGATAATTGACATGGCATATCCGGGGAAACAAGTGGTGTTCGACTTGAAAGTTCAAGCCCCCAAGGAGCCAGGCCGCCATCCGACTTTGGCGGCAAAAGTCCACGGTCGTCTCAACCTGGTGAATGGCCCAGGCATTTTCAATGCTCCCCGTATTTTCGCATGGCATGGGGAATTCAGCCTGCTCCACCGAATGAGCCAACTGGAAGACCACACTCAATACCATCCCCAACAGGAGCTCGGTCGCTCCGTAATATATCAGCACGACCCACACGGGGTGGAACAAAATGGGAATCCCGAATATCAATGAAAAGAAGACTGTTTTCCCAAGGAGGAAGAACACCAACTCTCGTCCCGAGGGCCGCGGGACGCGATGCTCGCCGACCCGTCCGGTGACGACGTCCCGGAAGTCATCATAAAGATGCCACTTCATGGCCATAAACCCGTAGAGGGGCCAGAGGTAAAAATGCTGCCATCGATGAAACCAGAAACCACGCTGATGCGGCGTCTGCCGGCCAAGGATGCTGAGGTCGATGTCGGGGTCATGTCCCGTGATGTTCACGTACGTGTGGTGGAACACGCCGTGCTTCCAGTGCCACACGTAAGAACTGCCTCCAATCAGATCCATGGTCAATGACATCACTTTGTTAATCCATGGGATGTCCGAATAAGCCTGATGTCCGCCGTCGTGCTGGACGTTGAATCCGATGGCCGCCGTCGACAATCCCAGCAGGATGGCCAGTGGAAGGGCTTCCCACCACGTCCGTGCCACAACTACCAACAGGACATAAGACGCTGCGAAAGAGGCCAGCAGAATGGCCGTCTTCAAATACATCTGTGGGCAATCGCGTTGCCGCCGGCCCGTGCTCCGAAAGTACTCCTCGACGCGGTTACGAATCTCAACTTGAAAATTGTTGTCCTTACCGAATTTCAGACTACTCCCCGAATC
This sequence comes from Terriglobia bacterium, assembly GCA_041494885.1. Taxonomy (GTDB): domain Bacteria; phylum Acidobacteriota; class Terriglobia; order JAIQFV01; family JAIQFV01; genus JAIQFV01. Next base: position 18,269 of record JBGQBO010000014.1, read on the forward strand.
CGTCGTTTGAAGGGCAAGGCCGTCAGAGTTTGACGGGATAACACCCTTTTGCGCCATGAGAATACCTTTCCATGCCTTGCAGGTTGAGCGATCGAAAATGCTGTTACCGCGGCGTGGTTTTCAAATGTGTCTGCCAACAAATAACCGCACGTTGCTTAACCGCTTCAGGGGGAGCGCCTTAAATAATATTTTTGGGCAGTTGCTCCTCGCCGATTTTCAGATAGCCCGGGATCGAGAACTCTCAAGATTGAAGAAGGTCAGCGGGACATTGGAAGAGCCTTTTCAAGCGAGGGCGGGCCTCTAGAACCCTAATTCTGCACCTTTTTGCGTAACTTGGGTATCACGAAATTATTCTGCCCTGGTTTCGCAGATCATATTGAACCGCCCTGGCCTCCTTTAAAGCACCTCCAGCTTGGCCTACCTTCCTCCCTCCCGATTGATCAATCTGGCAAAGAGCAACAGGAATCTGAAGAGTTCCTCCTGAAAATCCCTTCAGCTCCGAGTCCTCCAGTCACGGCGCCATTGCTCTTTCGTTTCAGAAACATTGACTTTGAAGGTTCGTCTGAAAATCGTTCCTACGAGCCTTGAATCGCCCGGCGGTCTGTTCTCTACTCCGGTCTGGGCCGACCGCTTACAGAAAACTGCCGGGAACACAAGGTGCCAATTCGTCAGATGACCCATGGAACAAGGCGTTTTGTGCGCGTGCAATAGGTCGTATAGGGTTCGCCCAGGCCCTCCCGGAGCGCTGCTTCTTCTTTTGAAATGCGATTCAGCACCGCCAAGGTGATGGGCACAACAAGCACAATCAGGCTGAGCCAGTTTACGAAGGAGAACCCCAAACCGAAGAAAGCCATGAGCAACCCGGTGTAGGAAGGGTGTCGAATGTATTTGTAGAGACCACTCTCCACAAGCGTATGGTCGCGGTGAATGGCGACATCAACGGTAAATAGTCGCCCCAGAGTGGCAATCGATGACCAGCGGATGGCGAGCCCACTGATGAGAAGACTAAGGGCAAGCGCACGGTACCCCGTCGGCGATCCATGGAGTCGCGCCACTCGGATCCATTGGAAGGTGATAGCCAAGGCAATCGATGCGGCGATGATCGACAAGAGAAGGCGCAGGGAGCCCCGGTCCTCCGAACGGGTGACTGACCTGTCGGCCCGCTTCCTGATTCCAAGGCTGATTTCGGAAATTGGGAAGAGGATAACGACAATCCAGAGGGCCGTGTGCAGAATCATTCTATTTTTCTCTTCATGTGAGTCTCCTGCCGTCGTGCGCGGCATCCTCATATTCGGCTCCGACCGATTCGGAAAAGGTGGTGGACCGGGATACGCGGATCAGTTGCAAGTTCGAGCCAAAAGAATTGCCTACCCGACGCCTCGGCTCAGTTCAAGTGAGGGCTAATTCGCCATCTTGATCATGGCAAGCTTTTCCACGACACGGACATCCTCGGCACCCCTCACCTCAAACCTTACGCCGCGGCCCTCAGCATATTTTTTTGTGGCGTCGATGACATTGAGAAACAAAACAGGCAGATTGCTCTCATGGGCGGCCTTCACAGCCTTTTCTCCCAAGGCAAAGGAAGCGAGAAAGTAGCCCTTGCATGGGATCATATAAAGGATGGCTCGATTCTCCTGTTTGAGTCTCAGTCCCCAGCCGGTTTTCTTGCTGGAAAATCCCCAATCAACCGACAGTGGGGCAAACCTCAGCCCGATCACCCTTTTCAATTTCCCCCACTGGACGAATGTCTTTCCAAGCGTTGCCTTTAACTCCGCATCTTGTGGCGGTCTCGACTTTTCATCGAAGGCGCTTAATGCCACTGCCTGCCTCCTAAATTTTCTTGTCGTCATCAAAATGCATTCATGGGGACCGAACACAAGCTCGTTTCATCGAAGTCCGGTGCGAAAAAGCAGCTCGCCCCCTAAATTGCGCTGGTCGAGCAGAAAATCAATAACGAAGGCACGCCAGTAATCAATCGCGTGTTTGTAGCCCGAGGTGAGTCCGCCAGACCTGCATGGCTGCGCCGGGATCGCGTTCGTCCAATGAGCAGGTCACGCCACTCCAGCCTGGCCCAGTAGCCGAGCCAACGAGGATGATCAGGGAGGCCAACAACGGACGAGACATAGCTTTCATCCCCATGTTTTAGCTCCAACGAGAGGATTGGCTTCATCCCTGAAGCTCTAGATGAACCAGGGGAATGAGTCGTTTTAATCCTCCCCTCTCAGAATCTCCTTCTGAAGGATGTTCTTGAACCGTCCCTTGCTCACATAATGATCCGATAGCAGCCGCCCGTTCCACACCAGGTTGAAAACACCATAATACGACGGCGCGTTTTGCGCTTCGCGTGGGCTCTTGAGGACAGTGACGTTCAGTTTCAGGCCGTGTTCGGCTGCCATTTCCGACAGATCGTTCACTGACTTAGGCAGCATGGGGCATTGTGCGGAATACACGATGTGCAAGCCTCTGTATTTTGCCAGATTGCTCCTAATATCGCGGAGCTTCGGCTCCTGCCCTTTTTTCATGCGGTAAACGACCAGTTGAAATCGATCGGTTTCCGCGATCTGCTTGAATCCATTCTTGAGAAAAATTTGTTTGCCTGCCATCCAGACTCCATTGCTGACGAGTGCCGCCACGCCTGTGGCCCCAGTCTGCCGCGCTTCCTCCAGGCATGCCTGGATCAAGCGGCGGCCCAACCCGCCCACCTTCTTCCCCGAGGGATATACCCATAAACAATGGATAAACAGCCAGCCTCGCGCGTCTACGGGTCGCCAAGCATACTCACCCGGCACGTACTCGAGAAAGGCCAGCGGCTTGCCCTTTTCATTACGGAAAAGCAGAAAGCGCAGGCCCTCAGCAAATCGCTTCTGGAGCCATTCGACCTTGGGTTGATAGCCTTGATTCTGGGGGTCGGTAAGGCAGCCGATGCCATAAGTTGAGAGGTTTCCAGGCCCGACCTTCTCCAAGCTTATCTTATCCATTAGGACCCTTTTTGAATCCTCGCCGCGGTGGGCCGAGAAAGAGTCGCATTCCCCCGCCGACTTGATTGAAGTCCAGATCCGTGGTGTGGACTCAACGCCGTTTTACATCCACTGGGAAGCGGGCGCGACTGCTCCTGTCGTAGCTCTCTCTTACTTCGCGGTTCGCCCTTGCGTGGGTTCCCGTCGGATTACCCAGCCCTGCCCGCTGCAGTGGCCTCGGGAACTTCTACCAGTCTTCCCGTTGCGACGTCATAGACATATCCGTAGACCGGGATGTCACTAGGAACCAAAGGGTGAGTTCGAACGCGCTTGACATCCGCGACTACGCTTTTCGATTGGTCCTTGATCGTCAGCCAATCTATGAATTGACCTTCGGTGGAACCAGATCCTGCGCTATCCCGCCAGACCTTTCCATCGAAGGTCGCGGTCTTCAGGCTGCTTCCAAGCAGATCACGCATGATTTCGTCTGTGAACAGCTCCATGCCGCAGTTGGTGTGATGAATAACAAACCATTCGCGAGTGCCGAGCAACTTATATGAGATCACTAATGATCGAATTGCGTCATCGCTGGCCCGGCCGCCCGCGTTTCGAATGACGTGAGCGTCTCCTTCCGCAAGTCCCGCAAATTTGGACGGATCGAGTCGCGCATCCATGCAGGTGAGAATCGCAAACTTGCGAGCCGGCGGCATGGCTAACTTGCCCTTGTCACCAAACCCTTCGGCATAACGGGCATTCGCCCCTAAAACCTCCTCAAGTACCTTGCTCATCGTTTTCCCTCCTCCGATAAAAGTCTCGCACAAACCACCCCGTCCTTGTTTAGCGCGGATCTGCTGTGACCCATGTCCTTTGCCCCCAGACCCAACGAGAGCGGCCTCAGCGGCGAACACAGCAAGTCCGCCGCAACGAGGGGTTCATTGCACTTCGGACAGCGAAATGAGCATGTGGCTCTATAGGCCGTCAGGGAGAGAGTAGAGCTTTTACTTGGCCTGCGTCGTGAGCGGCTTTCCTTTCTCTGCCACGAACACTGCCGACAATCTTGCTGTGACGCTGCCGTTATTCGTCGCCTGGTGGACTTTGCCTGGCGCTATATGGAAGACATCGCCGGCCTTCAGCGTTACCGTGGGACTCCCTTCATTCTCGAGCGATATCGTTCCTTCTTGCACAAACGCGTACACCTCGGCGGGGTGAGTGTGTCTTCCCTCCGTCGCACCAGGAGGCAGTTCCACCAAAGCCATCACGGCCTCCCGGTCTGGAATACTCATATCCTGCTTCATCAGGATGGTCCGCTTGACGACCGGGGCTTGTTGGGCGATCAGCGCCAACCCCCCGGCTATTCCAATGAAGGCAAAGACAGCAAGTGTTCTGAGAATCTTTGAGTTTAGGGTGCCCATAGCATCTCCTTTTGCATTGAAAGGGATTTCGACTGACAACTGAACGTTGAGAGGTAGTCAATAATACTGGATTGGCAAGTGGAGAGTAAAGGGGGAAACGAAGGACAGATCGGTCTTGGGTAGCCTAACGTCTGGCACGTCACCCGTCCGGCGCGCTTTGGCTTTTCGCGCCGGTCGGGAGCACGCGCGGGTTAGGCGGCGCTCGGTCAAACCGAGTAGTCGGTTAAGAACATCACGCCCGACTTCCTGTCGATCAAGAGCATGAGATTGCCGCCCGACGATTCTTCAAACATCCAGAACTCGTATTCAGCGACATCCTTTGGCGAGAACCATGAGGGCACATCGCCGACTATGTTTTTCTTGGCCTTGGCCGCCACTTCGCCGGTGACCTGCCGGAGCTTGCTCGCAACCAATTGTCCCTTGAGTTTCGTGTTAGGCGCGACTTCGAAGAAGTACTGAAACTCGTAGGTCCAATGGGCAGAACGCCAATACCTCGAGTGTAATACCGTCACGCCCGACGGTTGCCTGGAGCCAAACGCGCGACTCCAGTTACCCGGATCATCCTCCCAATTGCCCGACGTGAAGTACCCGCAGCCCGCTCCGAAGAGCACCACAACTAGCAGGAATGCGACAGATAATCGGAGCTTCATCTGTTTTGTCCGGCTAACGTCAGCTTCAGCCGCTTGATGGCCGGCTCGAAGCGCCGGACAGAAAGCGGATGGCAATCCGCACAGTCTTTCCTGGAAATCGCGTCCTAAAACTTTGCAAGCTGTTTGCCGAATTGCAGTTCCCTTGCCTCCACCTTCAAGCCAAGAGGTTCCGATTCACCGCCGAATCGGAGGGGGTGGATCTCATCTGAACCTTTGAGCTTGGTTTCAGAAATTTCCACAACGTCTCCGACCAAATGGGTGTTCATGGGATTTTCCACGGGGGAGAGTGATGCTGCTCTTACGACACAAGCCTAACATGCGGAGCTTACGCCGGGCGGGAGAGGTAGTCAAGCGGAGGGCCGATGAAGAAGGTCCAAGGGGGCCCTTCCGTCGTGTTGCAGCAGGCCCTGAAAGCCGCCTTACAGTCCTAGCCATTTCACACCCTGCACGCCCCGAGGAGGTGAGATTTTCGAGGAGGCTTATCGATGCGCTTTTGTCCATCCACCTTTCGCCCCTGCCGGGGCCCGAACCTCTTTGCACACCGGCTATCCACGGATGCCGCCGTGGGCTAAAGGTCTTTCGCCCCGCAAGCGGGGCTCTATTCTTCTTCTCCATCCTGACCCCACCCTCGCTCCGCAAAAAACGCGTCGCTTCAGGTGGGGCTACAGTCTTACGCCCTCCGGGCTGGAACTATTCTGTTTTCCGGCATCAATCCTTCGAGCTTGGGCCTTGGCGAAGAACATATCTTTGGGGCATAATAGTCCCAACCATGGCACAGTTCATAAGCGCTTACCGCGAGCAGCTGCCCTGCGCAGCACTGCGACCCTATGTCCAGTGCTACTGGACCCGCATTCCGGGCGGGCCGGAATCCACCGCTCCCAACGTTCATCGCGTGCTGCCCGATGGGTGCATCGACATTATTTTCAACTTCGGAGACCCCTGGGTCGAGGGGAACGGCTCACATTATCATTCGTATCCCGGGCGCAGTTATGTGGTCGGGACGATGACGCATTCCCTGCTGGTCGACCGTGTCGATCGCACGCAGTTTCTGGGCGTCCGGTTCCATCCGGGCAAGGCGCGCATTTTCCTGGATCTGTTTGCCGCCGAGGTCACCAACCGGAATACCAGGCTTGAGAACCTCTGGGGAAATGAGGCCAGGCGCCTTGAAGAGAGAATGGCCGAACTTTCGTCCACACCTAAGAGGATTGCCCTTCTGGAAGCAGAACTTCTTCGCCGGTTACAACCTCGGGGCGCCGACGACGCGCACGTCAGTGCGGCGATCGACCTCATTCTCCAATCTCAGGGTTCAGTTCCCGTCGAGACCCTCAGCGCTTCGATCGGGATCAGCCGCCAACACCTCGCCCGTCGGTTTGAAGCCCATGTGGGCATCCGTCCCAAACTCTTTGCCCGGGTGATTCGATTCAAAAGACTAGTCGAACACGCCGGCCACGCGGAATCGATGGAATGGGCCACCGCCGCGGTGGAGCTGGGCTACTATGATCAGGCCCACATGATTGCCGACTTCCGGGAGTTTACCGGAATCACTCCCGCCACCTTCTGCACACAATTCTGACCCAGGTTCCATTTTTCCAATACAATCACCGCCCCTGCGTCTAGACTGCCCTCCGACAAATCAACCCTCGGAGGTCTGAAGTGAATCGACCGGGAATTCGATTGACCCTGTTCGCCATGCTCATGGCCCTGCTTGCATGGGATGGCTCCGCTCAACCCATCAACTTAGCTTGTAAGGAGGGATCACACGTGAAAATTGTTCGTTCAACGCCGATCATGATTGTGGACCACATTGAGCCCAGCCTCGAATTCTGGATGAAACGGCTTGGGTATCAAAAGATTGCCGAAGTGCCCCACGGGAGCGAGCTGGGCTTCATCCTGCTCGAAAAAGACGGTAACCAGGTGATGATGCAGACCCGGAAAAGTGTCGCCGATGACTCCCCAGCCACCCTGGAGCAGCCGATGGAACATGCTGTCGTGCAGTACATCGACGTCGATTCATTGGACGAGGTGCTGAAATGTGTCGAGGGGATGAAGCTGCTCATGGGGCCTCGCGAAACATTTTATGGGGCGAGGGAGATATTGCTCAAGGACCCCGCCGGTTACATGGTCATGTTTGCCGAACAGAAGAAAAAGTAAACGCGCCGATGGGACGGGTCCGTCTGAGGCCGGCGGACCCGTAGTAGAGGGTGAAAACAGCTCCACGGGATCAATCGCCAGGAACCCCGCTCAATGCCTTAATCTGGCACCCCGCAAGCGAGGCTCTGGCTTTCTCATTCGCTCTTCTCGTCCTTGTTCAAATATTTGAATTGAAGTTAAAATTTTCATAGATTCAATCTTTTTAGATTTTTGTGTAAGATCTAGCAATGATCAAGGACATCCGATGGGCCCTGGTCCTGGCGCTGCTGGTGCTCATCCAATCGCTTCAAACCACCCCCGCGCAGACCACCTCCACCATTGAGCTGGTGGCCTACAATAAAGAGAATCAAACAGTCAAGGACCTCAGCATCAATGATTTTGAGTTGAGGGTCGATGGACACATGGTGACTTTGGGCTCGCTGAAGTGGGAGACCAAGCGGCTGCCGCGAATGATTCTGCTGGTGGATACAAGCTACACCGCGATGAACAATAGACCCCTCATGAAGGATCTGGTGACGGCGTTTATTGACGCCAAGCCGCCCCAGCTTGAGATGGCTGTCGCCACCATCGGCGTTAACCAACAATTCCTCAGCGGGTATCAACAATCCGGGGATGAGTTGGTCAGTTCCTTGCAAAAGATCAAGTTTGGCGGGATTGCTCCCCTCTCGCAGGCCATCCTCGGATCGCTCTCGAAATTCGATTCCGACACAGGGGCGTCATCAAAGGAGGTTCGAAAAGTCATCGTCGCTTTCTCCGATGGAAGCGATGACTCTCCCGTAGACGTGTGGAGCGAGGCCCAAAAAACTCTTGTCAACCGCGGGTATGCATTTTATGAAATCAATCACATCAAAGCGATGAAAACCATTTTTGATTTCAAGTATGTAGACAAGGACCTGATTCGGTTGGCTGAAGAGACGGGCGGGAGGGCGTTTCGTCTGGGCGGATTAGAGGAAATCGGGCGGGTCGCCCGGCAGATTTACGATCGCGAAACCAATACCTATCTGGCCACGGTCAATGGAGACACAAAAATCTCTGCCGCGGATCTGAATCGGTTTAAGATAAAGTCCCGGCGAAAGGATGTCCGTATCGATGTAGTGGCGGTGCATTAAAGGCAGGTGTCAGGTATCGGGTGCCGGGTATCAGGTGTTAGGTTATAGGTGATAGGCAATAGGTAATAGGCGATAGAGATTGGAGGCCGGACCTCGAACGCTTGAGCAGGGATGTGCATCTCTCAACGCGACGAACCTGCTACAGTGGTCAGTCCCAGGCAACGCTCGTTCGGTTAAGACATGGCTGTCAAGGAAATCATTCGAATTGAAAAGACGGACCTCAAGCCGCCGCGCCGGCGATGGTCGCGAAAGCCGCAGACCCAGGTCCTTCCCCGCAAGAAGAAATCCTCACGCAAAAAAGAGAAGCAGATCATCCAGAAACTGTGGAGATCGGGGAACTTGGAATAGGGTCACTCACGAGGAGACCGCGAGAGGATCAAAGGGAGAAGAAGAGTTCAGCAATTCTGAATGCGGTCCTGCAAAAGCCAGTTTTCTCAAGGTTTCAGCTGGGGTGGTGAGAGTCGTTCATCACCGGGGCCAGCCTGGGGTATCGACAAGCCGTTCCATCACCCGGATTTCTTTGCAACAATCTCGTCCGCAATAACGTTGGGAGGGACGTTCTTTCTTTTGGCCATGGCCAGGATGGTCAGCGTGCGGTCGTAGATTTTCCGGATTTCCTTCGTGTTATCCTTCTTTCCCTCCAGAGTAAACCGGGCGCCGTGAATGATGGCCCCTGCATTCACGATGTAATCGGGGGCATACAGAATCCCTCGATTGACGAGTTCCTGTCCCATTTCAGGCGATGCCAACTGGTTATTGGCGGCTCCGACAACGGCCTTGGCACGGAGGCGCTTCACGTGAACCTCGTCGAGCACCCCTCCCAGAGCACACGGCGCAAAGATATCACTGCGAATCGTAAAAATCTCTTCAGGTTCCACCACGGTGGCCTTGTACCTCTTTGCCAAGGAATGAGCCAACCGCCGATCCAGATCCGTGATAATCAGCTTGGCTTTCTCTTTGGCCAGCAACCTGGCCAGCGCTGAACCCACTTCCCCCACTCCCTGGATGCTGATCGATCGTCCTTCGAGGCTATCACGGCCCGTGGTGAACTTCAGTGTCGCACGCATCGCCTGCATCAACCCAAGGGCGGTGAGGTAACTCAAGTCACCTGCCTTCTTTTCATTAAAAACAAACTCGCATTCTTTCGCCATCGTGGCGAGATCCGCCGGCGTGATTCCGAGGTCTCTTCCCGCCAAAAAGGTGCCGTGCATAGATTCTATGATTTCGGCAAGTTGCGTGAGAGCCATCTTTCGTTTCAGCCCTTCGTGGTTCCACACAACACACTTGGCGCCGCCGCAGGGAAGGTCGGCCATGACGACCTTCCGGGTCATGGCTGCGGCCAGGCGAAGAGCATCCTCCATGGCGGCCTCCTCATTGGGATAATTCCAGAGGCGAATGCCGCCCAAGGCCCTACCTTTCCTGAGAGTATGAATGGCCACAAACCCACGCATCCCGCTCGACTCGTGATGGAACGCAATAAGCCGTTCACAGTTCTCTTTCTGCAGTTTTTCGAAAATGGTCATCGCTGGGACTTAGGAATTGAACCGCACAGAACTGTTCTTCCAAAAATTTTCAATTTTGTGGCGCAAAGAAACGGTTGGAAACGATGGTTCCGCAGACAATCAAATGACCGGGTTGGAGAACTAATTCAAACCGAATGCCAGAATCGACGCCGGAAGTCGGATGTATATATCGCTCGCCGCAGCTAGTCCCGTAAACCCTGCGATAAGAATTTTAACTGTTCTATTTCTCCCATCGCGAGGCCATCCGGAGGTCAGCGAAATTCTGGAATTCAGGTTTAATTGCCTCAAAGACCACAATTTAGAGCCTGACATTCGGGACTATTATTTACAGATTTCCAGATTTGTCAAAAGAATGGACGAGAAAAATGCCAATTTGGAGAGGGATCCGACGCTTGAAAATATTGTAAGTGGTTCATTATAAATACGATATTGTTATTTTGGGGAAAGTAAAAAATAATTCTTAAAAGGTTCGCAGATTCCTAGTGCTGTAAGGGAAGTTTATAGCGCATCCTGTAACTGAAAGTCGAAGTCGGCGAGTCGAAGGGCTTGAAATAATTGATAATCTCGCCCGAATATTCCCTTGGAATTCGTTCGGTGTGGTCGATTAATTGAGCGGTCGGCCCGATGAACTCCATGCCCAGGGCCGATGCCCCCTCCAGGTTTTCTTTACTAACGGAATTTGATGAAATGAAGCTCTGAGGTCTTGTAGGAGAGAGGGAGTGTGGAGTGATCTGATATTCCACCTCAAAATAACCCTCGTTTCCGTGAAGGGTGATTGTTTTTTGAACGAAGCCTCCCCCGGAGGTCACATCCGGGGCCTCATAAAAAAAGCGAACGACTGCGGCGTTTCCTCCCGATTCCATGATCTGGAATTGATATGGACGATTGTGGAGTCCGAAGTATCCGCGGATCTGACGTGGAGACTTCGAGACCGGGACATCGTTTCCCAGTGAGAACCTGTCACGTAAGGCGCCCACGCTCGTGAATATGTTCTTGCGGGTGCGCTTATCGTAGAGGACGAAGGCTCGTGCCCCTGCAAACGGAGTGACAATCAATCGCAATTCTGTATTCTCAAGGACAACCTCCGGATACCCGTCCCGGTCGAGATCCGTGGCGTACGCCACTGCCGTCCCTGGATCGAGGGTCACCATAAAAAAGGGTTTTTCGATCAGCTTGTTGTGCCCTTTGAGTATGAATTTTCCCTCGGCAAATTTGGTGGAAGGATTTATGGCGCCTTTGAGAAAGAGGTAGAGATTGAACTCATACTCTTCAACGGACTGCGCTCCAATGCTGATTTTTCTTAACGACGGGTTCAGCCGGTATCCGCTGACTCGGATATCGATGGAAAGTTTTTCAGGACGCATGGTCGGGTTTTGCAACTCGAGTAATAACTTGGCAGGTGCGGAGCTGTTGAGGACAAGAATGGGTGGATCGAGGGGCAAATCCAGGCTGTCCCGGATCGGCATGTGGTAGATGGATCGCAAGCTGGCTTGCAATTCACCGCCCTCACGGCTCCGAATGAAGCGGTGTGTGGGAGGATCGGTGTCCGGGGGTCGGGCTCCGCCTGACCTCGACGAGGCAGACGAAGCGCCACTTCCGGTCTTCTCGGCGTCGACGATCTGGATCGGGATAGGACCCCCGCTTGCGGGAAAGGCGACATGAACCCACCCGCGCTCGGCATCGACACGGGTCGCCAGTGGTTGCCCTTGAAGGCTGAATCTCCAGCTTGCCGCTTCAGGGAGTTTCAAAATAATCTCTGAACTTGAGGGGGCATAGAAGCCGAGACTAAAATGGTTTACATCTCCTTCCACCGAGAACAGCTCCGCGTTCGTGGCCACAATTTCACCGCTGGTGTCCTTCGCAAAAAAGTGTTTCAAAGGAAGATGAACGGGCAGGACCAAAGCATCTCTTGGAAGCAGATGAACCTGGGGCAAATCGACGGGTTCGAGGCAGGGATTGGACGGGGGAATGGTGATCTTCAGGTCACGTGGGGATTCCGGGGAGAAGTTGACGAGGCTGACATACCCGGAGCCGGAACAGGCATGAGTCGTGGCGAGCTCAATGTCCACATCTTGCTCCTCGCCCGAAGGCAACGAGGCTGACCACTGAAGAGATCTCGTGACGAAACCCCGCGCCATTACTTCATCAATGACGGAGTTAAGCCCCGCCGAGGGGCTCGTGTTGGGCAGAGACCCGTCGCGATTCGATTCGGGACTTAGTGACTGCACTCCGACAGGCGTTTTCTCTTCTGTTCTATTCCCAGCCCCACTATAGAAATCCATTCCCAGAACCAGAACACGCCCCGATCCGATCCTGCGCTCAACACCCACCGCGGAGCTGTTCCAATTGTCCTGGTACCGCGCAAGGGTCAGAAACTCTCCACCCATGACACCTCCCGGCCCGGAGCCCTCATACAATTCCACCTCACCGACAGGTTTTGCTTGCGACGCTTTGGATGTGAGGAAGGACACAGTCCCGTCTTGACCATGCAGATGTCGTGTCCGTTTCAACCCCGCGAACCAATCGGCGAGTTTCCCATTCTGGGGGGCTCTCGGGAAGAAGGCCAGGGTCCCCCCGCCCTCGACAAATTCAATGAGCTTGTTTTCAGCCAACGGGCTGAGCGCCAGGCCGCGGTCTGGCTCAAAGTTGAACACGGGGACCAGCAGGAGTTTGTGGCGCCGCAGTTGTTCAATGGGCTGGTACTCCGGATCAAGGTATTCACTACTCACCCGATTAAGCATGCAGTATCGCTGCAATGCGATGGTCCCATTGGAAATGCGAAGCACATCCTCGCGCGTCAGTTTTTCCTGTGGCTGGATTGCTCCCAGCGAGTAGACGATGCCCACATCCGCCTGCTGGTGAGTCTGGGCGAGGAGATCTCCCATGCCTTGAATCAGGAGTCCATTGCGCCTCACCGCGATCCCCCGGGGTTGAGAGTTGGAATTGATGTCGATTGCCGCCTCCCAGGCGTAATAGTGATTTGTCCACGGAACCTCGTAACCCGCCGGATAAAGCGTGTCCTGGAGGGGAAAGTAGTTCAGTCCCCGCAGTCCGTGAGCAAACAAGGTGCGGGATGCCAGCAGCGTGTTTTCCGGATCAGAGGAGCGAGGGTAGGTGTCGTCACCGGGGACGTACCAACCCGCCTGGAACTCGATAATCATGGGCGGGAACCGTGGCTGGGTTTTCAATTCCTCGACAAAAAACTGCAGGGTCCTTGAATCTCCGAATGAAAGCCGGCTGCCCCCGGTATCCATATACCATTGGCCCAGGGCCGCGATGGGGGCATGAAGGCCGGGATCAAAGCCGGCAGCGCTCACACGCATATCGGTGGGATTAATGAAGGGGATGATGTCGTCGGGGCGCCCCCCCGCGCTGACGGCCGCATCCACCAGGTCTTGTCGAAGCGTGTCCATGTACCGCCAAAAGTTGGGTCCGCTGTAATTGGTTCGATTGATCGCCTGGTCATCGTCTAACTGAAAGAAGAGGATGTTTCCCTGGTGGGAGGACAAATAAGGCGAGAGAACCTTCATCACATCGAGGAACCATTTCCGAGAGTATCGCAGATGGGTTTCATTCTCGAGCCATTGCCGGGAAGCCTCCTCGGATTGGCTGGGCGAGAGCCCAGAAAGTCGTGGATAGCGTCCCTCCAAGATATCTTGAGGGGATTCCTTGTACTCAGGTCGGATGAGCAGCCAGTCAGGGTAGCCCCCGTTTTTCCATTCGTTCAAGATCACCGGCCCCGGGCGAACAATCAACTTGAGTCCGAGCTTGAAACTCAATTGCAAGAGTCCCCGTAGATCCCGGCGAGGATTCGAGTGGCCGTCAAAGTCGAGTTGGCCCTCCTCCGGCTCGTGCCAGTTCCAAGGAATGTAAAGGTCGAGGGTATTGATGCCTAACTGGGCGTGTCGTTGCAGGGATTTTTCCCATTGGTCTCGCGGCAATCGCGAATAAAAAAATGCGGCACTGTGAGGGAAGAACGGTTTGCCCTCCACCCGAAGTTCGGGGTAGGAGTGGACCATTTCAATCTGGACGCGACCGTTCTCGGCATTGACGATCGAGCCCGGGGCAAAGAGACCCAGGGCCAGACAAATCAGAAATGACAAACGAGCTTTCATCATACTATGGCCACAAGAGGGAGTTTGAAGATCGATGAAGGCATTCTCTCGGATAGCGGGGTGGATACCGGTGAGATTCCTGAATAGAATCTCGCAGGGCTATTCAATCAAACCGAGGGCAGCGTGGCAAGCGAAAATTGCATGTCCAGGGACCGCGGGTTGGCATGAATGGAATGATACACTCGGCACGGACGAACCTCAGTAAAACTTTCGCAGCCCCCCGGGAATGGTCGGAGTGCCCATCCCGCACCAATTCAGGAAAGGATTCCGGTCACCTCCTTCTTCGAAGGTCAATCCACGGAAAGGCAAAGGGACTTCCCCGCTTATCCAATCTCATGATAACGAAAACAAGCGATCACATGATCATTGACCATCCCGGTGGCTTGCATGTGAGCATAGCAGATGGTGGGACCAACGAACTTGAATCCCCGCTTGATCATGTCCTTGCTCATGGCTTCGGATTGCGGGGTTTTGGCGGGAACCTCTTTCAGTGACTTCCAGGCGTTCCGGATCGGCTTGCGCCCCACAAATTGCCAAACGTAGGCATCGAAACTCCCAAACTCCTTCTGAACGGCCATAAAGGATTTGGCATTTTGAATCGCCGCCTGAATCTTCAGCCGGTTCCGAATGATCCCTTGATCAGAGAGGAGTGACGCAACCTTGTTCGCGCCGTACTTCGCGATTTTTCCGGCATCAAACCGGTCGAACGCCTTGCGGTAGTTCTCGCGTTTCTTAAGGATGGTCAGCCAACTCAGCCCTGCTTGTGCCCCCTCCAGAATCAGAAATTCCAGCAACCTTATATCCTCGTGCTCCGGCACTCCCCACTCCCGGTCGTGATACTCCACATACAGGGGGTCCGAAAGGGACCACCCGCATCTTGTTTTGATTTCATCCTGCGTCTTCCGCATGAGCTTCCTCCAAATATGGCGCGAAGTATCATTTGAACCCGACATGGGGCGTTTCAAGGGCGACAATGGCCCCCAGGGAGAGGAGATTAATCATCCCCTTTTGCCTTCATGGGATCCCGAGCCCAAATGGTGTCCCGCCCGACCGGGAACAAGGGCAGTCGCTTCCATGGCGTGTGAATAAACTCACTAAGTCAGCATACATAATGGGATGGGCATTTTTATCTGGACTTTGCCCCTTTGGAGTATTAGCCTGTCTCCAATCCCTTGTACTTTACAGCGTCCTTAAGGGAAAAGGGTGCGTCGAGTGACTACTAGCCAAATGCAGGCTCGCCTGGCGGCATGTGTATTGCTGTTATCGTTAGTTGGTCTCCCGCTTAAAGCGCAGACCGTCAGCTCGAGATCGTCATCGAGCACGTCTTCCGGTCAAGGCGCCAGCTTCTCCATTCGCGGAAAAGTTTACAGCGAATATACGAATATTGTCCCGGAGATTCTCGAGGTAAAGCTTGAGAAGAACTTTACCCCCGTGGAGCAGACCTACCTCCGGTCTGACCATGCCTTTGAATTTCGCAATCTTTCCACGGGTAATTATAACGTGGTGATCAAAGACGAACGATTTGAAGATGTCAACATGGGAGTGGAGGTGTTCGGGCGATTCTCCCAAACGTTCTATGTCAACGTGGTGTTGACGCTCCGGAGGAATGACGCCGGCCAGTCCCGGGAGCTCCAGGCCGATGATGAATTGGGAGACACGGTCTCGGTGACTCTCCTCTCAAGCAAGGTTCCTGCTAAGGCCTTAAAACTGTATCGTAAAGGACTCGAACTGGATCAGAAAAAGAAATATCCTCAAGCCATCGAGGAACTGAATCAAGCAATATCAATTTTTCCTGAGTTTTATTCGGCTCAGCGCAATCTCGGTGTTCTTTATTTCATTGTGGAGAACTACTCCACCTCCGTCAACACCCTTCTGACGGCATCAAAACTGAATCCGGGCTCTGCGAAGGTCGAATATTTTCTCGGGCTCGACTACCTCAACCTCAATGACCTGGTGGCCGCCCAGGGTCACTTCGCAAGAGCCATCACGTTCGCCCCCCAAAAGGCCGGGGCCTATTATTTCCAGGGATATATTTTCTTTAAACAGAACCGGCTCCAGGAGGCGGAGAAAAGCCTGAAGAAAGCCCTGGAGCTCGATGATGTCTTCAGCAGTTATTCCAGGCTTCAGCTCGCCAACATTTACATGAAAGAGTCGCAGCTTGAGGAGGCTTATCACCAGATGGAAATTTTCCTGAAAGAGACCCCTAATGCCCAGGAAGTCTCCCAGGTGATGACAAATCTCAAAATCTTACGAGAACTCCTCGGCCAACCTCCCGATCAACCCTGACCCGCCTCCGGTCACCTTTCTCATACTGAAATCGCCTCGCCAGCTACACGTAGCTCTAGCGGGATTCCGTCTTCGGTTGGCGGGGGTATTTCTCCAGTTGGGTGGCTTTGTGTTTGAAGATTGAGGAGGGGTGAGCTTTCCAATGCACCTGTGGGTCGTGCCTATCTAGGGGGTGGATACGGGTTCCGGGACATGAGCGGCCAGCTTTCGCAGAGTGCTCTCTGGCAGCCGGGTGGGGTAAACCCCGGTAAAGCACGCCGTGCAATATCGGGGGGCATCCGCTTCTACGGAGCTTTTCAAGCCGGCGAACGACAAGTACGCCAGAGAATCCGCACCAATAAACTCCCGGATCTCCTCGACCGACCGATTCGCCGCGATCAACTCTTTCTTGGTCGGAGTGTCGATGCCGTAAAAACACGGAGAGAGGGTAGGGGGGCAACTGATGCGCACGTGGACCTCGCGAGCACCCGCCGAGCGCACCATCCGCACTATCTTCTGGCTGGTCGTTCCCCGGACGATGGAGTCGTCGATAAGGACGACCCGCTTCCCTTCCAGGATCTCGCGCACGGGATTCAGTTTGATTTTGACGCCAAAGTGGCGGATCGTCTGCTTCGGCTCGATGAACGTGCGTCCCACGTAGTGGTTCCGAATCAGTCCAAACTGAAAGGGCAAACCAGATTCCAGTGAGAATCCGATGGCGGCAGAAACGCCGGAATCGGGGACAGGGACAATGATATCGGCGTCCGCAGGCGCCTCGCGGGCGAGATGGCGGCCGAGCAGTTCGCGACTGCGTTGAACGGACCGCCCGAATACAATGCTATCGGGTCGGGAAAAATAAACATGTTCGAAGATGCAGAAGGAATGCTGCTGGTCCTTCACCCAGGGGATGGATTTGGTGCCCGCGGACCCGACGACAAAGATTTCCCCGGGCTCAACATCACGAAGGTAAGTGGCCTCGATCAAGTCGAACGCACAGGTTTCGGAGGCGAAGACCGTCGAATCGCCCTGCTTCCCAACACACAAGGGCCGGAAACCCTGCGGATCGCGAACGGCAAAGATGCGATCCTGAGTCATGATCAGGATCGAATAAGCCCCCTCAATCTGTCGCAATGCATCAATGAGGGCTCCTTCCAGAGTGGGTTCCGCTGACCGGGCCATCAAATGAACCACAACCTCGCTATCGCTCGTGGTTTGAAAGATCGAGCCCTCCCGTTCCAATTGGGAACGAAGTTCGGTCGCATTGGTCAGGTTTCCGTTGTGGCAGAGCGCAATCTGCCCGCGATGACAATCGACCATGATGGGCTGGGCATTCAAAACATCGCTGTCGCCGGCGGTGGAATACCGTGTATGCCCGATGGCCTGAGACCCCGCCAGTTGATCCAGCTTCTCCCGGGAAAAAATCTCCGCCACATAACCCATGCCTTTTTCACAAAGCATCCGGTCGCCACTGCAGGACGCAATCCCTGCACTTTCCTGTCCACGGTGCTGCAAGGCATAGAGACCCAGGTAGGTGAAGCGGGCGGCGTCCGGATGACTAAAGACCCCGAAGATGCCACACTCATCGTGGAATTTGTCGTCCTCTCGCCCCGCCGGGGGAACATGTCCCGCTCTGCCGAATCTGATCATGCTTCACCTGACCGACGTCAACAATCGCTCCATCTCGCGATCCCAAGGACCGAACAGCGCCTTCAATGGTGTGTGGATGAGAAGCTGTTTTCCCGCCCGAATGAGCCATTCTTCTTGTATCACACGCCCCAGGACTTGAAAAGGGATTTTGTGGAGCCCACAAATGTCGCTCACGGCGGAAAGATTCTCCTTGGAGAACGAGACCAGAACACGGGAGGGTTTCTCATTAAACAAAAGACTGTACAATTCGCCGTCCGAATCCGGAGCGAGGCGAATCTCACAGCCCAAGACACCCTGGCGGCTCACAAAGGAGGATTCCGCCAGCGCTATGGCCAGACCGCCTTCCGAGAGATCATGACACGAATGCAGGAGCCCGAGGTCGTGCATTTTCAATAGGCTCTTGTGCAACAAGCGTTCAAACTGAAGGTCAATGGGCGAGACCTTTGAGCCCAGGGTTCCCATCTCCGTCTTAAGGAACTCCGATGCACATACTAAGAAATCCACCTCAGATTGTCTCGCGACATCGCCCATCAACACAATCAGGTCCCCCCGTTGTTGAAAACCCGTTGGAACGAGGCGAGACACATCATCCACCAAGCCGACCATTCCGATGACCGGGGTCGGAAAGATTCCCTTTCCAAACGTCTCATTATAAAAACTCACGTTACCCCCGGTAATCGGCGTCTCAAAGGCCTCGCAGGCCTCCTTGATTCCGTCCACCACCTCGCTGAACGCCCACATCACCTCGGGTTTTTCTGGGTTCCCAAAATTCAGGCAATTAGTGGCAGCGAGCGGGCGAGCCCCCACGCTGACCAGATTACGGCATGACTCCGCAACCGCTATTTTCGCCCCTTCCCGGGGATTGATTTGGACATATCTCCCATTGCCGTCCAGGGAAAGAGCGATGCCGCGAGGCGTGTTCTTAATTCGAATCACCGCCGCATCGTTGCCCGGCAGAACGCAGGTATTGGTTCGCACCATGTGATCATATTGTTGATACACCCAGCGTCGGCTGCAAAGGTTTTCACTCGTCAAGAGGCGGCGCAGAACAGCTTCGGGCTGAGAGGGATCGGTCCACGCGGGGGATTTTAGGCTTGGGTGTATTCGCTTTTCCTGTCCCCCGGGAGTGTCGCGCTTTCCCCCCGGAATCGGCTGGGGCGCCTTCATGGGACGGCGATAAACCGGCGCCTCGTTGGCCAGTGCTTTTGCGGGAATCTCGGCGACAGTCTTACCATGGTCACGAACTCGCAGAAGACCATCTCGAGTCACAAACCCGATTTTGACGGCCTCCAAACCCCACTTGGAGAAAATGCCTTGGAGTTCCTCCACGCGGCCCCGTTTGGCCACCAGCAACATCCGCTCCTGGGATTCACTGAGCATGATTTCGTAAGGGGTCATGCCGGTTTCGCGCTGGGGCACATACTTCAAATCAATCTCTATGCCGGTCTCTCCGCGGGCCGCCATCTCACAGGTCGAACAAGTCAACCCGGCCGCCCCCATGTCCTGTATCCCGAGCACGCCGCCGCTCTCCATGGCTTCCAGACAGGCTTCCAGCAGGCACTTCTCAAGAAAGGGGTCACCGACCTGAACATTCGGGCGTTTTGCGGCCGTGGTCTCATCAAACTCGGAGGAGGCCAGCAGCGAAGCACCATGGATCCCGTCGCGGCCGGTCTTGGCCCCAACGTAGATCACCGAATTTCCGATCCCGCTGGCACGACCCAAGAAAATTTTGGGCTTTTGAGTCTTTGGATCCACTTCAAACAGACCGAGGGCAAACGCATTGACCAGCGGATTCTGTGTGTAACAATCTTCAAAAAAAACCTCCCCTCCGATGGTGGGAACCCCGAAGCAGTTTCCGTAGAAGGCGATCCCGCCCACCACACCCCGCAAGATCCTGCGGTTCCGGAGGAGAATTTCGGAAGCCCCCAATTTCACTTGAAGAGAAGATGGGGAGGGCGCCTCGCCCGTCATGGGTTCGGGGATCGAGTTCTGCGGATGAAGGGGCCCGAAGCGCAAGCTATTCATTGCAGCAATCGGGCGAGCCCCCATCGTAAAGATATCCCGCAGAATTCCGCCCACCCCGGTCGCGGCCCCCTGAAACGGCTCCACGAAACTGGGGTGATTGTGGGATTCAATCTTGAAGGCGATGGCAATTCCCTCCCCGAGGCTGATGACACCGGCGTTTTCGCCGGGCCCCTGCAACACGCAGGGGCCGTGAGTGGGGAGGCGTTTCAAATGCACACGGGAGCTCTTGTACGAGCAATGTTCGCTCCACATCACTGAGAAAATCCCTAGCTCGGTGAGGGTGGGGGTTCGTCTCAGGATGGAGCGGATCTTCGTATACTCTTGTTTGGTGATCCCATGTTGTCGGATCACTTCGGGAGAAAGGCTGGGCTCAGTCATAGAAGTCAGGGGCAAAATGAAAATGGTGGAAGAATTTCGGGGATACCTTCCACCCGGTCTCCCTCATCGAATGGGCTCCGGTCCCGCGGACCGGGGCGAAGCCATTCCGGCCGCGGGTTACTTGGCCACCAGACTACTGACCATGGACTCGAAGATTCCCCGGCCATCCTCGGAGCCGAGCAGCACCTCGCTCGCCCGTTCCGGGTGCGGCATCATGCCCATTACGTTGCCCGCCCGATTGCAGATCCCGGCAATGTTTGCGGCAGCACCGTTCGGGTTGGCCTCGTCGGTAATCTCACCTTCCGGGGTCGAATAGCGGAACACCACTTGATGACGCGCTTCCAGTTCGTCCAGGGTCACCGGCTCGGCAAAATAATTTCCTTCCATGTGGGCGATGGGGATCTTGAGCACCTGTTTTGAGGCGAGATTCTGGGTAAAAGGCGTGGCGTTGTTTTCAGTCCGAACATAGACATGTTTGCAGATGAATTCCAGCCCCCGGTTCCGCATCAGCGCTCCTGGCAGCAACCCCGCCTCGCAAAGAATTTGAAACCCATTGCAGATGCCGAGCACCAGTCCTCCCGCGTCGGCGAAGGATCGCACCGCCTTCATCACCGGTGAAAACCTGGCGATGGCGCCGGTCCGCAGGTAATCGCCATAGGCAAAGCCCCCTGGCAGAACAATGGCGTCGTAGCCCTTGAGCTTATCGATTTCGTGCCAGATGAAATCCACGGGCTGTTCCAGCACCCGGTGGATCACATGATAGGCATCGTGGTCGCAATTGCTCCCCGGAAATACCACTACACCCCAATTCATCGCAGGCTTCCTTTCGTCAATTTTTATGCTTCACCTGGAACCCTCACGGTCCTCTTTTTTAATCACACAGGAGAATTCTTCGATGACCGGATTCGTCAGCACCTCTCGGGCAATCCGCTCAATTTCCTCCCGCGCCGCAGCTTCGTCTTGAATCCCGTCGAGATAAATCTCAAATAGCTTCCCCTGCCGGACCTCCGCCACCGACTTAAAGCCGAGACTCTCGATGGCATGATGGATCGCTTTACCCTGTGGGTCCAGGACTGTTTTTTTCAAACTGACGATCACCTCGGCTTTCATTTCCTGTCCCCCTTCGGCCGGGTCAAGACGCGGCCCGCATCGTTGAACGATTATCCTTCCTCATCCACGCCGTGCCCATTGAGCTCCTCATGACGCAGAGTGAACTCCTCGGCGTCAGGATCGTATCCAAATAGCTCTGCATAACGGCCCCAGTCCAGCGCCGTGGCAAGCTGCCTGTTGGTCTCCGCCTGCGAGAAGTGTTTCTTTAAGATTTCAATCAGGAACTCTTTCCCGATCCGGTTTCCTTTTTCGGACTTCAGTTTTTCGACCACCTTGTGAATGATGGGAAGATGTTCGATCTGCTTCCGGAAGATCGTCTTCCTTTGATTCTCATCCCCGTCGCCCAACTGCAAACCCAGCGGGGTCGGCTCAATATCACCCGATTCAATCTTGACAAATCCCAGCATCTCCGCCGCCTCGGTGATAGGAAGCAAGTCATCGAGCTCGAAATGAAGTTTTTGACTCAACTTATAGACATCATCGGGACCCTCGGTCTCCCGGATCACCTCAATCAATCCGATGATGGGACCAATCCGTGCGTGGGGCAGCGGTTCAAGGGCCTCCCCCTTCTTCACTTTCGAAATTGCCATGGTTCTCCTCTAAGGGACAACTGCTGAAACGCGCTTTTTGAATCCAGGGACTTTCCTCGATTTCGGGCCCCCTCTCCTTCGACCCGGGATGGGTGGGGAAAGATGCCCTATGAACCATACCTCGTTATCGCGCTCAAACGATGAGCGAGTAGAAATGGTCAACAACTTCTTCGACGTCTCTGGATTTCATTTTACGCGGACGCGGCAGGCGGATGGGTTCATCGGCCACAACGCGACCGGGTTTGCTTGCGAAAACCAGGATGCGGTCCGACATAAAGACCGCCTCCTCCACGCTATGGGTCACCAGAATGATCGTCTTGGTGACGATCTTATCCGACTGCCAGATGTCGAGGACCTGTTCCCGCAGGTTGGCGGCAGTCAACACATCCAGTGCGGAAAAGGGTTCATCCATGCACAGCAGCTCGGGTTCCAAGGTCAGGGACCGAGCCAGACCGACGCGCTGTTTCATCCCGCCCGAGAGTTCCTTGGGATAGGCCCGTTCGTAACCGTCGAGACCCACCATGTCGATGTATTTATTGGCATGGCGCAAGCGTTTCCGGGGGGGGACCCCCTGGGCCTCCAACCCCAGTGCCACGTTTTCCGCCACAGTCAGCCACGGGAAAAGGGCAAAGCTCTGGAATACCATTGCCGTTTTCGTGTTTACCCCTTGAATGGTCTGACCCCGGTACAGGACACGTCCCGAGGATGGGGGAATCAAGCCGGTGATGATTCTGAGAAGGGTCGATTTTCCACATCCAGAAGGGCCAATGAAGGAGACGAATGTGTTTTCCTCGATGCAAGTCGAGATGGCTTCCAGAATTACAATCCCATTCGCAAATGACTTGGCCACCCCCTCCAATTCCAGCAGGTGAGTCACGGAAGTGCCGGGTTGCACGGATCCTGATGTCAAGTCTTGCACTCCCGGGGTCGTCATGATTTTGTTTTCCTGCAGATTTCATCTAACGATTTCACCCGTCGTCGGCCCGGCCGGAAATCTGATCTCTGGAACTTAGATAACATTCCACAACTCGCCGCAGCTCTTGATGCCATGTCGACTGACGTTGCAGGGATTGAGATTGCGGGGGGCTGTGGGCACTCCCATGATGTAGACCACGATAACCCCTGGATCCCATTCAGCCGGCCCCGCAACCGGCAGAACTTATGGCCAATCATCGCAGGCGTCATAGGATGGGCTCGATTGGGTGTGCCAAGGTGGATTCTAGCCCATGCCATTTATCGGCGTCAACCCGCCCGCCTCCTTTATCAGCGCCCCCTCATGCGACAAGTCTGCCTGTTCCATGCAGATAATTGTGCTTTGAGCCCGCGTGAATCCTGATATAATCTGCCCCCGATATCAGTCTAGAAAAGGACGGTCCCTGGCACGATGGAAGAAGAGAAAGTCCCTTTGAGTGTTCCGCCTTCACCCCCTTCACCCGAATCGCCTGCTGGCAAATCCCGAAGATGGGAACTGGTTGTCTGGGAAAACATTAAGTCCCTCCTGTTTGTCCTGATAGCCGTTTTCTTCATCCGCTCCTTCGTGGTCGAGGCCACGGTCGTCCCCACCGGCTCGATGGAACGCACCATCCTGATCGGCGATCATCTTTTCCTGAGCAAGCTTTTCTATGGGCCTCGCATCCCTTTCACCAATGTTCGATTACCGGCAATCAAGAACATCAAACGTGGGGATATCGTCGCCTTCCGCTTTCCGCTCGACCCTACCCTGACTTATGTGAAGCGTGTCATTGCCCTGCCGGGAGATGTCATTGAGATACAGAGGAAACAGATCTTCATCAATGGAAGGAAACTGGAAGAACCCTACGTCGTTCACTCGGACTCCCAGGTCTATGACGACCATGACTACATCCCGGGCGACGTCCGCCTGAGGGACAACATGGTCCCGGTGACCGTGCCCCCCGAGAGTTTTTTTGCGATGGGCGATAACCGTGATTTGAGTTATGACAGTCGATTCTGGGGGTTTGTTCCATTTGCCAATGTCGTGGGTGAACCTTTGATCGTCTTCTGGTCGTACGATGCTCCGACGCAGGATTGGCTAAGTCCCGGGATCGCGAATCGAGTGCAGTTTTACAGTTCTGTCTTCGTCCATTTCCTCGACCGGACCCGTTGGGGTCGGACCGGCAAGATATTCTGAAACGGCAAGACGCTGCTTCCCGAGGCAGTTCGGGTCCATAAGACGGGTAAATGGAAACGCACCTTCAGGGGGATTAAAGGGGGAGTTGAGTCGGGCAGGGGAAGAAAAGCAGAACAGAAGTCCTCGTCTTCAAGCGGGCGGAAGCGTTCCTCAGACAACAATTACCCCTGGGCGTGCAGTTTATACTCCGAAATCTTCTTGCTGAGCGTGTTGCGGTGAATCCCCAGGACCCGCGCCGCCTTGCACTGGTTCCAGTGATTTCGTTCGAGAACTTTTCGAATGAATTTTTTCTCAAACTCGGTCAGAGCCTCGTCGTACAGAATTCCCCTTTCAACCATCTGATTGATCAACGACTCTAACTGTTCTTTCACGGCAACCGCCTCCCGACAATCCCTAGGGTATTTTGATGAGTGCCGAAGATCGAATCACGGGATGAGGATCAGTCACTCCCTTATGTCGTCCCGGATTCCTTCCATATGGTCCGCAGCTTATTGAGTCCCTCGTCGAAGCGGGTTTTGACTTCGGGTGGAGTCAGCGTGGAAATGAACCGGGCCCCATGCATCAAATAGGGAGCCATGGTGGCATTCTTCACCCACTTGAGCTCGAAGGGAAATGCCAGGAGTCCCAGGAACAATACCGCGCATAGCAGAAACCCTTTCGCAAATCCGAAGAACCCGCCCAGTACTCGATCGAACCATCTCAATTCAGCTGCCGCCAGAAGCTTTCCCAGGAGAAAGCCCACACCCGCCCCAACCAATTTGACCAAGATAAAAATGATGATAAAAGCGAGGAAGGCAGCCACTTCATAAGTCCGAAAATAAGGCAGCAGCATCGGGGCCAGTCGCGGGTAATACCAGGCTGCCAACAACAATCCGAGCACCAGAGCCCCGATCGAAATAAACTGGTGCGTCATGCCATAAAGAATCCCTTGAACCACCGAATAGATGAGGATGGCCCAAACGATCACGTCAAGTGCATTTAAGGAAATCCCCACAGTCCCCTCGGCAATATGGATATCACCCTGCTATGATTCTTACGCCCCACCCGCGATCATTCGATCGCGGTGCCCGGGCAAGCCCTTGCACGTCTCAAGGGCGTGTGGACCGGGCCAGTTCACTGCCGGTTAACAAACGATACGCCTCCAGATACTTTTCACGTGTGACACGAGCCACATTTTCTGGAAGCGCAGGCGCGGGCGGTTGTTTGTCCCAGCGAATTGATTCCAGGTAATCGCGGACGTACTGTTTGTCGAAAGAGGGCTGAGGCCTACCCTCCTGATACTGGTCCTTCGGCCAGAACCGGGATGAATCGGGCGTCAGGCACTCATCGATCAACACAATCTCGTCTCCCACCAACCCGAACTCGAATTTTGTATCGGCAATGAGAATGCCTCGCGATTCGGCATAAGACGCTGCTGCACCGTACAGAGCCAGAGTGAGATTCCGCAACGTGGCAGCACGCGTCCGATCCCCAACGATTGAGGCAAACCGGTCAAAGGGGACATTTTCATCGTGCCCGCTCTTTGCCTTGACCGCCGGAGTAAAGATGGGTCCCCGCAAAAGAGCCGACTCTTTCAAATTCGGGGGGAGCTGAATTCCACAAACCGACCCCGTCGCCTGGTATTCCTTCCATCCTGAGCCGGAAAGATAACCTCGCGCCACACACTCAACCGGGATCATCTCAGTGCGACGAACCAGCATCGAGCGTCCGGTCAACTGGTCACGAAAAGGCTTCACCCGGTCCGGATAATCGTCCACTTCGGTGGTAATGAGATGATGGTTGACGATGGGCCGGAGATGCTCGAACCAGAATCGCGAAAGCTGGGTTAGAACCCGGCCCTTGTCAGGAATCCCGGAGCCGAGCACATAGTCGAACGCAGAAATGCGATCGGTGGCCACAATGAGCAGCTGATTCCCGAGCTCGTAGACATCGCGCACCTTGCCACGAATGAATAGTTCTATACCCGGAAGGTTCGTCGCTAACAAGATGGAATTGTTCATACCGGTGACAGGGCAAAGCGCGGAGCTTAAGCAATCTATTTCGACGACACCATTTTGTCAAGCGCCGTGTCCCAATTTTTTTTCTTCACAATTGAAGAAAATATTTGACACGAGTGAAGGAGAGGTGTGGGAGGCACCGCGTGCGCGCGGCGACACGGGAGGGAGGAGGATGGCTCAGCCCTGCATGGGGGCCAGGAGATGGGTTTAGTCGAACTTGACCGACACCAGCTTGGACACGCCCGATTCCTGCATGGTGACCCCGTACATGGAACGGGCGATCTCCATGGTCTTCTTGTTGTGCGTGATCACGATGAAATGCGTCTCCCCGCTTAACTGTCCGATCATGCGGGTGAACCGTTCGATGTTCGCTTCGTCCAGCGGAGCATCAACCTCATCCATGACGCAGAAAGGACTGGGCTGGTAACGGAAGATGGCCAGCAACAGGGCGATGGCGGTGAGTGCTTTTTCGCCTCCGGAGAGGAGCAGGACGTTTTGCAGCCTCTTTCCCGGTGGCTGGACATGGAGGTCAATGCCACTCTGTTGTATATCGCTCTCATCGGTCAGTTTCATCGAGCCAAAACCGCCCCCGAACAATTGTTTGAAGGTCTCCTGGAAATTCTCATTGATGGAATTGAAGGCCTCCTCAAATTGCTGCCGCGAGACCAGGTCGATTTCCTGGATGGTCTGCGTCGTGTCCGCGATGGAGTCGAGCAGATCCTTGCGCTGGGTATCCAGGAAGGTGTGACGCTGTTCGCATTCTGCGTATTCCTCAAGCGCCATCATATTGATGGCCCCCATGGCATCGATCCTTTGCCGCAACTGGGTGTGCTCCGCGATGGCCCCCTGGAGGGCCTCGCCGGCGAGACGCGAGATTTGCAGCAGACGGAGCTCCTCCCAGGGGCGGTCAAGTTCCTGCTCGCATGCCTGACGCACATGGGTCAACTCCGACTCCAGCCTGGCCACCGTGACTTCAATGGCGGAGCGGGCCTCCATCAGCTGGGACAGGGTTTCCCGCTGGGCCTTCAATCGATCTTCAATTTCGATCAGATTCGCACGGAGGGTTTCGGCTTCGTGGGTCGAAGCAGCAATCCCTTCTTCCAATTCAACCTTGACCCGGGTAAGACGGCTCACTTCGGCCTCAATCTCAACGAGGGAGGTTCGCAACGATTCCTGTTCTTCCCCTGTGGCGGTCTGTTGCTGATTCAGCCGGTCCTGGCGTTGTTGCATCTCCTCCCGCTGGTGAAGCAGGCGCTCGAGGGTCACCCGGCTGGACTGCGTCCGTTCAGTCAGCGTAGCCAGCCGGGAGCTCAATTCAGTGATCTCAGCGCCCAGCGCGTCTCGGGAGGATTTCAGATCGCGCGCTTCTTCCGACCGGTTTAGTATCTTTTCTTCGATCACCTGCTTGCTTGTCTCCAGGGCCCCCAAGTCACTCCGCGAAGATGCCTGGGCCTCGCGGGCAAGCTGTCGCTCCAGATCCAGCCTCGACAATTCCCCCTGGAGCACCGCCACCTTTTGACCGGCCCTGGAGATTTCGGCATCGAGTTGCTGCATTCGATGGTCAGACCCCACCTGGAGTTTCTCGAGTTCGATCCTGCGCCCGCCCAGGGCTTGAACAGCGCTCTCAATCCGGGCCATCTTCAGCCGAAGCTCGCCCTGTTGAGCCACATGGCTCCCCAGGTCCTTCTCCGAACCGACCAACTTTGAAGAGAGCGCGCGAAGCTCACGTTTTAACGCTAGCGGCCCCGCCCCACTCTTGCGTCCTCCCCGGATCCAACATCCGCGAAAGACCTCTCCTTCCCGTGTTACAAAGGCAGTCCGAGGAAATTCGCGGGACAACCGATCGGCCGTCTCAAAGGAATCCACGATGTACGCATCGGAAAGTAACGGGAGTACCTGATCCGTGGCTTCGCCGAAACGTCCCAGAAGGCGGACCAGCGAACTGACGGCTGCCTGCACGCCCGGCCGCGCCAAAACCGCTGGATCGGTTCGAGGACTTTCGGATGCGAGAGAGCGGCCTCCCCGTTCCACCACAAAGGTCGAACGCCCCCCCGTTTGCGTTCGTAGAATCGCAATTCCCTGCTGGGCCACCTGACTGGACTCGACGACCAGAAATTCCAGTTCGTCTTTGAGGTACTCTTCGATGGCCTGTTCGAAGTCGGACTCGACCTCGATAAAGTCGGCCAGCACCCCGAGGGTTTTGAACCCCGGATACAACCCTGTCACGTCTGACGTCAGGAGTTTCTTGACGCCCTCGTCGACGTACGCGTGATGAAGGATCACATCTTCAATGGAGTGTTGACGCGCCTGGGCATCGGCCTGCTGATGTTTCAACTCTTCAATGGCCGTTTCGAGTGCTGAGTCGCGAGTGCGGCATGCCTCCAGCTCCTCCTTCTGGCCCGCCAACTCGGTCGATACACGATCGAGCTCTGCACACTCTTCGTCTACTGTCTGTGCCAACAGCTGGCGCGTTTCCTCAAACTCCCGTGCTTCCATCCCTGTCTGGTTCAGTTCGCGTTCCAGCCTCTCCCGTTGGGCCCCCAACCGGGAATCCGCCTCATCAATCCGGGAAATCTGATTGTTCAAAGTCGCGGCCTGCTGGACCGCTTCAATTAGTCCGGTTCGCAGCAGTGCCAGGTCATCCTCGAGAACACGGAATTGATTGTCCGACTCACTGGCCTTCCCGATCCGGTCCGACATTTCCGTCTCGAGTCCCTGCACCTCGCGCTGCAATTGATCGTCTTCAACTCGCTTCGTTGTGACCTCTCCTTCGAGGGACTTGATCAACTCCGCCACAGCCGCCGCTTCGTTCCCCAACTCCTGGAGTCTCTGCGCGAGCGCGTCCAACTGCTGATGAGCATACACAATCCGGTTCTGAGCGCGATCCTGTTCCAGGTTGGCCTGCGAAAGGCTCTCGTGACGCTGCCGCAGCAGATCCTCCAACTCAAAACTGCGCTGTTGGGACGCCGCCTGCTCCCGTTCGGACGCGCGCATCTCCTGTTGGGCGGACTCCGCCACAGCCGCCGCCTCGGCCAATTCGGACCGCATCCGGTCATTGTCCTCTTCAATCCCGACCAGGCGGCTGAAGAGAATTGATGTCCCTTTCTCGCGAAGCTCTTCGCGGAGTTCTTTGTAACGTCGGGCCTTCGAGGCTTGACGCTTCAACGAGTTCAACTGACGGGTGACCTCTTCAATGATATCGCTCACTCGCGAGAGGTTCAGTTTCGCTGATTCCAGCTTGGCTTCCGCCAGCTTCCGCTTGGCTTTGTACTTGGTCGTGCCGGCTGCCTCTTCAATCAAGGTTCGACGATCATAAGGCTTGCTGCTGAGGATTTGCCCGACGCGGCCTTGCTCAATAATGGCATAAGAATTGGGCCCGAGTCCGGTCCCCATAAAGAGTTCTTGGATATCGCGCAGGCGACACTGCCTTCCATTGAGGTAGTATTCGCTTTCGCCCGAGCGGTAGAGTTTGCGGGTGACAAGAATTTCACCGGGCCGGGGTTCGACCCTTCTCTTAGCCCTCGTCCTGCGAACTGAAGACGACTCCGAGCTTCCGTCTGCGGGTCCACCTTGGATTGCCGGTCGTTCCTGGAACAAATCCTCCTGTTTCAGTTCAGCCGTGATCTGCTCGGCCTCACGACCAAACTCAGGATCCACCAGGGTCAACGAAACTTGCGCCAACCCCAGCGGCTGCCTCTCGCGGGTCCCATTAAAAATCACATCTTCCATCGAAGAACCGCGCAAGCTCTTGACACTCTGTTCCCCCAGGACCCAGGCAATCGCATCGGCGATATTGGACTTCCCGCAACCATTCGGCCCGACAATGGCCGTCACGCCACTCCCCTCCGAGAATATTAGTTCGGCCTTGTCGCAAAACGACTTGAAACCGATCATTTCAATGCGCGAAAGCTTAAGCACTAGTTCACCCTCTGAGAATAAAGTTCGAATGAGATTAGCCGCGTGGATACACCCATGGAATAGGCGGATAGATACAACCTATGGAATCTCATCGAGTGTAGCATACTACATCTTGAATTGACAAGGTCCTCACTGACTCTGCCGGACCACTAAGAGCAGCCCCTGTAACCCGCATTCCTCAAGAGAATGCTCGTATAAGAGGTTGACCTTCGACCGGTTGGTTTGGAAACCTCCTGGAGGGTTGGCCCGAACGGTAAAAGACTCTCAGACTTCCATTTCCCTCTGTTGGAGGTGCGATCTTCGGTGTGCGGTCAAGCCCTTAGTGCCTCATGGTACTCACCAATGGATGCTGCTCAACGGCGCGTCGCAGGGGGATCGCTCATCTCAAATGAATTTCAGATGTTTGAAGCCGAAACAACGCGGTTGGTCCCGCCATTCGTCAGACCTGGGTCAGCACTGGAACCGAATTTCTCCTGTGCCGTCTGATACAATTGACCGGTTACAGGATTAAGAAGATGGCAGCTCCCTCCCAAGGGGATTGTCCCGGATTCAGTCTTTTGAACTTCGGTTCGGAGGTCAGGATGTTTCTTTCAAAGCGAATGATGAGATGGCATATGTTCTTAATGGTGGCCACGAGCATCACGTCCGTGGCTTTGGCCTGGGGGCCGGATGGACACATCTTCATTAATCGAGTGGCCCTCGAACATCTCCCTTCATCCATGCCCTCTTTTACAAAATCTGATCCTTCATGGATTGAGCTTCTCGCCAATGAACCTGATCGCTGGGGTGGACCGACCCTGGAACTCGCCCAGTCTCCCGATCACTTCATTGATCTTGAACGGGTGGCGTTTCTAAAGGAATTTCCCGGGAACCGCTTCGAATACATCCGCGAGCTGTACGACCAACGAGTCAAACTCCTATCGAAGGGCAAGACGCGCGAAGCCGACGACTTATTGCCGGAGCGTGTAGGCTTCCAGCCTTACGCAGCGTGTGAGGTCTATGAGAGACTGGTAGTGGCTTTCAGGGAGTACCGCATGACCGTCGCCAGCCAACGAGACACTCATCCGGTCGAAAAAACGGTCCTGTCTTACATGGGCTGGTTGGGGCACTATGTTGGGGATGGAGCGAACCCCCTCCATACGACGGTCAATTTCAATGGCTGGGTGGAGCCCAACGTGAATGGGTTCACCGTTGAACGGAACACTCATTTCAAGTTCGAGTCCCAGTTCGTTCACGACAATCTGACCCCGGCGGATTTTGAATCGAAGGTCCACAGTCCTTCACCGATCCAGGATGCCTTTCGAGATTATCTGAATTACTTGAGGAATTCCTCCACCCTGGTTGTCCCCTTGTACGAGTTGGAGAAAGAGGGCGGGTTCAACGGGACAGGAAGCCGGCAGGGCAAACAGTTTGTCGCTAACCGGCTTGCTGCGGGGGCTCAGAAGCTAGCTGATCTGTGGTATTCGGCCTGGCTGGCCAGCGCGGAGATGCCTCCGCGTCGGGCGCGACCCCGAAACGGGAGGGAACAACCCGGCTCTCATGATATCCAAGAGAAACAGCCCCGGGTCTATTGACGTATCAACATATAAATTTTCCCGGCCAGGGAACTCATCGCTTCACGGTGTTCCAAGGCACTCAACCACCGGGAAGGGATATTCTCAGCCCCGTAGCGGGCCCCGGCGAGCGCACCGGTGACCGCTGCCAGGGCATAAACATCCTCGCCCTGATTGACCGCAGTGAGCACTGCCTCTTCCAAACTTGCGGTCCTTAGAGTACACCACAAGGCGGACTGGAGTGTGTCGACCACAAATCCCGAGGCTATGAGATCTTCTTTCCCGAGATAATCAATCTCATCAAATATATTCTTCCATAAGTTGTTCTTGTTCCCAAAGAGGCGCTCAAGGCAGGGGCCTCGAGGATCAACGTCATCGTCCTGAATAAGCTGCGAAACCATCAAGTTCAGCAGAACCGCTCCGGAGGTCGCGATGGGATCTGCATGAGTGATCATTGCAGAATCGGAAGAGAGGGTGACGAGCGAAGTCAGGTCAGCCGCGTACCGCAGCGCCACAGGAAGGGAACGAAGCAGGGCGCCGTTTCCTGCGCCTGAATGAGGACGTTTTGAATAGACCTTCTGGGATGCGGTCCGCCAACTCTCACCCTTGCTCAGCCGCTTGAATGACTCCTTCGTCGTCGTCCCGATCCCCCGCGGCTTTGTCTTATACCATTGAAGCAGTTTCGCGAGGGCTCGGTCCACATTGAAAATTCCTTCTTCGAGGATGGACTCCGTGACACATAACATCATCCCGGTATCGTCCGAAAACTGTCCCGGGCGAAGATGCAGCCACCCCCCCCCGAGCATTTCGCGAACTTCACCATAGTGTTCCCGGATCTGGTTCGGCGATAGCAATTGGACCGGGGCTGTCAATGCGTCACCGACGGCGGCTCCGAGAATTACACCCTGAAATTTTGAAAGCATTTCAATGACCCTTGTAAGCTCCTTTCAAACTTATGAGTAAAACGTTTCCCCGGCCGCCACCTGTGCTGGGAGGATCCATCCACTCCCATCTCATTCCACAGACGCTATCGCCGCCATCATTCGTCCAGTGTGGCCATTTTCCTTGCGATAGGAAAATAGAAGCTCGGGATGACATCCCGTACAGGAGGCGCTTATGGAAATGTTTTCGGGTTGCACGCCTGCCTCGACCAACTGATCGCGATTGGCCGCCAGGAGATCAAGAGAAAATCTTTCTACAGGCCTATCCGGACCTGATGGGCCACGAACAGGGTGCGCCGGATCCCTGCCGGGGAGCAGCGAAGAAAAATAGCGATCCGCCCCCGTAAATTCTTTCTGAAATGATCTAAGCACTTCAACCCCCACTTCGTAACAGCAGGGTCCAATCGAAGGGCCCATTGACGCACAGAGTTGGAACGCGGAGCCGGATCCATGACGGAGGAGGGTTGCGACGGTTTTTGCGGCAATCCCTTGCGCCGTGCCTCGCCATCCCGCGTGGACGGCCCCCACGGTGCGAGATTCAGGATCCACGATCAGAAGGGGGACGCAATCGGCTGTCAGGACGGTGAGGATCACTTGCGGCAGCCGGGTCACAACGGCGTCTGCTTCGATGGCAGCCGGCGGCGGGCGAGTCGACTCAAAGAGAGCGATTTGACTAGAATGAGTTTGACGCAGGCGGACGACCGAAAAGCCATCCATCCCCAGGGCCTCGAAGAAGGCCATCCGATTGGCTTCCACAGCCTCCCGCGAGTCGGAATCAGTGAACCCGAGATTAAGCGCGCCCGGCGGAAAAATACTTCGGCCGCCCAGCCGGGTTGAGAACCCATGCCTCAGCCAGGGGATCGCCGCCAGCATTTCAGACTTCAAGAGGTGGAGGCCTTTTTCCTTGAGTTCTACAAATTTCCCGTTAGAATTTCGATCAGTTAGCCCAAGATCTGTGACCAAAGGAAGGCCTCGCGCGTGACTATCGGAATCGGCATTGACCTCATTGAACTGGATCGCATCCGGGCCTCACTGAAAAGGCACGGAGATCGATTCAAGAGACGGCTCTTCACGGAGCAAGAGATTAAATACTGCGATGCCAAAAGGTCGAATGCGTTTCGACATTATGCCGCCCGTTTTTCAGCCAAGGAGGCGGTCATGAAAGCCCTCGGCCTGGGTTGGCAGAAAGGAACTTCATGGAAGGAGATCGAAGTCTTCCGAACCCAGGACGGGCAGCCCCAAATCCGGCTGACCGGATCGACGGCCCGTATCGCCCTCAAGCTCAAGTCAAAACGGGTACTGCTCTCGCTCACCCATTCCGAACATTACGCCGCCGCATTTGTGGTCATTGAGGGGTAGATCCCTCGAAGGTTTGTGAATCCGCTATCCTCTCTTTGCGCCACCAGAAAACCTCCTATGGACGCCCCTCGGTCGAATGCTGCCCCTTAGGCTCCACCCGCTCGCCCGTTAATACTCCATGTAAAATCCCCTCAATATTCACGTCGGCGATCTGGTTGGGCTCAATCGCCTGGCCGAGAACATTGACTTCGAGGAAGTTGTCACTCATGCTTTCAGTGAAGTCACTCCCACCCCGATCCAGCGTTACGACGGAAAGCATTTTGCCCACCATCTGTTGCTGGAACTTGAACTTCTTTCTTTTCCCCAGGTCTCTCAACTCCGCACTGCGTCGCTTGATCACTTGAGGACTGACCTCACCGCGCATTTCGGCTGCCGGGGTGCCGGGCCGGGGAGAAAAGGAAAAGACATGGAGATAGGTCAGCGGCGCCTGTTCAATAAATTCTACCGTCGCCCGATGTTCCTCGTCTGTTTCCCCGGGGAATCCCGTGATCACATCGGCGCCGATGGCCGCATCGGGGATCTCCTGGCGAATGAAGTGGACCACCTGCGCGTACTGATCCGCCGTGTAAGGTCGCCGCATTAAGCGGAGAATACGGTCCACCCCACTTTGGAGGGGAACGTGAAAATGTTTGGCGAATACCCGCGAGTGCGCTACATGCTCGACGACGTCTCTACGGACCTCCAGTGGCTCGATGGAGCTGAGCCGAAGCCGACATACCCCCTCGACCGTCTCCAGTGCCTCCATCAACCTCAAAAGGCTTGTCCGGTCGGACAGGTCCCGGCCATAGCTGCCCAGGTGAATACCCGAAAGAACAAGTTCTCTATATCCTGCAGCCACCAGGGCTTCGACCTGTTTCAATACTTCATCGGGGAAAAGACTTCGGCTCCGACCACGAACGGCAGGGATGATGCAAAACGAGCAATTCGCGTCACACCCGTCCTGGATCTTCAAGGACGGTCGGGTCCGGTCTGTCGCCGCAAAAAAAGCTCTCCCGGGAAACGGTGTGCGCTCGAGACGTGTGAACTGATCGATATAGACTTCGGCCGTGCAGGAAGACCCCAGTGGGCTCTGGTGCGCTTCTGCGAGGCATTCCTCGCCGACCCGCTGAGTTCCGGGTGACGTCTCCCTATCGATAATTCCAGCCAGCCGGTGCTTGTGGGAATTGCCCACGACACAGTAAACCCCAGGGAGGTGCCGGATCTCCTCCGGGGCACGCTGCGCATAACAACCTGTGACCACAATCTTAGCATCGGGATTCTGGCGCTGCACCCTTCGAATGGTCTGTCGCGCATCCCGATCGGCCGATGCCGTCACCGTGCACGTGTTCAAAATAACGATTTGAGCCCCTGCCATGGAGGGCGCTTTTTCATAAGAGCGGGCCAGCATCTCCCGCTCGATCTCGCCGCCATCGGCCTGGGTGGCCCGGCAGCCAAAATTAATGATGTGGAATTGCGGCAAGCTCCTCTGTCCTTTTCAAAATACTTCGTTTAAAGCGGGATATTTTAGCCTACGCCGGGGGATTTGTATAGGCGGTGGCGTTGATCCTCTTCACCGCGATCGCATCAAATTCATCTTCATTCCGCGGGATTTGGTGGTGGCAGATGCCTCTTTAATGGATTCTCATCCCCGAAGGGCATCCCCCCGGCACATGACCGCGGCAGAGGGAGCAGTCAGTCTTCGGCGGATTGTCCCCGGCAGTCTCTGAGATCTGATTCAGCGCTGGGGTCCTTCTCGCTCTCCTCGAGGAAGACCTGCTTTCCGGTCATGCTTCTTCCGGGAGTCCCAACTCATGCCATCGGCGCATCCCGCCGTCCATGGAGATGACATTCCGATAACCCATTTTCTGAATCGTATCAGCCGCCAAGGCGGATCGAAATCCTCCGCCGCAATACAAGATAATCTCCGCATTCGTGTCGGGGATGGCGTTTTCGATGTCTCTCTCAATGATTCCCTTCCCGAGGTGAATGGCACCTTTCGCATGACTGCTCTCCCATTCGCTGTCTTCTCGGGTATCGATGAAGAAAAACTTATCCCCTCGCTGGATCTTCTCGGCCACCTCTTCCACCGTCAGTTGTTTGATCCTCGACTTGGCCTCATTTACAAGAGCAAGAAAAGCTGGAGAATGTCGCATGAAACCCTCCTGAATTAAGTGGTGCCTTTGCATGAAAGCTCTGTAAGGGCGAGGCACGATTCGCTCCTACGCCATTTGACGCCTGAGCTGCTTCGTGATTTCAACCCAAGATCCTGCAACCCCATTAGGGAGCACGTCCTCCGCCGGGGGCCGATCTCGACCCACCCAATTTGCGCCCGTCACTCCATGGCAGCGGGCTCTACTTCGCGCTTAAGCTGCCCACAAGCCGCCAGGATGTCAAGTCCCCGGGGTTTTCGCACAAATACGGAAAGATGCTTTGAAGCCAGGTATTCCTGGAAGGCAATGATACGTTCCTCCGGCGAAGAGTGAAAGGGTAATTCGGCTGCCTCGTTCAGGGCCAGCAGGTTGACCTTGGCCCGTATACCGCTCAGCAATTTGACCAGGCGACGCGCATCCTCCGGACTGTCGTTAATTCCATCCAGCAACACGTACTCAAACGTCAACCGCTCGCGCGGACGTAGCGGGTAATCCCGGCAAGCCTGCATCAAGCTGGCCAACGAATATTTTTTATTGTGTGGCATCAGGGCCGTACGTTGCTCTTCAGTAGTCGCACTCAAGGAAACGGCGAGATGGGGGCGAATGCTTTCCCCCCCCAGATCATAGATCCTTCGCACCATTCCCGCCGTGGAGAGTGTCATGCGTCGCGGAGAAATCGACAGGCCGTTCGGATCTGCCAGGATGCGAATCGCCGTCATCACATTGTCGTAATTCAGCAGAGGCTCACCCATCCCCATGAATACGAGGTTCAGCCGCGAACTCGCATCGAGCGACCGCGGCGCATCCTTCAAGATGCCCATCACTTGTCCGACAATTTCACCCGAACTCAAATTGCGTTTGAACCCCAGGGTTGCCGTCAGACAGAACTTGCAACGGAAGGAGCACCCGGCCTGCGTCGACAGGCAGAGAGTCGTTCGATGCGCATCAGGGATGAAGACGGCCTCCACCGTTTCATCCCTGTCGAGTTCGAAAAGGTATTTGACCGTCGCATCAACCGACTCAGTCCGGCGAGCGACCGGCGGGAGGCTGATGGAAAACCGATTCGCGAGGGCATGTCGAAGATCCTTCTTGAGATCGGTCATGGCATCAAAATCACCGATCCGTCGCCCGTAGAGGTTATGAAAGACTTGTCGTGCGCGATAGCGTTCGAGGCCCGAGGCTTCAAATAGATCCTCAAGTCGGGACGGTTCCATCCCGATCAATTCCAGTTTCTTTTCCGGTGTCATGTTTGAAAATTTTAGCACGCGTGTTCAGGAGTCACAAGCGGGGCGGGCGACTCAGAGCTCGACAGCCACAGCGGGATCCTCAGTGTTCCGCGGAAAGGTCCGCTTCGGCCCGAGCCTTTCCATTGTCATCTCCCGCTCCCCTGTGTTACAGTTTGATCGACTTCAGCCCGATGGAAAAAATCAAAAAAACAATACTGGAGAACGGACTGACGATTGTCACGGAGCCGCTCCCGCACGTCCGGTCCGTGTCCCTGGGGATCTGGCTTCGCAGCGGATCCCGACGCGAGACACGGGAACAAAATGGCATCGCTCATTTTATTGAGCACATGCTCTTCAAGGGGACCCGGCGCCGTTCCGCGGAAGAAATTGCCAGGGCCGTGGATTCCATCGGAGGCAACCTCGACGCTTTTACCGCCAAGGAGTGTACCAGTTTCAGTATCAAGGTGTTGGACGAACACCTGAAATTTGCCATCGATCTCGTCTCCGATCTCGTCATGAATCCCCGCCTCGATCCCAAAGCGATCGACAAGGAACGAAGTGTTGTCCTCGAAGAAATCAAGATGGTGGAGGACACGCCCGATGATTTGGTCCATGAACTGTTTATCCAAAACTTCTGGAAGAACCATCCTCTGGGATGGCCTATTCTCGGCACAGAAAAAACGATCTCCCGGATCGAGCGCGCGCAATTGGAGAAGTATTTTCGAGAGTGCTATGTTCCGAAAAACATGATTGTCGCGGCCGCCGGGTGCTTGGATCATTCCCGCCTGGTAGGCTGGGTCGAACAGAAATTCGGTCAACTCAACCATTCCCCTGTTCCGCCCACAAGCCTTGCGCCCCGGACCTTTGCTCTGGTCAATGCCCGAAACAAGCGCTCCCTGGAGCAGGTCCACCTCTGCCTGGGGGTTCCGTCTTATCCCATCACGCACCCGAAACGGCATGCCACTTATGTGCTGAACACCATCCTCGGAGGAGGGATGAGTTCCCGGCTATTCCAGAACATTCGGGAGCGGCGGGGGCTCGCGTATACCGTTTTTTCGAACCTGGATCCATACAGTGACACCGGCTGCCTGTCCATCTATGCCGCCACGGCACCCAAGTCGACGAAACAGACGATTGCGCTAATCTTGCAGGAATTGAAGAAAATTAAGAGAAAACTGGTTTCGACGGAAGAATTGGGGAGGGCGAAAGAGCATCTCAAGGGAGGTTTGGTGCTGGGACTGGAATCGACCGGCAGTCGGATGGCCAATCTGGCGAGACAGGAACTCTACTTCGGGACGTTCACTTCAATCAACTCGATGATGCGAAGCATCGATCGGGTCTCCGCAGACGAGGTCCGGGAGGTTGCCCGCGATTCCTTCAACCCGGAGGCGATTGCCCTCTCTTTGGTCGGCAAACTGAACGGAATCCAAATCCAGCGGGATGAGCTGGCGAGTTAAGCCCGGCGGAACCCTATGAGCGTCGAGATTTGTGTACTCGGAAGCGGCAGTGGGGGCAACTGTACGTTCCTGGGCACCCCCAAGACTCGATTGCTGGTCGATGCCGGATTCAGCATGAAGGAAACCGCGCGGCGATTGGCAGCCATCAACATCCCCCTTGAATCCATACAGGCCATTGTCATCTCGCACGAGCATTCCGACCACATCCATGGCGTCGAAACCCTGACCAAGAATTTAAGCATCCCGGTCTATATTGCCCGGGCGGCGCTCGAGGCGATGCGGATCGATGCGGAAAAGTACTC
Organism: Terriglobia bacterium; assembly: GCA_041494885.1. Taxonomy (GTDB): domain Bacteria; phylum Acidobacteriota; class Terriglobia; order JAIQFV01; family JAIQFV01; genus JAIQFV01. The sequence continues at coordinate 57,232 of JBGQBO010000014.1, forward strand.
TTTTGAATTCATCCAGGCCGGCAGTTCATTTCTCATCGGGGACGTCGAGGTTCATCCTTTTTCGATCCCGCATGATTCCGTTGAGCCGCTGGCGTTCCGGTTTGAGTCCGCGGGCATCCGCGCCAGTGTGGTCACCGATCTGGGTTACATCCCGGAGCTGGTCAAGCAGCGAGTGGCGGGAAGTGATTGTCTGATCTTTGAAGCGAACCACGATCTGGACATGCTCAAGGTGGGGCCGTATCCATGGTTTGTAAAGCAGCGGGTCATGAGCCGGCACGGGCACTTGTCCAATGATGCCACAGCGCGATTTTTTGAGGAAGACTACGACGGCATGGCCGCACACGTGTTGTTGGCCCACATCAGCCAAAAAAACAATCATCCGGATATCGTTCGAATGTCCATTACCCAGGCCTTTGAGAAACGCGGTCTTCCCACGCAAACCATTCAACTGACCTCACAAAGTGAACCTTCTCCCCTGATTCGTTTCTAAGGCCTTTCCACCGCCTTCCACTCGACAATTTCCTTTTCCCAATTGTTTTTTGTAATGCTAGTATCTGGCGACGGGGCGGTGCTCGAGGAGAGCACCGCAGAATTAGCTCGTTGGCCTGGAACCGGAAGATCCCTTACCTTATAAGGCGGATGGCGATCCGCGTGGAGGCACCTCTTGATCGCGCGCTATACGCGCCCCGAAATGGGACGCATCTGGACGGAAGAGAACAAATTTCAGAAATGGTTGGACGTAGAAATTGCAGTGGCCGAGGTTGAAGCCGCACGGGGATTGATCCCGAAGGTGGCGGCCCGGGCGATTCACCGCAAGGGCCGCTTTGAGCTCTCGCGCATCAATGCCATTGAGGCCGAGGTCAAGCACGATGTCATCGCTTTTACGACAGCGGTGGCGGAGCACGTCGGCCCGCCAGCCCGCTATCTGCATTATGGCCTGACCTCCTCGGATGTCGTGGATACAGCAACGGCGCTCCTGGTCAGGGAGGCTTCACAGATCCTGGCCGCCGATCTTCATGAGTTGATGGCGGTTCTGAAACGCCGCGCCTTCGAGTTCAAGCACACTCCCCTGGTGGGACGGACCCATGGAATTCATGCCGAACCCACGACCTTCGGGTTGAAGCTGGCCGTCTGGTTTGATGAAATGCGCCGCCAGGCGGAGCGATTTGAGCTCGCGCGCCAACAGATGGCTGTCGGAAAGATTTCCGGAGCGGTGGGAACCTCGGCCCATCTGCACCCCTCCATCGAAGAGGCCGTGTGCCGGAGACTGGGTTTGAAGGTGGCCCCCGTCTCTTCCCAGATCATTCAGCGGGATCGCTACGCTTTTTATGTCAGTACGCTGGCCGTGATCGCCTCGTCGCTCGAGAAGTTTGCCCTTGAAATACGCAACCTCCAGCGAACCGAGGTCCGGGAAGTGGAGGAATATTTTGCCAAGGGACAAAAGGGATCCTCGGCGATGCCGCATAAACGGAATCCGGTTGTGTGTGAACAAATCTGTGGCCTGGCCCGCGTCGTGCGAGCACATGCGCTGGCCGCCATGGAAAATGTCGCGCTCTGGCATGAACGTGACATTTCTCACTCCTCGGTCGAGCGCGTCATCCTTCCGGATTCAACGGTGCTGCTGGACTACCTCCTGGCGAAGACCACATCGGTCATTGACCGTATGTTTGTCTACCCCGAACGCATGAAACAGAACCTGGAGATGACTCGCGGCCTCATCTTTTCGGGAGAACTTCTGTTGAGACTCGCAGAAAAGGGAATGTCTCGAGAAAGGGCCTACCAGTGGGTCCAGCGGAATGCGATGAAAGTGTGGGAGGACGAGTCTCTGAATTTCAAGTCGGTAGTCCTCTCCGACCCCGACATTCGAAAACATCTCTCACCGGCAGAGATCAGGGGCGCCTTTGATCTTCAGGTCTCCTTGAAAAACGTGGATCGAATCTTCCGGCGGGTCTTCGGTCGGAAGAAGAGGTAGTCTTCAAAAAGACCAACACGCCCAGAGGTTTCGCCGAAGTACGCGGGCAAAAAAAACGGGGTCATGCCGGCGCCTCCAGGCGGTTCCCGGCGAAACGAACTGGACCATGAAAATCACCAAGTTTACCTGGGTTGATTTGGTTCTGCTGCTGGCAGTGGCAGTTTCCCTTGTCTTCATCTTTGCGGAAAAGCCCAGCATCTATCCGCGAACTCAATCGCAGTTGAATCTGTCGCTGGCTCTTCTGCCCCTCTACGCGTTGTATTCCCTGTTGCGTATGATTGTCGCCTACCTCCTTTCGCTTGGGTTTTCGATCTGGGCGGGTTATATGGCGTCGACCTCTATGCGGGCCAGGAAGGTTATCCTGCCGGCGCTCGATATTTTGCAGTCCGTTCCAATTCTCGGCTTCTTCCCTGCAGCCGTCTATTTCTTCATCCGCTTGGCGCATGGTAATGCCATCGGGGCTGAAGCAGCTGCGGTCTTCCTGATTTTCACATCGCAGGCCTGGAACATGGCGTTTGCGGCTTATGAGTCGCTGACGACCATTCCGGAGGATCTGCTGCTGGCCAGTGACCAATTTCGCCTCGCGGGGATCCATCGGTGGATCCGTCTGCTGCTCCCTTCCTGCGTTCCTAAACTTTCCTATAACTCCATGCTGTCCTGGGCGGCTGGATGGTTCTTTCTGATTGCCAGTGAAATCATCGCCATTGGAAATGCCAATTACACGCTACCGGGCCTGGGGAGCTATTTGCAGCAGTCACTCGACCGGGGCCGGACTTCAAACTTCCTCTTCGGCTTATTGACCCTGGTCACCGTCGTCACCCTGCTTCATTTCGTCCTTTGGTCTCCCCTGCTCGAGTGGTCAAAGCGATTTCGATATGAGATGACAGCAGGCGGTTCAGACGTGGCGGGCAGTTCGTGGATCCTGAAGTTCGTCAAGCGCTCTCAACTCTTCGCTTTTATTCAAAGGCGGATCCTGGAGCCGGCGATTGAGAAAGGACCTCCGATTCTCGAAACAGCTTTCCGTCGCTTGCCTCCAGGCGCGATCCGATCGACTTCGATCCTGGTGCTCGTCACGATTCTGGCCGGCTTTGGATATGGGGCTTTTCAGATTGGAAAAATCGCGATGCGCCCCTGGCCTCGTGAAGCCCTGACGATTCCGCTGGCGCTGCTGTACAGCTTCTTACGTCTTTTGTTGGCCTACACGATTTCGATTGCTTGGACCCTTCCGGTCGCGGCGCTCATCAGCCGCAGTCCTCGCTGGTCACGAACGCTGCTTCCCATCGCCGAGATCCTGGCAAGTGTTCCGGCGACGGCCTTCTTCCCCCTCATTGTCGTCCTCGTGTTGCGCCAGGGGGCGAACTCCAACCTCCCTTCGGTGCTGCTGGTTTTGACTGGAATGCAGTGGTACCTGCTGTTCAACCTGATAGGAGGGATCCAGAATATCCCCGCCGACATGCGGGAAGTGGCTCAGGCGCTCCGATTGCGGGGATGGCGCTACATGCGACGCGTTCTGATTCCAGCGGTGATCCCCAGTCTGATCACGGGCTCCATTACGGCATGGGGAGGAGGATGGAACGCGCTCGTCTTGAGCGAGTTCGTCAAGTATGGCGAGCAGACCTATGGGGTGACTGGCGTTGGGGCGATGCTGGTAAAGGCGAACTACAACGGTGATATTCAGATGGTCCTGGCAACGGTCCTCTCCATGGTCCTTGTGGTGACAGCCTTGAATCGTTTCTTCTGGCGGCGGGCTTATGATTATGCCTCCCAGAAGTTCACGTTGGAATATTGAGGAGACGGACAACTCCGCTTCATATGGGCTCGCAAGTTCAGACCCCCTGTGGCTAGGCCGACAAAACAGGGACATGAGCCGATGCCAGCCTCCCTCATGAGGGCGAGGGCGGCAAGAAGCACGTCAAATCATGCCTTAAACCCATCAATCCGGGGTCAAGAGTCGCAATTGAAACAACTCCGGGCCAATGCTCCACAAAAAAAAGCACCGAATGGCGAGGAGCCCCCCGACATTCGGTGCTTCAACAAAAGGAGAAAACCTAATTGCCCCCAAAAACAGAGCTTACTTGAAAGTCTGCAGTGCCTCTGTCTCATTGTTGAACACTTCGAACACTGTCAACAACTTTGTGATCTGAAGCAGGTCCTGCACTTTCTTGGTCAGGTTGAGAAGTTTGAGCTGTCCCCCCTGATTTGTCGTCGTTGTGAAACTGGAAACCAATTCGCCGATCCCCGAGCTGTCGATATAGGTCACGTCGCCGAGGTTCAGCAGGATTTTCTTTTCGCCCCGTGCCAATAGGTTGCGAATAGTATCGCGCAAGATCACGTTGCCCTCTCCCAAAGTGATCTTCCCATTAATATCGACGACATTCACGGAGTCGACTTTCCGAGTCTTTAATTGCATAGTCACAGTTTCTTCCCCCCCTCAGGATCTAGCTTGGATTCGAATTTGAATTGGAAGACAACCGCTTCACCATCATGACTTCGCTGCCATCATTAGGACGGCGGCGAACACTAAATTCATCCATAAAAGACCGGATGATAAAAATGCCGCGCCCGGAAGTTTTCAGAATATTGTTTTCTTCCAAGGGGTTTGCGATGGAAGCCGGATCAAACCCCTGACCTTCATCACGTACATAGATCGTCAACTTTGCTGGTGTCAAATTGATCTCGAGTTCAACCTTCTTCGATTCGTCACAACGATTACCGTGTTGGATGGCATTGATGACAGATTCTCGCACCGCCATCTCGACACGGTGAGTTTCAGCATCCTCGACTCGGAAACGATGCATCACCGAATGGATGAATTTTTCAGCCACTTCGACGCTCTGGAAGTTACTTTCCAGAGTTAAAGACGCCTTGGTATCAGTGGCATTCATCCCGCGCGGTGGGAACCTCCTCGAGGTTTGACCCCTACTTTAGCGCACTAGAACTACCATAGCGTTTTGGGTTTGTCAACGTTTGTTTTCCCGCAAGTACGTGCAAAATCAACAGGTCTCGACGCTACAGCGGGTGACCTCCCATGGACACACAAACCCACCCCACGCGACCGGTCCTCGAGAAGAAACTAACCTGATTCGATTATCCCAAGACCCTGACGGTCCGAAAGGAGAGAATCGCCTTTCCACCTGTGGGTCGGCCAAAAGACGTGGCGGGATCAAATACGGTGAAATAAAGAACCCTCTCGAGACTTTCGATGACGGGAGGGCTGTCGGGTCCACTCAGAATCTTGAAATCATAAACGCGCCCATGAAGATCGACACTGGTCTCCACGAGGAGGGGTTCATCCGGAAGACTACTGTTCCCATCCGTCGCGATCGGAACAAAACTGTTGGGTCGTGAGCGAGGTGCTGTGTGGATAGAAAGCTGGACATCACCGGGAGCATTGGGCATGGCCGGAGTCATCCACAAAGAGCTGAACATGACCGAGAAGCATAAAACCGCCACCAGGACGCCAGCCACCACCGGGACGGCCATTGGCCGAAGCAAGTTTTCGACTCTCATCCAAAACCGATCACCAAAGGTAAACGATGCGCGCCGAGAGTATTCCGCGCGAATAGCCAGCCCCAACTCGCGGGGGGCTGAATGATGGGGCAGCGTTTGCACCCAGCGCTTCACCTGCAAGAGCTCTTCATAGTCATGTCGGCAGGACGGGCACACCGTAAAATGGGCCTCCAAGGCCTGGTGCCCTTCGCGGTCACCTTCGACCAAATCCGGGATCCTTGCTTTGTACTCTTGGCAATTCATAACCGCCTCTTTCTTCACTTGCGACAAATACTCAGGACAACCGCGGGTCGAGCAAAGTCCTCAGCTTGTTCCGGAGGAGTTCCCGACCCCTCAAGATACGCGATTTAACCGTCCCAATGGAAATATGGAGCGTACAAGCAATCTCCTCGTAAGAGAATTCGTCTACATCCCTGAGGAGAACAGCCATCCGGTATTTCACTGGCAAGGTTCGCAGCGCTGCCTGCAACCGCGCTTCCATCTCGGACCGCATGGCCCGCTCCGAGGGAATCGGCATCGGATCCCTCAAAACATTCTCAAAGACGCGCGTTTCCCCGTCTTCCGGGTCTACTAAGTCCAATGAAACTGTTCGATTATAACGGCGGCGAAGCCACCAACGGTGCCAGTTGGCAGCCTCTCGAATCGCGATCCGATAAATCCAGGTGCGCAAATTGGAGTCGCCATTGAACCGGTTGATCCCCCGGTAAATTTTGACAAAGACTTCCTGGGTCACGTCCGCCGCATCGTGCGGATTTCCCAGCAGACGGAACATCAGGTTGTAGATGGGGTGTTCAAACTGCTCGACCAACCGGACATAAGCCGCTTGAGAGCCAGTGCGCAACTGCTCTACGAATTGCCCCTCTAACGAGGGCGTCCACTGGGGGGCTTCCCCGATCTTTTCAACGGCCATTTCACTGGACATCGGACTCCTCGCAGCTCGGATATCTCACCGCATAGGTCCAACCTTCATGTGCACAAGCGTCCAGGTTCAGTCTACCTTATTAGACGCCAAAATTGAAAAAAAGTTCCACTTCAGGGGGAATTTCAGATAAACCCAGCGAGATGACCAGCTTAGAGGATACGAAAAAATCAAACTCCAAACTCCAAACAAGGGCCATTGGACTGAGTGCTGATGGCATGCAAAGCGGGTAAAGGCAGGGTCTTTGAGGAGAATCTCTTTCAGGCATGAGTGCCTCTAAGAAACTACTGTTTTTCCCTTTAAAATTTGGAACTTGGGTTTTGTTTGGAATTTGGAATTTGGAGTTTACCCTTACCCTGGTTTTTTCTTCTTGAAGGTTCTTTGGACCGTGTGATAATGTTCCGTGCCGCGTTGTGGGCCGCCCTTTCAGGGTGGGTTCAATCCGCAAAAGCCCGTGCCGAGGTAGCTCAGGTGGTAGAGCGCAGCCCTGAAAAGGCTGGCGTCGGCGGTTCAACTCCGTCCCTCGGCACCACTCCTTCCCTGTCTTGCTGAATCTCCGCTGTTCTGCTTTCTGGAACAGATGAGATCTTTGACTGGGGCGCCACTTTTACGACACCATTTGCTAAAAGTACAAAACTTCGAATCTCCGGCTTCTGACCCCTCACCTCGTCCTCCCGCTACCTGACCCCTGCGCACCATTTCCAGACTTCAGGGCTTCCCTCTAAAGACTTCTTTATTCTCAATCCTTCAGCTTACCCATTTGGCTATCGCAAAGGCGGCGGCAGCGGCCACGCCTCCGACGCATGCCGTCTGAAGGGCCGCGCGGAAGGGGGTCTTCACTGTGAAACGTCCTTTGATGTAACCAAACACCAAAAGCGCCAGGAGAGTCACCACAATCGATCCCACCAGCGCCGTGTGCACCGATGAAAGCAGGAGGTATGGACTCAAGGGAATCAACCCGCCAAAAATATACGCCAAGGCGATGGTCAGCGCGCTGCTTCGCGCCCGTTGGGGATCCGGGGGTTCGATACCCAGCTCAAACCTCATCATGAAATCCACCCACCGGCTTCGGTCACTTCGCACCGCTTCCACCACCGCGTGGACATGGTCCTCATCCAGTCCGTACGACCGGAAGATGGCAGCGACCTCCCTCGCTTCCTCTTCGGGAAGTTCGAGGGTCTCGCGATCTTCCCGGGCTTTTTCCGAGGCGTAATGCTCCTCATCAGTTCGGGCGGCGAGGTACCCTCCCAGCCCCATCGCAATGGCCCCTGCGGCGATCTCTGCGAAGCCGGCGGTGACAATGATGGGGGTGGCGGCGACGGCGCCGGAGAGGCCGGCCGCCAGGGCAAAGGGGACTGTCAACCCGTCCGACATGCCGATCACAATATCGCGAACAGTCGCCGAGGCGGTGAAGTGCTTCTCAACATGGGGTGTTTGCGGCATGTGTTCCTCCTGGGGGCCCGCCTTGAGTTGGCCTATCCACCCTCTCAGGCCAGTGGGCAGGGTCGAGCGAGATATTGAAATTGAATTTCACTTTCATTCCATTCTTTTTTGGCCTATAATGAAGCTGACAGGATAAATCAAAACCGCCCGGGAAAACATCCCCTGGCGGGAGGAGATCGGTTTCATGATTCAGCCCTTCGTCATTACGCTCCGGGAAGGCGTCGAAGCCTTCCTGATCGTCGCCATCAGCATTGCCTTTTTGAAGAAAAGCGGTCGTCATCGATTACTTCCGGCGGTGTATTGGGGGGCCGGCGTCTCCGTGCTCTTGAGCATTGGCGTGGGGATTCTGCTTCGCCAGGGGGTCAACCAATCCTTATGGGAAGGGATCCTGGCGGCTGTGGCAGCCGCCCTGGTGGGATCGTTGATTGTTTACATGTGGCGTGCCGCACGGACCATGAAGCGGGACATTGAAACTAAACTGGAGGCTGCTGCTGAGAGCTCCAGTGGGATCGCTGCCTTCGGAGGGGTCTTCCTCTTTACACTCCTCATGATGACTCGCGAGGGAATGGAAGCCGCTTTGTTGCTGATCAGCGTCTCCTTCCAAATGGCCTCCCTGCCTTTCATCGGGGGAGCGGTTTTGGGGTTATTCATGGCGGGTGGAATCGCGCTTCTATGGGCCCGCTTTGGCCATCGCGTCAACCTGGGATTATTTTTTCAGACCACCGCGATCTTCCTTCTCGTTTTCGTAGTGCAGTTGTTTATCTATTCGTTCCACGAATTATGCGAGGCGGGCCTCATGCCCAACAGTGAGGTGCTGCACGCTGCCACCGAACCTTACGGCCCCGACGGCCATTATGGCCGCCTCCTTAGTTACAGCCTCGTATTCCTGCCCGTTGTATGGCTCGTCTTTTCATCGCTCCTCCATAAAATGAAACAAGGTGTACATCCGGCCTTAAATGCCCGAACCGTTCGACAGAAGGGCCATTGAGGCGCGAGAAACCAATGGGGCCAATAATTTCAGGCCCCTTGTCCAAATTAAATCGCCGGGTCAGCCCCGATGGATCGGGGCGGCCTACAACACTGAATCATGTGGTTATGTTGTAGGCATGGTGCCTTCACCGGGCGCTCTCGGGTTTGATCAACAGCCGGGAGAAATTTGGCCCCAGGGGTCAGGCGCGGTGGCGATCAACCTCTTCAAAATTGCAATGGTGACAGGATGAGTTTATAGAGATTGGCGAGGAACCGGACGGGAGCCAGACTGATGGTCCTTACTCCCCAGACCGGAGGATGAGCGCGGGCAGATCAATATCTGCCAGGGAATCTACTTTCAGGCCGATCCGGGCACCGTTGAAGGAGAGCTGAGCGGTGATCGGGTTGGTAGCGACCACGCAAAAAATGCCTGCCCGATTAGCGGCAATCACGCCGTTGGGTGAATCTTCAAAGACGATCGCCTGCGAAGCACTTACGTCAAGCTCTGCAAGGGTGGAAAGGAAAAGTTCTGGATCGGGCTTGGTGCGGGTGACGTCCTCGGCGCATTTCAAGGCCTCCAATTGGCCGAAAAGATGGAGCCGTCGAAGATGTCCTTCCACCCAGCTCCGCGGCGAGCTGGACGCCACTCCCAGTTTCAATCCCAAACCCGGGGCGTCATCAAAAAGTTTCTGCACCCCCGGTAGTACCGGCTGGGACTCAATGGCTTGCCGGACTGCAGCCTGACGTTCGATTCGAAGCGCTTCCCGGTCCAGCGTCTTACCCGTTAGTTTTTCCAAATGCGCATGGGGATCGAAGACCATTCCTCGGCCAACGCACACGGCCCACTCCTCAAAGGGCAAGTCCTCGCCAAACCGATGGTAAACTCGTTTCCAGGACTCATAGGCCGGCGTCTCTGTGTCGAGAATCAAGCCGTCAAAATCCAGAATCAGTGCTTTAGTCCCTCCCAATCGTCAACCCTCTCTTGCCCGGCGTCGTCGCAAGCAGCCGTCATGGCATTCCAGTTTCAAGCCCACGAAAAATTGACGGCATTGAGAATCACTTCCTCCCACATTTCTGACTGAGGAGTGTGTGCCCGATCATTTTGTAGAGAAGGCGCGCCCCAACATTGGCATCCCATTCGCCCCCCTCGGGTCCCGGCGCCACTTCGGTGAGATCAAAGCCGACAATGCGGCGACCTGATTTGGCCACTGCTGCAATCGTAAACACAGCCTCTTCAAAAGTAAGGCCACCCGGCACCGGTGTCCCGGTATGTGGGCACAGCGACGGGTTCAAGCCGTCGATGTCAAAGGAAATATACACATTCTTGGGCAATCGGGAGAGAAGCTCCGCAACAATGCTCTTCCACTGCCGGCCTTCGAATTTCTGGCGCTTTAAGTTCTCATCAAAGTAAGCAACTATGCGGCCCCGGGACTTGCGGACGAATTCCATTTCCTGCTCACAAAAATCCCGTATCCCGACTTGGACCAGCCTGCGGATCTGTGGAATTCTCGAAACAACGTTGTACATGATGGAAGCATGCGACCAGGTAAACCCCTCATAGGCGACTCGCAGATCACAATGCGCGTCGAAGTGAAGCACGCCCATCCCGGGGAAGCATTCCGCGTACGCCTGCATCAATCCGAAGGGTACGGAATGGTCACCTCCCACTACGCCCACGATCTTGCCCTTGGCGATCAGTTCGCCCGCAGCAGAGTAAACCGCCTCATTGACACGGTCACCCAGGGAATTGACACGCGCAAGCACACGTTTCAATCCCGGTGCCCCGTCAATGTTTCCGCCCCGCCGGATGATGGGCAGGGCCAGCTTTCTTCCCTCCCGGTTATACCGCAAAACATGAGGGGATTCAGGCATCATGAAGAGTCCGGCCTCATAGATCCTGCCGGCCGTGACATCATATAGATCCACCTGTTTTGAGGCCTGAAGGATGGCGTCCGGGCCAAGGGCTGTTCCGCCCCCATACGACGTTGTCATCTCCACCGGCACCGGGAGAAGAACGACCTTGCTCTCTTCGAGCGTGTAAGGAAGCCCGTAAATGCCATTTCCAGGACTCGCCGCGGAATTAGGGTCAAATTTTTTCAGGACCATGGTTTCAATCTGGAACCCAGGGGCGACTCTACCCTCCCCTGGACGGGCACGAGAGGTGGCTTGAGAACGGGACAAGAGAGAAAATCAGCCGTCGCTGAGAGACCCAGGGGACAGGAGAGTTTCTTCAAAGCAGTCTCTAGAGATTGGCACTCAGGGGTACCGAGAATGGCGGAGAGACAGGGATTCGAACCCTGGTTACCCTTTCGAGTAAACACGCTTTCCAAGCGTGCGCCTTCAGCCACTCGGCCATCTCTCCGTCTCGCATCAGGCGAGGCAGGAGTGTATCATTGATTCGAAAAGTTCATCAAGACGGAAACGCCGCGCCCTCCCTGGGCCGTTCAGTTTGCTTTTCCGAAATTGTTCCTCCCTGGGGTTGCCCCGCCAGTGAGATCAGAGGCCATTTCAAGCGGAGGCGATAACTCATTGGCTTTTGATTGCAATCCCCTGAATTTCGAAGTGACCTCCTCGAAGCAAGGGTCCGGATCCGAGGAACGCGCGCGCCGGGAGGTTTTCTGAAAAGTAGGGGCGGTAGTGGTCATTGAACTTATCGTAGAGCGACAAATCCGGGCAGAATACCTGGACGTAGACAAGGTGATCCATGCTCATGCCCGCTTCAGCCAAGGTCGCTTTCATCCCATCCAGCAGAAGTCGAATCTCCTCTTCAACCTCTGCCGGCGGCTTACCAGTTTTTGGATCAATTCCGATCCGGCCGGCCAGGTACAGGGTGTCTCCCACTTGAACCCCATCGCTAAAAGGCGCTTGGATAGGGCGATTGGGCAGGTTGATCGTACGCCGCCCAACAGCGTGGCGAGCGGGTTTGCGTCGATTCAAGGTCTCTTTTCCGACCATCTTCTTCTTTCCTCCATGGATGACTGGATTTGAATGATTTGAAGGTCATCCTCTTGATTGGATCTGATCGGCCCCTATACAAAAATTCTCTCTCCCAACGTTCCAGTTCAGCGTGGTGGCCTGCGCCGACTCCGCGCCAGGGTGTGGCGAGAGATTCTTCTCCTGGGATTCGAGCGCAATGAAACGGTGATATTTTACTTGTCCTTGTTGGTCAAGGGGAGGGTTATTTGAGACTCGAGCAGTTAATGGGAGTTCGTGTAATGGTCTGGAATAATTTACCAATGAGCGGAATGAAGGAGGGCGAGCTTAATGAATGGTTCCAGCATGAGGTATAGAAAGTGATTGTTTTATGGTGATTTGGCCGTCTTTCACCGCGATGAGCCCTTCCTTCTGGAACTGTGTCAGGAAGCGAGTAACCGTCTCACGGGAAGCAACCACCATGTTTGCCAGGTCCTTGTGTTTCAGCCTCAAGTTGATCAGGGTCCCCTCTCGCGTTCGGATGCCATGCTTCGAGCTCAGTTCGCTAAGCACATACAGGATCTTCCGCTCGGTGCTAAGCATGGTCAGGGCATGCAGCCGGCTCCAGGAGGTACGGATTTGATCGCACAGGCTTTCGACGATCTTCATAAATATGGCGTGGTTGGCCACAATCCAGTTCACAAAGTCGGTTTTCGACATCGAATAAATCGTTGTTGAGTTGATTGCGGTCACACTGGCTGGTGTGGATTTCCCGTCAATCAGCGACAGCTCCCCAAAGGATTGTCCGGCCCCATGCACGGCAAGTATTTGCTCCCGCCCATCTTCGGTCATCTTCCATACCTTAACTAAGCCGCGCTTTATGACATACATGTACTGTCCCGCTTCTTCTTCGCCGAAGATGATTTGGTCCCGGCCGAATGTACGCTCTTGCATCACAAATCCAATCCGCTCCAACTCTTTCGGATCGAGATTTGCAAACATGGGGCATTTCCGCAACGCCGATATATCGCTTATCATCTTGGGGGCTCCCTAAGCATCCACTTTCATTAATCTTATCGGCATTGAGGGGGAAAACTTTAACAGGAACTCGGGAGGGAGAAGCGCAGGAGATCCGGTCTCAGTGGAATTCCGAAATCTGAAAAGGAGACGGTGCGGCCGAGATTCCCATCGAAGAACGGGCGGAGTCTCTGGGCGGATTTGAAGTTTGAAATTCAGGTCTGGAAAGCGGGTCTGGGGAATTGCCACGAATCAAAGAGAGGAAAAACACTGAAGAGATCGTACTTGGATTGAAGATATTGCAAACACGCAGTCGCGAAATCAGGTCCTCAACAACGAAGTTTGCCTATGCCCCATGGTCGGCTCCGGTTTTAACGCTCGAAACCTGGGAGCCGATCTTGTCTTCGATCTTTCGGATGCGGGAATTCAGTTGCTTGGCCTGGGCCTTGGGGAAGGAAGCGCCATCGCTGTGAAGAACGACCCGAAGCATTTCCGCCAGACAGGAGGGATCATACCCCGCTTTTTTCAGGAACTGGATGGCAAGGGCGTCGGCTGTGAACTCATCATCGCCGAAAGCGGTGAAGGCCTGCGTTCCGCTCGATTTCATCCGGGTGATTTGGTGCCCCATCTCGTGGGCGATGGCGCCGGCCAGTTCTTCTTCGCTGGAAATCGTTTGCAGCAATCCCTGCGTCACGATGATGCGTCCATCGCTGACTGAAAAGGCATTGATTTGTTCGAGGGGAAGGATCACCGCGTGAAATGACACCTGCAAGTTTGATCGATGAGCCAATCGCTCGATGAGCCGGTCCATGGTCGCCAGGGCTTCCTGATCATTGGTGTAGGTGAAGTCCGCAGCCATGGTCGTGGCTGCAAATGTCCCCAGGAGGATCGCGATGAGTAGGATTTGTGTGGACCGTTTCGTCATAAGACCTTCCATATTCCGGATGTAGAATAAGCGAAACGGCAGTGCTTCCAGGTGATTTGAAAGACATGGGTCACGATTTACAGAGAAACCCGAAATGAACAATATCTATTTAGTTTTCAATATTCTACACACATTACCTGCTCGGAGCCAGTGATTCAAATCACCGCTTTTGGGGGTTGAATTAGAATCTCGAGAACTTGGAGCAGATTCAGGATTCAGGATTGAGAAACAGGGGGAGAATCAACCTCTTGGGAGGGATCAATGAGAGTCCTCTATTACGGCGGCAAGGAATGAATGGAAAGGGGTTGTTTACGAGAAACTTCGATGTAAATTCAGTAATGGAATCGCAGTGGATTTACACCCACACTCCGCAAAGCGAGCTCACTGAAAAAGTTCTCCCGGTGAGCCCGCAGAGGCAGGAGTGTTTTGATCCGGAGCTCGGAAATCAGATTGATTTTGTTATAGTCGAACCCCTCCCGAAGCCAGTCCTGATCACTTGAAAAAGAATCCCAATTCATCAGGCGCGGGCAAAGTGGAAGTCTCACTGAAATGGCGCTGCAGCTCCGCCAGCTTCTGCTCTAACTTCGCCCATCGCTCCAATTCGAGATCATACCGGACAAGAACATTATCCATCCAATAGGGGCGATTCTCTCCCAGCCACAACTGCCGATAACTACTCCGGAGGGCTGAAGCGGTGTCGCGGAGGTCTCCCACAAGACCATCAACATAATTCAGCCGGTGGAGATTTCGGTTGACCCGGCCGCGTTCTCCCAGATGGAGATAGCCATCCCAGTAGATTTTGCTCATCTGCTCCGCATAAACCATCTTCATTCCCAGATAGTCAAGCCGTCGCGCAGCAAAGATGAGATCCTCAAGGGTATCCTGATTTCGATGGGCCCGATTCGTGCTCCTATAAAGCAATGCGAGTGAATCCTCGGCCAGAAGGCGTATCGATCGGGCAGACGGGAGAATCTTTTTGAGCATCGTAACTCCGTCCGCGGAAAGGTAATTTCCCCAAACGAGCGCGTTATTGGCATCTCCCAACCCCGCTTGGGAAATGGCTTCATGAATCTTCGCAAAATTATCGATCGCGGTGGCGAAGGCATGATCATTGTTCCGGTAGAAGGCCCAATCAAAGTTATTCCGGAATTGGTCGATGGAAGATTCTCCGGGTTGCCAGGCCGCCGCCGCCCCGAAGACCAGACCGTACCACGTCATCTGGAAGAGCGCTTCCCCGTCATCATCCCAGGTCGTGTTGAACATCCCCATGGCTCCCAGCTTTTGTCCGTCGCGGACAAAATTCCGAATATTCTTCAGAGCCATATTGTTATTGGGAAACACGCGGTTCCAGTTATTCACGCCTGGGCAGACCATGACATCCAACCCCGCATCACGAAAGGGTTTGATCAGAGACTCGAAATCGTCGCGGGGATTGTAGTTCCACGTCATCACAATCATGTCGGGGGGAAGTTCCTTCAGGAGCTCCGGGTAATGCAAGGCAATATCCCCCCAAAACATCAGCCTCTTGTGATACGGCTCCATCAACTCCCGAACTTTGATGATGTGGTCAAAATAGACTTTGCCCAATCCTTCCTTCTCTTTTAATGCCTTGGTCTGACCCTCGCCGAGCTCAAAAGTCTCATCGGCCCCGATGTGAAAAAACTTCGAAGGAAAAAGGGGAACCAAATCCCCATAGAGACGCTTAATGAAAGCATACGTCTCGGGGTTGGTGGGGGTTAGAACATTCCCGTAGGGCAATTCCGCGAGATCACTGTACTTTTCCCACTTCAGTACGTGATGGAGATGTCCGAAAGCCTGTTGTTCAGGCACGACGTCCACATGATATCGCCGGGCATACTCGACTAATTCCTTCACCTCGGCGGGGGTAAGGGAGCCTTCCCGGGGACCGATCAGTGGCTCCGACTGGTACTCAAAAGGATACTCAAGGTACTCCGACCACAGGTTCAGCTTGTATTCTGCCACCGTTCGAATCTGGCGTTTAATGAAATTGAGAGTAGGAACCGGACCGCGGCTGATGTCGTCATGAACGCCGCGATACCGCATGGCGGGCCAATCCCGAATGTGTGCACCCTGAACATGGGTCCCCTGATCTCCTTCGGGAACGACCATCTGTTTTAGTGTCTGTACGGCGTAAAAGATACCTTCGCCGGTATTGGCAGCGGCCGCGACCCCACTCCCATCAACGTCCAGGGCATACCCCTCCGGATCAAACTTCTCATCAAGCGCCAGATGCCGCTCTTCGAGCAATCGCATAGGGGGGCGACTGGCCGCGTTGCTGCGCAAAAGGGCGATCACATTCTTGACCTTGCCCTTGAAGGAACCTATGGAAGGCTTGAATCCGGCGGCCTGTTGAATCTCCTCCGCTAACTGTTCAGCCGCGAAATGGTCGTCGGCATTCTTGGCATCGGTAATCTCAATCCGCGTGGTTTTATATAGAACAAAATCCTTGTTTCCCGTTTGCAGTTCACGCGGTTGGGGGATGACGCGGAGTTCCGCGGCGCTCCCCACAGTCGTAATTATCAAGAGAAAGATAAAAGCCCAACTCCACCAACGAACCATGATTGCCTCCAATTCGGGATAAAGTTTGGTGTGTTGCAAGGGTATTTGGATTGGTCCAGCGACTTTTGCAGACGTCGGGTTCGAAGGCTATTTAACATTACCCGAGACCGCTGTCAACGGAGTTGCCGGCTGAAGAGCAAAAGCCTTATTCTAACCTGAATTCCAAAATTCATGCCTGGCGGACAACCGT
The DNA here is from genome assembly GCA_041494885.1 of Terriglobia bacterium. Taxonomy (GTDB): domain Bacteria; phylum Acidobacteriota; class Terriglobia; order JAIQFV01; family JAIQFV01; genus JAIQFV01. The sequence continues at coordinate 73,670 of JBGQBO010000014.1, forward strand.
GTCTTCCCTTCGATGTGAAATCCGGGCGCACAATCTCCTGATTCTAATGTCGGGAATTCAGTTTGAGGAGAAGGGTAAAACACCAGGGGAGATTCATTCCCAGAGGAAAAACAGAGGGACCTCCAACGAGGCTGCCTTCCGAACTAAGACCTGCTTTACAAGGCCAAATCCGGCGTCCCAAACCGGCGAGAGAACCGAGGTGATCGCCGAGGTCACCCATCCACGCTCTATCTCGGTATATCCCACTTCAGTGGCAGATTCCATCTCCTCATACTTTTTGGAGTGCATTCAGCGAGAGTCCAGGGCCGTCAAGGGTTCTTCTTCTTGTTCTTGTCTTCAACCGCATCCCCGTAAGTGATCTTGGTTTCGGACCGGAACTGCCTGTAATTGCGGTAAAGGACAGTCTCCCGGATATGAACGCTACCGCCTTTGGGAAAATCCAGTACGTCGTCGGCACGGGTGTAAGTCGGGAACCAGTATTTTCCGTCGACCTGCTCGCGATAGGTTTCAAACTTTGGAAATCGCTGGTCTTTGGTCCGCTTGGTGATGTTATAGATGGGACCCCCCTTGGTCTTAACGATCTGGAGGTCCTGATCATCCACCCAGATTTCGCCTTCGAAATACCTCTCGTCACCAATCATCTGTTTGGGTTTCACCGAGAAATGGAACGCGGTGATCTCGTCCACCTTCTCATGGCCAACATACTGGATGTCATACTTTTCCAGATCTTCGGTGGTTAGAACAAACGGGTTGAGATGGATGATGTCATCCAAATCTTCTTTTGTAATTTGGATTCGTTGAAGGGTACTGGGAGGCGCGTAGGTCACATTTTCAAGCCGTTTGTTGTCTCGGCCGAAGGTCACATCGGTGACCATCTGATACTCGCCGTCAACATGCTTCCCTTCGAGCGTTTGAATTTTCACAGTCTGCTGGTAGTTGTATAGCTCACGGGCCTTCTTGAATTCCGCTTCCTTTGCTGCAAACTTCCGAATGATCTCGTGGATCCTCTCGGACGAGGGTTGATCCAGCGCCCCACTCGTCGCAGGTGCCGCCGTCGCGGGGGGTTGAGCCCTGAGGGGAACCGCCACACCGAACCCAACGATTAGAACGGATGCTGCCATCAAACAGCCCTTAATTCTCCTCATAATCTTTCCTCTACTCCCCCGGCTTGTCACTGGATTCGTCCCGTTAGAAATCTCATTGAATACTCATTAGAAGCCGAACACATCCCTAAGGTTGTGAAGGAACCTAACCGTTCCCCCCAACGAGCTCGTCTTAAGCGGGGAACAAATCAACCTTCTCCTGCCCTTCGCGTCACGGTTCTCCGGGCTGCAAAGCAAGCTCAACGGAGGGAGTTATTCCCCATCGGCTTCCATCGATCGCGCAGGCCGATTGACACTCGCGTCGATTCAAGCTAGATTCTGTTTTTCATTATCTCACGAAAAAGGACAATGGACGAAGTCCCCTCGCGAGAAAATGGCCCTTCCCCGTCTGGTAACCTGTCGTAGGTCGACCGTGAAGGGATGTGGGCGGTCCCCCGGAAGGCGGTGGTTTTATGTATCTGGAAGATAAACAGGGGAAGCTGGAAGAGGTTCTGAAAGGTTATGAGTCCACGCTTGTCGCCTTTAGCGGTGGTGTCGACTCGGCTTATCTTGCGTATGTCTCCCACCAGGTCCTCGGCGAACGCGCCTTGGCAATCACCGCCGTTAGCCCTTCGCTCGCCTCTTTTCAGCGTGAGGATGCGCTCAAGTTCGCCCAGGAATATGGACTCCGGCATGAAATTATTCAGACGGAGGAGATGGCTGACGCCAATTATGTCGCGAATCCGACAAATCGTTGTTACTTTTGCAAGGACGAATTATTCACCAAACTGAAAATGTTGGCGGATCAACGGGGCTATAAGGCAGTCTCGTACGGCGTGAACGTTGACGACCTGGGAGATTTTCGTCCGGGGCAGGACGCTGCAAAGAAATTCGGGGTTCGGGCCCCGCTGGTCGAGGCAGACCTGAACAAAGGCGAGATCCGGACGCTCTCCCGAGCCCTCGACTTGAACACCTGGGACCATCCGGCGTCGGCCTGCTTGTCTTCGCGGATCCCCTATGGCATGATGGTGACCGTGGACAAACTGGACGTGATCGATCGTGGCGAGGATGCCCTGCACAAGCTCGGCTTCCGTCAAGTTCGTGTTCGGCACCACGGTGATATTGTCCGGATTGAGATTTCGCCTGACGAAATGCCCCGAGCGCTGCAGTTGGACATGGCCGGCGAATTCAACCGAATCTTCAAATCCTTGGGGTTTCGGTATGTGACCCTGGATTTGGAAGGTTATCGCCAGGGAGCTCTCAACGAAGTCTTAGACCTTCAATCGGGCAAGCGTTCCTGAAGAAAAGATGGGAACCAACTCGCGGGAACGACGGCGGGACAATCGATCGCCCGGAAGGTTGCGCAGCATCCTCAATCTCCTGTTTTTGAACCGGGATTTTGACGGATCCCATCAACGAGCACTTGATTAGTAAGGCTGCGATCCAGAACCGGTCTGTGTCATTTCCAACAACGGTCATGTCTCTTTGAATACTGCGCACACCATGGGTTCGGTTTCTCCTTCAAATCATAACTCTGCTCCAGGACAAGGCGTGGACACTACCAGCGGAGTTCTCTCCTTACGCACCTTGAGAATCCTTTTCATCGTCATGTTCCTTGCCGTGGTGTTGTATGCTGTGATTGGAACCTTCATTCCCGGAGAGATGTCCCGCTCCCTCGACGGCCTTCAAATGGTTTATAAGGTCATTTCGTTTGCGGGGGGATTGTGCGTGGCTGGTCTTCTGCTCATTCGCAATCTAATGAACCGGGGTGTCGGCTCGGACGACGCGGAAACAGAATCGCCGGAACAGTCGGGAACGTTGCCCAGTCGGGTTTTACGCAATCGGAAGTTATCCCTTATTGCGTTTGTCGTCAGTGAAATGATCGCGCTGCTGGGGCTGCTTTTTGCCTTGTTGGGAGGTCCGCGACGAACGCTCTATATGTTTTGTGCCATTTCCCTGGCATGCTTGATTCTCTTTTTCCCCAAAGAGACAAATTAACCGCTGGATGTCCCTCCCAGAATTCTCACCGGCTCGCGGACTGGAGTATGGGCATCTGGAACGGATCAAAATTTCTAGTTTTTGATTGTGAGTGCCCACCCTCTTCGGCACAGCCCCACCCGTCGGAACAACACCCCTTCCGGGTTTGTTTCAACTGAGATTGGACTTCTTCAAGATGAAAATCCTTGTGATTGGAAGTGGCGGACGCGAGCATGCGCTGGTCTGGAAACTGGCGCAGTCAAAACGAGTCGAAAAGGTCTACTGCATCCCCGGCAATGACGGGATTGCCCGGGAACCCAAAGCGGAGTGTCTGGCCCTGGAATGGGGGGAGGAGTTTGTTGTCCTTAGTGAGTTCGCGCTGCGGGAGAAGGTCGACTTGGTCATTGTGGGACCCGAGGTTCCCCTGGCGGAAGGGATTGTCGATTCGTTCGCAGGAACCAGCGTAAAGATCGTTGGCCCGAGCCGCCAGGCAGCCATGCTGGAATCCTCAAAGGTTTTTGCCAAGCAGTTCATGTCAAACCATGGCATTCCCACCGCTGATTTTTTCACCTGTGACAGTGCTGATCAGGCATTGGATTTTGTCAGAAGATGCAGTTACGGTTATCCTGTGGTGATCAAAGCCGATGGACTGGCCGCAGGGAAAGGGGTTGTACTGGCAAGGGACTATTCTCATGCCGAGGCCACCATTCTCGAGTTCATGACGGAGAAGATCTTTGGTGAAGCGGGGTCCCGGATCGTGATCGAGGAATGTCTCCGGGGCCGGGAGTGCTCATTCATGGTGTTCAGCGATGGGGACCACTACCTGCCGATGGTCCCTTCCCAGGACCACAAGCGCGTATTTGACCATGACCAAGGGCCCAACACGGGGGGCATGGGCGCTTTTAGTGACGACTCCCTGCTGGCGGCAGAGATGCGGAAAACGATTCTTCAATCGATCGTTGAACCTACGCTCCGCGGGATGGCAGCCGACGGCTCCCCTTTTCGCGGGATACTCTATTGCGGTCTAATGCTGACGGCACAGGGACCCAAGGCGCTGGAGTTTAATTGTCGGTTTGGAGATCCAGAGACTCAGCCTGTCCTAATGCGAATGAAGACGGATCTCGTCAGTGTCTTTGAGGCCCAGATTGAGGGCCGCCTCAACGAGTTCACCATCGAATGGCTGGCCGATCCCGCGGTCTGTGTGGTGGTGGCCAGCGGCGGTTATCCCGGAAAATTCGAGAAGGGGAAATCCATTTCTGGTTTAACCGACGTGGACCGAATGAAGGCCGTGAAGGTTTTTCATGCCGGCACCAGGGGTGTAATTTCTGCAAATCAGGTGGGAGAGACCGCGTTTCAAACAGCCGGGGGTCGTGTCCTCGGAGTCACCGCCATCGGCCCGGATCTGCGTTCGGCGGTCACCCGGGTGTATGACGCCTGTTCGAAGATCCGATTTGAAGGAATGCATTACCGTCGCGACATCGGAATCCAGCAGGCCATGCCCAACGTCGACCAAACCGGGGCGAAATAGCCTTCGCCGAAGATGAATCTCCGGCCCAATCGGGGGCGATGCACATTGAGTCCCCAGAGTTATTCGGAACGGCCCATCAATCTTGCGATTTTTAAAAGCGTCGTTCTGGCCTCTGACGAGAAGCCCGGCCTGAGAATCTCTTTTTCAAATTCCGAAATTCAGGCTTAACAACCGGGGCCCCAATTGGTGTTGCCAACAGGGTAACGCTCCATTAAGATCCAATCTCAAGTCCTCGATCCAACATGGAATTTCTTACAGACAAACCCAAGGTGACGCTGAGGAATTATTTTCAACGTCCGCTCGACTCCAGCGTCGCGGCGGCACGGACCTGCTATTCCCCTCGTGTCATCGGCGCGGAGGAGGTCAGCGAGGAGCAGCGCACAAACATCTCCCAGCTCACTTTCGATGCCGGGCACCACACCGTCTATCAGCATCCGCATTTCGAATTCGGACTGGAGAACATCTCCCGGCAGTTTGTCTGGAACTTCCTGCACAGTTACCCTTTTTACAACTCTGAGCAATCCTCCCAACGCTTCGTGCGGCTGGATGAAATCCGCGCGTTCATCCCTCCCCTCGAGGAACCAAACCGCCAGATTTACTGTGAGGCCATCGCGGGAGCCTGGAATGCCTACCGCGAGTTGACGGAGCTTCTTAAGAAGGACACCTTCGAGATTCTCAGTGATGTATTCAAACTCCATTCAACCTCCAGCGACAAGAAAAAGAAGAAGGTGAAACGGGAATCCGAAAAAAAGGCGATCGAGGTGGCGCGCTACGTCATCCCCATCGCTGCCTTTACCTCCATGGTGCACACCATTTCGGGGATCACCCTCCATCGGCTCAAACGGTTGATGCACTCGGGCGATACACCTTTTGAAACCACCCAGGTGATCAGTGAAATGGTGGAGTGTGTGAAGCGTGTGGATCCCGCCTTCTTTGAAAAGATTGGCGATCCTCCGATCGACGCGCTCCAGATCCCCGAATTCAATTTCCGCTCGCTCAACTTGCCGGGCGGAACGATAGGCTCGATTCGAACCAGTGCCTCAGCGGAGACCGCCATGAAGGAGTTTGATGCTGATTTGGGCGGAAGAATTTCAAAGCTGGTGGACCATACGCGCGATGCTGAAAGGACCGTGGCGAATGCCCTGCGTTACGCCATGGGCATCTCCCGGCGGGAGATGAATGACGCCATGGCCATCGATGCCATGCTCAACCCGGCCAAGAACCGGTACCGGCTGGACAAGCTGAATCTCACGTTTCAGGTTCCCTTGATGAAACCGCTGAATCACGCCGCCTACACCTTTATTAAGAAAATCTCGCATACGGCGGATTCACAGGATCAGCGCCACCGCATGGTCCCGGCGTCCCGCCCGATGATGATGTTCACGGATTCGCGTTCAGCGGATTACCTTACCCCCCGGTTGATCTCAGCCAACCCGGCCGCGCGCGAAGTCTACGCGCAGTCCATGGAAATGCTCTGGTCCGCCAAGAATAGGCTGCTCGACAATGGGGTGCCCACCGAGTTCGCGCTATACCTGCTCCCCAATGCCAAGGCGCTCCGGTTTTCCGAGTCCGGATCACTCCTCTATCTCTTGCACAAATGGACGATGCGGACGTGCTTCAATGCACAGGATGAAATCTACGAGGCTTCGATGCAGGAACTGGAGCAGGTACGGGAAATTCACCCCATGCTCGCCAAGTACATTGGTCCCCCTTGTGTTGTCCGGGTAGGTCAAATTCTCCCTATTTGCAGCGAAGGTCCCCACTTCTGCGGCGTCAAGGTTTGGCAGAAATTCCCGAACGTCGCGAGGAGACTGTGATCCGGACCTCCTCGATGGGGCTTTAACCGCACCAGTTGACCTGTCTGCTTGGAGCGTTCCTTTTTCGCGTTCAACGATTCCCTCACTGAGATAACTGGGAGGGAATTCTTTCTGTTGCCAGTTCTCCGGAGCGGGTCTAGAATTTCCCTGGTCGCTGTTTCCTCAGCGACGGGATTGCAGTTGCAGTCAGGCGCGGGTAATTGAATCTTTCCAGGAAGTAAGGCTCTTACAGAAGATTCCTTCCCGGGGCCTGCGTGCATAATACTCTCCAGGAGCCATTATGAAGAAAACCGAAGTATTTCCCCGTGCGACGATCGCACTTATAGTGTTCATTGTGATGTCCGTGATTCTCTGGGCCGCGGATCCATGGAAGGGGAAGAGTTACAGCGAGTGGTCGGACGTCGAAGCGCACCAGGTGTTGGAGCATTCCCCCTGGGCGAATGTTGTGTCGGTCATGACGGGAGGAGGTAGGATGGATAATCCCTCGGATTCAGGAGGGGGTTCGGCGGGAGTGCGAGCGGCGCCCCAGGTTTCTGACGACACCAGCACAGCCGATTTCACGGTGGCCTGGTACTCTTCTGTCCCCGTTCGCGAAGCCCACGCGAGACTGGCCTCTATGCGCAGCAAGACATCCGAAGAACAGCTCAAGCAATTCCTGCAACCGGTCACTGATGTTTGCCTGATCACTGTCACCAGCCGGTATCAGAAGCCTTTGATGGATGCGAACAAGGAAACGTTGTTGAAGAAATCTTATCTTCAAATCAAGGGAAAAGACAAAGTTTACGCGACCGACTATAGCGCTCCTTCCGCTCAATCCCGTTTGGCGATCTTTCAGTTCCCGCGGGTAGTGAATGGCACTCCGATTCTCACCGAGGACGATAAGGATGTGGAATTCGTTGCGGATCTGGGGCCATTTAAGGTTCGCTCCCACTTCACCCCGAAAAAGATGCTCTTCGACGGGAAGTTCACTTATTAGCCGTCCTCCCTCCTGAGGAGTGTGAGGCCCCAAAGGCTTCGACCCTGCGCGCTCGCCGTCCGTCATTTTCGTCGCAAATCCGAGCCCACAGAACATTGGTTCTCAGCGGCAAAGTCCTTGACCATCAAATTGCGGGATCCGTGGCGGAACCTTCCTGAACTGGAGAGTTCTCAGGAGGCGAAGTCTCCGAAAACGTAACGGTAGACCCTGGGGAAGAGAGAGACTCCCCTTTTGCGGGCCCAGGGCCGGGTCGGAGGTTTTCGTAAAGAAGGACCTCACTGGAGAAAAAAGTCATCCTCACGTAGACACGAGCAAGGATGAAGAACTGCTGCAAGATAAAAACGACAATGATCCATCGTTTTGTATTTTGCGGAAGAAGGTGTTCCAGCGGATTGTAAATCACTATGAAGAGCAGGCCCAAAAGCATACAAAATAGAAACAATGCCAGGGTTTGCTTGAAATTCCTAAATACAAACTTGATCGACCGGAAGGCTGCCATGACCGCCGAGCGCCCTTCGTCAACGACAAGTCGAACCTTGGCGTAATCGAAAATCATGTTGACGACCACAAAAACAAACGCCACGCCCAGCACCTTCGCCCAAGACACCAACCGGACAAGCCTCTCCTGGGTCCAGGACTTGGTCAACTTGTCCACCAAGCTGGTGAGAATCCCGTTCAATGCCATCACAAAGATCCCGTAAAAAATCACGGCAACAATCAAAAGCCTGAAAAACCTCCAGAAATAAACACCGCAACCCCTGAAAAAGATCGGCGCTGTGAATCGTCGTTCTGCACTTGAAAAAACGGCCAAGGTGCCGCCGGTCGACAGGAGCGTCAGCACCACATAAACAATACCTAATGTGGCAACCAGCATGAACAGCATGGGGAGGGAGTCCCAATACTTGAAAATAAGCTCAGACACAAAGTCGAGATTAAAGCGATTCATCATCGAGGTTTCCATCAGGCTGTTCTTCAACTCGGCGCTCAAGATGCCGAAGACCGGCAAAGCGGCAACCGCGGCCATTAACGCGTTCATCAACCAGAGAAGAAACCAGAGTTTCTTGTTCCGGCTTGCGAGGTAACGCCCCTGATAGAAGATTTCCCACGCCGTCATAAGGTCATCCTTTTCGGTAAGGTTGGAATGCTCATCCGGGTGATGGTAATCCCCGGTGAGTCAGAGCGATGACCTAAACCAGTGCCATCAAGCTCATCAGACAATTCTGAATCCAAAACATGAATTTGGAGCTCCACCGGACTGCGCCGCCATGGTGAGCGGCCAGGGTGCGGCTGTTGTTGGTAAAGTTCAGATCCAGCAGCAATTTATGCTCAGGATCCACTTCCGCATAACGGATCTTGGTGGGCTTCAGAAAACGATATCGCGTCCAACGATACTGACCGTCAAAAGTCGTATTGAACTGCTCCCCATTCTCAAACACCACCCGCACGTCGACCGGAACCACCACTTCGCCGATCCGTCGCACGATCACTTCGGATTCATAAAGGGCATCTTCCTGTTTCTTTGACTTTGCCGCTTCTTTTTCCTGCTTCTTCTGATCGTCTACTGTCACTTCTCTTCGCTTTCCTCCTGGATCATCGAAAAGCCCCAGCCTCAGTCCCTGCTTTTCGCTGGAGACTTTGTCGACTGAATAATCCAGCGTGTTGCTGGAGTAGACGAACTGATCAAAGAACCAGTTCATATCCCGTCCGGCGACCTCATTGACGACGGCCCGAAAGTCGTTGCTGCTGGGATGCCTGAAACGCCAGCGTTCAAAGTAGGTGCGCATGATCCGGGCAAAGGTCTGGTCGCCGACGAGATGCTGTAAGGTTCGCAAGGTAGCAGCCGTTCGCGGGTAAGAGTTCACACCGTAGCTTACCTGGTCATAGTATTCCCAGGCGTTGCGGACGATATAGTCGCGGTAGGTAGAGCCGAAGGTCTCCCCCCGATTGATGGTGTCTTCAAAATATTTGATCGAGGAGACAAACCAGGAGACGGGAATCCCCATGAATGGGATCGAAATAGAGGACGGCCCATAAGCGGTATCCATGACCTGCGAGGTCGAGTAGGTATTAAACCCCTCGTCCAGCCAGGACTCCTCAAATTCATTACTTCCCACCATGCCGTACCAGTATTGATGGCCGAATTCGTGGATCACCACCTCTTCCAAGCCGCTCGGTGGGTTTGAGGGCAACCAACTCGTCCCCGCAGTAATGAGAGTCGGGTACTCCATGCCAGCGGCGCCCCCTCCCTTGTAGGCTGGATCCACTACGGTGATGGTTGGATAGGGATACTTGCCGTACCATAACCCAAAGTATTTCAATCCGTATTCGAGAGCGCGCAAGTGGCGGTCCGCCTGCGCCGCGTGCTCCGGATGGATCAACAGGATCATCTTGACATTTTGCAACCTGACCTCGTCCGGGGAACGGCCTACCAACCGGGCGACCCCGGAGATTTCAGCCTCGCTCACCATTCGGCCGGCGTCAAATATTTTCTCCACGCGAATATAGGTCGGGTCAGCGGTCCATGCAAAATCGTGGACGTCTTCCTGGACGAAGGTATGGGTGGTTGTCCCATCATTATTGGGGTGGGTGCTTTGTTCCACACCCGTTGCCCCGACCACATAGTTCGAGGGCACGGTGATGTCGACGTGATAGGTTCCGTAGTCCGCATAGAATTCGCTGGTGGCATGGAACTGATGGCAATTCCATTGTCCTTTCGTCGCATACCGCATCCCCGCTTGCTCGTACACTCCAATCTTGGGAAACCACTGCCCCACCATGTAAAAATCGCCAAAGAATCCCGTTCGCGCAAAAACGCGAGGGAGTTTTGAATAGAATTCGATCTTCAGGGTGAGGGTGCTGTTGGGCTTCACGGGTTCCGGCAAGGCTACGGCGATGACGGTTTGATCGTCGGCATTATCGTCGTCGGGATGCAGAAATTTCATGGAGGGCTTCAAGTCATACCCGGAATCCAGCTTCATGGAATGGATGTCCACGTACCCCCACTTTCCCTCTTCCGCCCGGTCACCCCGCAACTGCCCCCCTGATTCGCGCATGAAGGTGGATTTTTCATTCTTGAAGGCGTTCAGGTACAGGTGGAACTGAAGTTCTCGGATTTCGTCGCTGGAATTATTTAACCAGGTCAAGGTCTCACTCCCCTGGATGGCCTTAGCTTGGGGGTCGAGACGAGCGGCGATCTGATAGTGCACGACCTGCTGACTGAGGGCACCCTGTGCGAGGGAAGCGACCGGGAGAAGTCCAATCCACACCAACAGCATCATCAAAAGCGTCTTTTTCATGAAGTCACCTTGACTAAAATCGAGCCATAAATTGACGTATTGAACGAATCTGCAACAAACCTTTTTCTTTGAAGCTGGAACAATCAATCTGATACCATGCTAACACATTTTTCATGGGAGTGAGCTGATGTCCAATCGGAAAATAATCCGGCGGTTGTTTCCCCTCGTCCTCCTGAGCTTCCTGCTGGTCGTGCCCAGCCTTGCTGCCGTTACCTCTCCTGAGGCGTACCTGGGATTCGTGCCCGGCGCCGACCGCAAACTTGCAGACTGGAACCAGATGGTGGGTTATTTTCAGAAACTGGCCTCGGAGACGCACCGGGTCCAGGTGACCGAGCTGGGAAAGACCACCATGGGACGGCCCTTCCTCCAGGTCGTCATCAGTTCCGAAAGCAATCTCGCCCAAATCAACCGGTACAAGGAAATTGAAGCAAGACTTGCGGACTCACGGCACCTGACGGAAGGCGAAGCGGATGCCCTGGTGCAGGAAGGAAAGATTGTCATTGGTATATCCTGTTCCATTCACTCAACCGAAATTGCAGCGTCTCAGATGTCGATGCAACTCGCCCACGACCTCGCGACCGAACAATTTCCCGATGCCCGGGAGATTCTCGACAACACCGTCATCGTCATGTTCCCGTCCGCGAATCCGGATGGTATCCAGCTCGTCACCGACTGGTATCGCCAGCAACTCGGCACTCCTTTTGAGGGTACGGCACCGCCTTATCTCTACCATCTCTATACGGGCCATGACAATAACCGAGACTTCTTCAAGCTCACTCAAGTGGAAACCCGCATGATCACACATGCCCTGTGGAGCGAGTGGCATCCCGCCATTTACTGGGACATCCACCAGATGGGCTACTACGGGGCTCGGCTTTTTGTTCCGCCCTACTCGGATCCGACCAATCCAAACATCGACCCGATTATCATTCGTGAGCTGTTTACCCTGGGTGGTTTCATGACCGGAGATCTCGCCCTGGCCGGCAAGCAGGGGGTCATGACGATGGATCGCTACGACGCCTGGTGGGTGGGGGGCAATCGGATTACCCCGTGGTTTCATAATTCCGCTGGGATTCTTACCGAGGCCTCGAGTGCGCGCCTAGCGACCCCGCAGGAAGTCCCCGCCGAACGACTCTCCGGCCGCGGGCCCGGCGAAACGTTTGGAGGCGAGACGTTTCGCGATAGTCGGGATTTCTTGCAGAACACCTTTAATTTCCCGAATCCGTGGCCCGGCGGCACGTGGCATTTGAGAGACATCGTCGACTATGAAATGATCGCGGCGCATGGATTGTTGCGCGCTGCGGCCGAGCAAAAGAATTATTTTCTTAAGAACTTCTTCCGCACTACCCGAAACACCGTGCAGCAAGGGGAGGCCGGCCATCCGTTCGCCTACATTGTCCCCCGCAAACAGCATGACGAATCCACCGCGGTTCAGTTGATCAACCTCTTGACCGCTCAGGGGGTGGAGGTTTTCGTTTCCTCTGAAAACTTTGGAGCTGATGGAAAGACCTTTGATGCCGGATCGTACATCATCCCCCTCAATCAGCCGTACGGCCGGTTGGTCAAGACTCTCTTTGAAAATCAGCATTATCCGGATCGCCGCACCGGGCCGAACAACACTCCCGAACGGCCCTATGACGTGACGGGATGGACCCTCCCCCTGTTGATGGGCGTGAAGGCTGAGACCATCGAGTCCCCTTTCAAGGTTTCACTCTCCCAAGTCACCCAGGAAACGCCGCCTCAGGGAAAGATCGTTTTTGGAAAATCCCGGTCAGGAAAATTTGGTTACTTATTCGCTCATTCTTCGAACAACAGTGTTCTTGCGATGAACCGGCTGCAGAAGTTGGGTTATCCCATCGCGTGGGTCAAGAAAGAAACTCGGATGGGCGATCAGACCCTCGCGCCGGGGGCGGTACTCGTCCTGCCTCCTTCCCACAAGCCCATCAAACAATTTGATCAGGATGTTGGAAAGCTAGCCCACGATCTGTCTTTGATTTTTTACGCACTCCCCCGGAAAGAGGCATTTGAAACGCTCCCTCTGAAAACACCCCGGGTGGGTCTGTACAAAAGCTGGTCCCCGGCCATTGATGAAGGATGGACCCGATACATTTTTGATAAGTTCGAAATGCCCTATCAGTCGATTTCGGACCTCGACGTCCGCCAGGGAAATCTGAACGCCCGTTTTGATGTGATCGTATTGCCGCAACAATCCGTACGAGCCATCGTCGAAGGCAATGCTGCCAAATCGTATCCAGATCAATATGTCGGAGGTCTTGGCGAAGGGGGAGTGAACCAGCTGAAGACGTTCGTGTCGGAGGGAGGGTCACTGGTTGCCCTTGACACCGCCAGTGATTTTGTCATTGAGAAGATGGGAGCTGCTGTCACCAATGTCGTGCGAGGCTTGAAGACAACTGATTTTTACTGTCCCGGATCGCTGATTGCCGCGGAGGCTGACATCTCCCATCCCATTGCCTATGGTATGCCCTCTCGGTTCACCGCCCTATTCGAAAACAGCCGTGTTTTCGAAACGACGGGGGGACGTATTGTAGCGCGCTACCGAGCCCAAGACCCCCTCGAGAGCGGTTGGTTGATCGGGCCACAGTACTTGGCCGGCAAAGGGGCCATTGTTGATCTGAAATTCGGGAATGGCAGATTGATCCTGTTGGGATTCAGAACTCAATTTCGAGGTTGGACCGAAGGAAGCTTTAAACTCCTGTTCAATTCGCTTTTCTACGGGGCGGCAACAACAGGTGCTCCCTGACTTCTGAATCGATCGTGGATTTTCCAGTCGGGCGGGCATAGAGGGACTCGGGAGTACAGACAGGCGGAGCCCCCCAGAAAACCCATCGCAATCGGGTTGAATGGGTCAATACCTGGGCGCTTCCCCACCCTCAACCCGATACCATTTTTCTTAACCAAGAGGAGACTTGGTGGCGAACGCAGAAACGTTAACGATCCTGCTGAAACTGACGGGCTCACGGGTTGTTGTCATTGGAGAGGATACTCTTGCTGAGGATTGGGCCCGCTATGTGGCGGAATTGGGTGCTGAGGTGCATCTCATCGCTCCTCGACCCAGCGAGTCGTTTCCTCCCGCTTGTCCGAGTGCGAGAAGGATACACGTCGTGCGGCGAGGATTCGAGGACGACGACCTACGTGACTGCGACCTTCTCATCGTGCTTCTCCAGGACTACGACGCCAGCAAAAGCATTGCCCGGACAGCTCAGCAATACCGCGTCAGTTCTGCGTTTCCGTGCTCTCCAGGGCTCGGCACAATCGTGATCCCCCGGACGTATGACTTTGATTTCTTCCAAATCCTCCTCTCGCGTAACTCGCAGGACCCTCCATTCAATAAGGCAATATCCGGAAACGGAGGCCGATCTCTATCGTCGGACTTCTCTCGGGCATTGCAACTACTCAATTCCTTTTCAAACAAAGTACGTGAGCACATCGAAGACACGACTCACCATTCCCGGGTTCTGAATTCCCTGTTCGATTCTTCTTTTCCTGAATTGATCCTGGCCGGGCAATGGGAGGATGCCGAGGCACTCTCCACCAAGGTCATTCTCTCCTATGCCCAGAACCAGGATCGGAAGCCGCGCTTTAGCCCGCGCGTGGGCGTCAACCTCGAAGTTCAGTTCACGGCCCAGGACCAACCGCATAGTGGTCGGATCTTCAACCTCTCCCGTGATGGCGCATTCATCGCCACCCAGAACACCTTTCCCAAATTGACCCACATCACTGCTCTCAAATTCACTCTGCCCACGAAAGAACTCATCTGTGATGCAGAGGGGGTTGTGGTGTGGGAGAACTCCACTGTTCGGCCCCAAGCGCCAATCTATCCCTCCGGCTTTGCGCTGATGTTCGAATCGTTGACCCCGAACAATCTCACCCCCATCGAAAGGTATGTATTGAGTCAACTGAAGTAAAGCAAATTCCAAAAATCAAATCCCAAACAACTCTCAGGTTCTGTCTTTCCTCACTTGAAATTCGGGGGTTGAAGTTTGAGGACTTGCTTAATACTTGAATCCTGCAAATTGATGCTTGTTTGGAGTTTGAACTTTGGAATTTGGGTTTTATTTGGAGTTTGGAGTTTGGAGTTTGGAATTTGATTCTTAGAGTGTTGTTTCGGAGGATGATGCCGGAAGTTTGATCACGTCCCGCCCGGAATTTCAGTGAATCGTCTTCGTCTTCTTCTGCATGAAATCCATCAGGAGATACTGACCGAGGGTGTACGGAGTCGTGAAATACGCCTTGCCCCGGCACATTTCGGTGACCTTCTTGACGAAGTTGACGAGGTCATGATCCCGCGCCAGCATGAAGGTGTTGATCATGATGCCCATCTTTTTGCAATTAGCCACCTCTTTAAATGTTTCGCTCAACACCAGCGGGTCGAGTCCAAAGGCGTTCTTGTAAATGCGGCCATCACCCTGCGTCAATGCGGACGGCTTGCCATCGGTGATCATGACGATCTGTTTCATATCCTTCCGCTGGCGCTCGAGGATCCGCTGGGCCAAGCGCAGGCCCTCCCGCGTGTTGGTGTAATAAGGCCCCACCTGGACTCGAGCCAGTTGCGAGAGGGGGACCTCTTCAGCCGAGTCGTGAAACAGGACCAGGTTCAAGGAGTCCCCGGGATATTGGGTGCGAATCAGGTGGGAGAGTGCCAGTGCCACTTTCTTGGCGGGGGTAAACCGGTCCTCGCCGTACAGAATCATGGAGTGGGAGCAATCAAGCATCAACACGGTGGCACAGGAGCTCTGGTATTCTGATTGGTGGACCGTGAGATCCTGGTAATC
Organism: Terriglobia bacterium; assembly: GCA_041494885.1. Classification (GTDB taxonomy): domain Bacteria; phylum Acidobacteriota; class Terriglobia; order JAIQFV01; family JAIQFV01; genus JAIQFV01. The sequence continues at coordinate 89,139 of JBGQBO010000014.1, forward strand.
GAGATCGATGGGGACGCCCAGGCCGTTACGACTGACCGCACTCAAGAGGGTTGCCGAGATGTCCAGATTCATCGTGTCACCGAATTCATAGGGTTTGGACGCCCCCGAGGTCTCAATTCCCGTCGCCAAATCACGCGTATCATGACGTCCAAACGAGGATTTGCCCAATGAACCCAGCAGATCTTTCAAGGTCTTGAAGCCGAGAAAATCGATGGCCTTATCGGTGATTTCGAACCGGGTGTTCCCGGAGTCCGGGCCCATCCACCCTCCTCCTTGAGACCGCTCGTCCGGATTCTGCTGGTCTGAGCCTTCGCGATCGACCGTAAGATATCCCTCCCGCTCCATCCTTTCGATCAGGCGATCGATCATCTGCTTCAGCTGCGAATCCTGGTACGCTTCAGAATCCTCCAGCATTTGCTGGAGCATCTCCTGAGAGAAGAGGTCGGTGTCCATCAGGGACTGCAGAATGGCGTTGTGCAACTCTTCAAGGCTTTGTTCTCCAGCCATCTCATAGAATCCATAAGCGTCATGGAAGCCGCTCTGCAACAGGAAGTCGGAGAGCTTGTTGAGCAGATCTTCCAAGCTCAAATCGTCAAGTTCGCCGGGAACATATTTTCCGTACTTAATCGTGGACATAACGGGTCACGGCTTACAGCAAGGTCGGGCGTCCTGCATATCGGGGGCGCCCCGGCTCACGGTCATTGATAAGGATTTCGTCCCCGCGGAGTTTCCTCTCTCAGGGCCTCAGTGGCTCGACGTTCGGATCCATGGTAGCCCTTTTCCTCGCTTCGACTGATCTTGCGGTTCGCGTAAAGCCCTTCCAGAATGAATTCAGCGGCAGACACTGTGGCTTCGGGTTCCAGTTTGGGTTTGACGCCCAATTCAGATGTGCGTTCAACCAGGCCTTGAATGATCCTGAGCTGCTTCAACGCCTCGGCCGAGGAGGTGGTGTCGGAGATCTTCAGCGAGCCGCCCAGATCGAACCATTGAACGATCTGCTGCAGTTCTGAAACGCGAAAGTACTCCGAAAACACACGGGAGACCGCGCCACGGATCAACTCTCTGGCCACGGCGTCCGCTCCTTTTAACTCTCCCTCGTACTCCAGTTCCAATTTTCCCGTGAGCGAAGGCAGGGAGGCGTAAATGTCACTGATCCGGGGAACAATTTTCTTCTCGGCGTTCAGGATCGCACGCCGCTCGGCATTGGACACCACATTCTCCAGTGCCGTAATGGGGAGCCGCTGACTGACTCCCGAACGCTTGTCGACTCTCTTATCCTCGCGCGCCTCGAACGCGATCGCCTCGACCACCTCGGCAATGAACGCCGGAACGCTCAGCCGGGCATCCGGGTAACGGTTCACCCAGGCTTCCTGCCGGGTAATTTTCATGCCAAGTTCCAGGGTGGGGGGATAATGAGTGCGAATCTCGCTCCCAATCCGATCTTTGAGCGGGGTGATTATTTTTCCGCGAGCCGTGTAATCCTCCGGGTTGGCTGTAAACACCATGACAACATCCAATGCCAGTCGGATGGGATAGCCTTTAATCTGGACGTCGCCCTCCTGGAGGATATTAAACAAACCCACCTGGATTTTGCCGGCGAGATCCGGCAACTCGTTAATGGCAAAAATGCCGCGATTGGCCCGCGGGAGCAGTCCGTAATGCATGGTCAGTTGGTCCGAAAGCTGCAGCCCCGCACGAGCGGCTCGAATGGGATCCACATCCCCGATCATGTCGGCGATGGTGACGTCCGGAGTGGCCAACTTTTCAACGTACCGCTGCTCACGGGTCAGGAACGTAACAGGAGTCCGGTCCCCTTCTTCCTCAATCTTGATGCGGCAAGCGTGGCAGATCGGGCGGAAGGGATGGTCGTTAATCTCGCACCCTGTAACCACGGGGAGCGTTTCATCGAGCAAGGAGGTGAGCGCCCGGAGGATGCGGCTCTTGGCCTGGCCACGCAACCCCAACAGGATCATGTTGTGCTTTGAAAGAACGGCATTGGCGAGCTGGGGGATGACCGTCTCATCATACCCGTGAATCCCGGGAAAGAGATGCGTCCCCGATTCCATCTTTACCAGGAGATTGGCCCGCATCTCATCCTTGACCGTGCGGGCACTCAACTGTGGATCTGCAAAAGGTGATTGCCTGAGTTCTCCCAGCGTTGAAGGATTCGTCATGATCCTCGCTCTCGGTTTTTCAAATGCGATGTTCGAATTATAAACAAATGCGGAGAGTCACACAATGATTCTTTCGGATGAGAGAGTTCACCCGCCTCGTTCTGCTGAATCTGTGGATCCCATTCCGTTCGGCTGGTTGATGGTGACAGTTTGATGGGGTGACGGATCAAGGGGGAGGCGTAGGCCTTAGAGAGAGTTGTGAAGAAGAGAGAGGTGAGCGCCCCCGACCGGGATTCGCCATCAGAGATGAGATCGCGCGGCAGGAAACGAGCAAAGTAAATTCGCCCTGCAGCTCTGATCCCTAGGGACCCTTTAGAATACCTCTGCAGGTCAAAACGAATCGTAGCGGCCAAGCCGACCAAACAGACTTAATAGTCTATCTCGTTCCCTGTTCTGTCAGGCGTTTGATCAAGGATTCATTGGCGGCGGGGAACGAATACCGTGCGAGATCGGAGAGAGTGACCCAATCACAGGCGGCACAGTGAATCGGGGTCGGCTTCCCTTCCTCCAGCACACACAGGTAAGCCAGGAGCTCAACGCGTCGATCCGGATATTCGTGTTCCACCCGGGCGTAAAAACGCTCCACGCGCACGCCGATTCCCAGTTCTTCACGCAATTCCCGTACAACCGCTTGCTCGGGAGATTCCCCTTCATGAACCTTGCCGCCCGGAAATTCCCACAGGTCTCCCGAGGTTGCGTCAGCCTTCCGCAGGGAGATAAGAACTCTCCCGTTTCGCTCCACGATCCCCACTGCGATTTGAAATTGGGGCTTGGGGGGAGATGACGTCATGTGCAGGCTCGCGGAAGTCCATATTTCCGGTACAGTCAAATTGGCCCCGGGGCAGGACGCATACCCCAGCGGGAAAGGGCCAAATCAGTTGAGGAGGAACAGGGGCTCAAATTCAATAGGAACATGGGCACACCGGTCGAGCGCTCCTTTGAGCTCGGGAGAAAACGTTCCATGGGTCATCAACAATTCCTCCGCTTTGGAGGCGTCTCCCTCGGCCTCCACGGTCAAAAACAAACTGGCCAGCTTCTTGACGGCGTCCCGAAACTTTGCAAAATTGATAGAGAATCGCTCCAGGGATCGATCGTACTCGATCGCGCCCTCGCCCCGCAGGAAGGTAAACTCAAAGAGGCTGGCGCGGCCATGGGCCTCATCCGTCCCGAACCGAATCGTGCGAAACAGCCCGCCCAGGTACGAAACGTAGTGTTCCCGCTCGCGCTTGGGATCAATCACGCCCTGATCGATAAAATAATTCAGGCTGTGCAGACCCACCACATCAGCTTTGCCTTCCTCGATCCCACTGTAGTGCGAGCCCAAGGCTTTGTTGATGGGAACACGGTCGGGTTTCCCCACCGTGTAATTGGGCCCGAGGGCGTGGGCCAGCTCATGCATCGCCACAAAATTAAAAAACCCTTCATCGGTGACCAACGCGACCTGGTCGGGGATCAATAATTCCTGGGCGAGCGGCTTAATCACCTTGTTGAGTCGGGCGTCGAGAAAGTTCTTATGGAAAATCTTCTTCGAGCCTTTCACCTCCCGGACCTTGGGATCGTTGGGCAAGACGAAGGCCACAGCCTGGTATCCCGCCCGGATATCGCCGGCGCGGTAAATGTCCTCGACCACCACCATGGGCGAGGTCAGCGTTCGATTGAGCTGCTTCCAGGACTCCGGGATCGGCAGATTGTTTTCCAGTTCCTGCAACCGGCTCACATACACGTCCAGCTCTTCACTCGACTCGACATCCTTAAACATCACGACCCCCTCGTAACTGGCTTTGAGGCCCATCAGCTTGTCCTCGTAAAGTTCATAGGGGCCGATCACCAGGTCGAAGGTCGGATCATCGAGGTCGATCCAATCACAGTCACTCTGAAAGAAGTCGTCTGAAAGCAGGGCCTCCGCACGGCTGAGAAGGTAGGTTTTTAATGAATCAGACTCGGCAAATTCAGCGGCTGCGCGCAGGGCGTCCGCGGCCGGTCTCAGAAATTCGGCATATTCTTCACGGTACGGCACGGCCACCAGGCGGTCCCCATCGCGCTTGACCACGGTGTAGGCGTTTTCCAGGGCCGCCTGCTCATCGGGATGATTGCGAAGGTATTCCGTAAATTCTTTTTCCGTTAGATCCTCGGGATAAAACGCCGCACCCGCGGGTTTCGGCCGGTCACCGATAAACGGCTCGAAATGGTTAATGCGGTCGTAAGGGCCATAGTGGATTTGGAGATAATGGAGCAGATCCCGATCGCTGGGGCTCCTGGAATTCTTCAGCTTTTCGCGCAATGCCACCGCACCTTGCGAAGTCTGACGCCAGAAGATTTCATCCATGCACTTCGACGCCTCAATCAACTTCAGCATCACCTTTTGCTCGTTCTCGCTGAGAATGGAGGAGTCGAACCACATTTCTGCCAGTTCGAACTGCTTCAGTTTTGCCTTGATGTCCATCGTGGAGGTTGTCATGAGCACCGACTCTTTCTTAAGAATGATGACGCTCTTCTGATTGCAGAGACCGAAACGCTTTTCCCGCCTCTACTCAAACCCCTCCCTCGGTATCCGTGCCGGGCAGGTGAAGATTGCCCAACTCATACGTGCCGCAGAGCACGGTTCAAGGGGTCAGGGAGAAACTTGCGAGCTCCTTCTGAGAAATCCACTTTAAGGGTTGACGTGCCAACGGCCTGGCTCATCCTTTGAACAGATTGCCCCAGGCCTTTCTCGCCTCATGGGTCGTCGAGGCCACTGACCTTCGACCCATCTCCAGCCTTTCGATCACTTCGAAATACTCGCAGCTATTGGCCCGATCCTTGTAACGAACCCATTCTGCCATCGGCTCGGCACATTCGTTTTCAGCTCCGGGATCGAAGAAGCGGCAATCCCGGCAGACGTGGAGATCGGCTTCGCAATTGGGACATTCGTCTTTCTTCCCGATTCCCCCATGTAAATGCAAATCAATTTGGTAACCGCAATGCCAGCAATTCATTCATCTCACCATCTTGCGATCAAAATGCTCGCGCATGGCATCCCTACGGTAGCAAACTGAAAAATGTTGTGTCAAGCTGAAGGGCGGAAGACTGAAACGACGGACCAGGAGGTTGTGTCCTTACCGCCAGGTTGCGCTATAATAGGGGGGTTCTTTCAGATCGAGTCAGACATGAGCCATTGGTCATCCATTCTGCGTGGGGTCTTCTTGCGCTGCATCACCCTCTCCACCTCTGTCTTCATCTTTTCTCTTTTCGGGCCGAACCCGGGTCTCGTGGCCAAGGAGACTGGAAGCACCTTGACCGATGAGAACCGGGTCAACATTCTACGGGGCGTCTCCAGCGAATATGCCCATGCGCGAGTGGCCCTGCCCCGGGGTGAGAAGCCCGTAGTCCTGAATGGGAAAGGGGACTTTGATACGAACGACGTGAAGGCCTTGGTGATGAAGTACGGATCCGCTGTGGAAGCGGGACAGGAACTTCAGATTACACGAATTGAGTTCCGCGCCCAGGAGATCCTGTTTGAAATCAACGGCGGCGGCAAAAAGAAGAAGAAATGGAAGGATCATCTTCAAATCGGGATTGGCGGAACCCCTCAAACGGCCTCGCGAACCGGACCTGATCCGGCCGCCACTGGATCGTCCCTGGTTCTTCGCTTTGAACATGCCGTGCCCAACCTGACCTCGGATGAGGTCAAACAGCTGCTCAGCCGAGTCATGAATTTCAGTGCCCAATCCGCGGCCGAGAGCTATGTCGATACGTTGCCGCCGGAGTTCAAGGAGGCGGTGGCCAAGCACGAAGCCCGTGTGGGGATGGACCATGACATGGTGGTTGCGGCCCTGGGGCGGCCCGAACGGAAGATTCGCGAGAAAAACAACGAAGGCGTGGATCAGGAGCAGTGGATCTACGGCTCTCCCCCGTCCAAGGTGTTGTTCGTAGTCTTTGAAGCAGACAAGGTCGTTTCGATCAAAGAGTTTTGAATTACCCGTCATCTCCAACCATGAAAAAAATCCCGTGGATCCTTTTCGTCGTGGCGCTCCTCTGTTTTAGCCAGGCCTGTCGTCGCACCTCCGGTCCGGCCTCAAAGAACCGCGGTCGGATCACCGCAGAAAGCGTAGACGTCAAAAAGACTCGCGCCACGCTCTCGCCCACTGTGGTCAAGCTTCATCGAGGGGAGGAAGTCGAAGTCCTCTCACGCGAACAGCGCTGGCTCCGCATCCGGACGATGAATCGCCAGGAGGGTTGGATAGAAGAAAATACGGCGATGGACCAGTCGATCATTGATGCCGAGAAGAAGCTTGCGGACGAAGTTCAGAAGGAAGTGGTCCAGGCCGTCGGTGAGCTTTCCTCAGCGTCCAATCTACACACCGCCCCCGGTCGCGATACCCCGGTCTTCGCCCGAGTACCCAAGGACACTAAGATTGAGGTGTTCGATCGAACTTTGACCGATCGGCCCCAGTCGCCGGGAGGCACCTCGCCCACGCCCAGTGCGGCCGACAGTCAACCCAGAAAGGATCCCTGGCTGAAAGTGAAAACGGAAAAGGGCGATGTGGGATGGGTGTATTCGCCCAGTGTCAATTTCTCCGTCCCCGATGAGATCGTCCAATATTCGGAATCACGTCGAATTGTCGCCTGGTTGCCGCTCAATCAGATCACCCTTGAAGGGGGCAAGAAAGTGAACCAATATGTTGTGGCCGACGTCGAACCGGGCGTGGCTCACGACTACGATTTTGACCGCATCCGTGTCTTTACCTGGAATATGAAACGCAACCGGTATGAAACGGCTTATCGCGAGAGCAAGATCTTTGGCGTTTATCCCATCCGCACCTTCACAAAAGACGATAAGCCCGCCTTTGAGATCATTCGGCTGAATGACGCCAATCAGGATTCACCGAAGATCACTGAGCGTTATGTTATGATCGGAGTGTTGGTTCGCAGGTTGGATGAGAATCAACGCCCCGCACCCGCCACTTTTCAACGACACAGGAGAAAACGCTGATGTCACCCCGATTGATCCCCCTTACGGAAGATGCCCGCAGCGCGCTCAACGCAGGGCAATGCAATTTTGACCAATTCCCGTTTCGCGTGGGCCGAGAACGCCGCTCGCTCCGTCTCAAGATTCCTCAACCCGCAGAGCGGCGCTCCGGGAAGCAGGAGCCCACCAACGACCTTTATATCCTCGATGTGGGAGGCCTGTTTAAGTTTCCGGCCAGTCATTTTCGGATCGAAAGTGTGAGTGGGGACTACTTCCTGACCGATCTCGGGACCCCGTGCGGGACCATTGTCGAGGGGAAAACGCTGGGGGGGAACGAGGCCGGGGGCCGGACCCAACTCCATGATCACGACGTGATCATCTTAGGGAGCTCCCTGTCACCGATGATCTTCAAGTTCCGGACGAATTGAGGAGAAGGTGTCGGGTGTCAGGGGCCGGGTGTCAGGGGCAGAAAGTCCTTGCGGGAATATAGGGAAATGGTATCAATGTACAGGACTAGAGCGAGTAGTCCGCCTTGGTGTCTGGCTATAGGCTCTGACTTGAGAGGCAATTCAAAGCGCCGGATTCATTCACCTGACACCCGACACCCGGAGCCTGACACCTTTCCTCACCCCTCCTCACGCCGGCCCAGAAACTCGAAATCCTTCAGTTCTCCCAGCTCTTTTTTCAAGAACTCCTTAAGGCGTTTGACAATCTTGGACTCGACCTGGCGCACGGCTTCCCGCGTCACCCCAAACTGGTCCGCAATCTGCTGAAGTGTCTTCGGCTCTTCCGCGATCAAGCGTTCCCGGAAGACGACCAATTCCCGGGGCTTGAGGGTCTTTGAAAATTCAAGGAACTTATTTTGAAGCAACTGCTGATATTCCGCATCGGCCAGGGCATCATCCAGGGCGGGCGTTTGAGCCGGCAACTGTTCCGCAAAAGACTCCTTAGTCTCCTGAGTCAACGGCGCATCCAGGGACAAATCGCCCCCTTGTGTGACGGCCTCGATATCCACCACATCCGACTCCTTGACCCCAAAATGCTCAGCCAGAAGCTTGGGACTGTGGTCGGCGAGTTCTTTTTCCAACCTCTCACGTTCCCGCTTAAGATTGAAAAACAGCTTGCGGCGCTCGTTGGTGGTCGCGAATTTGACCAGGCTGAAATTGTCGAGGATATACTTCAAAACGTAGGCTTTAATCCAGTAGGTCGCGTACGACGAAAACTTCGTCTGGCGATAGGGATCGAATTTGCGAAGCGCTTGCATCAGCCCGATGTTCCCGGCCTGAATCAAGTCGAGGACTTCCTTGAAAGTCTGGTGATAATCAAAAACGATTTTTACAACCAATCGAAGATTGCTGGTGATGAGGTGGCGGGCTGCTTCCAAATCCTTGAATTTCTGGTATCGAATGGCAAGTTGACGCTGCTTTTCAGGCGGCAGAATGGGATACTTGCGGATCTCCTGGAGATATTGGGTCAGCGGATCATACCGGACGATCGAACCGCCACTTTCGGGGTCAGGCAGAATTGCCTTTTCCTCTTCGTCGACTAACTCGGGCGGTAGCTCATCCGGATGACGATCGGTGGTCTTATTGACAGGCATAGAACCGGATAATTAGTGATCGCTGGCCACAACTCAACCGGGAAAAGAGACAATAGGTTTGGTCTCTTGGGGTGGAGGCTTCAGGCGCGGATCCGACGACTCTTCATTCGGATTCACTCCCGCAAAAGATGTCGGCGGACAGACGCCACAATGGGTGCATCCATCCACGTCCGGACAGGGCGCAGTGAATTTGGCGTCCATTGCCTGCTTCCATTCACTCATTAGAAAGAGTTTTGAAATGCCCAGGTCCATCACTTCCCACGGCAATTTTTCGCTGAATCTTGGCCGGGTCCGAGTGAACTGGTGCGCGTGAATCCCCAGGTCCTGCACCGCCTTTCGCCAATGGCCTTGCCGCTCGTGGGTCTTCAAGATAAAGGACGACAGAGAGCGGTCGCCCAGGGAGAGGAGGGTCTGAAGGTGCGCCTCCCGCGGCCGCATGGCATTGACCCGGACGTTCGGCACGGAGCGCAAGCCGCGGGTAATGAAATCGATCTTCCCCTGCAATGTTTTTTCAGCTTCGACCTCGACCCATTGGAAGGGAGTGTTGGGCTTCGGGACAAAGCAATTGAGACTGATCACCAGCGAGCCAAGTCGTCCAAGCTTCCGGCTGGCCTCCACCATGATGGCCTGCAATTCCCTGACAAAATCGACGATCCCCGCCACGTCTTCGTGTGTCTCGGTGGGCAGGCCCACCATGAAGTACAGCTTGAGATTGAGAATCCCCTCTTCGAAAATGGAGCGGCAAATGGACTTGATTTGATCGTTGGTCAGATGCTTGTTGACAACCCGCCGCAGCCGGTCAGTCCCTGTTTCCGGGGCCACCGTGACCTGTTGGTCCTGAGAACGAACCAGCGACTGCAAAAGGCGCGGCGAGATCTGCTCCAAGCGCAACGACGCCACGGCGATCTGGTAATCCAAACCTTCGAGGCCGCCCAGGATGCCCTCAATCTCGGGATGGTCGAGCACGGCAGTGGCCACGAGGCCGATCCTGTTTGTGTGCGAGCGCGCCGCTTCCGCCATTCGAAGAATGGAAGCCGCGGTCGCCATCTTGGGACGGCGATAGCTGTAACCCGCCCAGCAGAAACGGCACCCCGCCGGACAGCCGCGGGAAATCTCAATCATGAACTTGTTGGAAAACTCTGTGTTGGCCGTCAATATCTGCGTGGCCGGAGTAAACTCGTCCATCGTGCCATCGAACTTCTGACGTTTCACGGGAGCCGATTGCTCGGAGTGCAGCGACGGAACATAGCATCCCGGCATCTCCGCCAAACGCTCGAGATGTTGACGACGCGTGGAAGAGAAGGATCCGTTCTTTTTTTTACCTGACTTAAGAATTTTCAAAAACTCGGGAACGAGGACTTCAGCCTCCCCCACAAAGATGGCGTCGATGAAATCGGCCACCGGTTCGGGGTTAAGAAAGATGGCGGCTCCACCGGCAATGACCAGCGGATGGGATTCATCACGGTCTCGAGACAAGGCGGGAATCCCGGCCAGCTCGAAGATCTTGGGAAGGTTCAGATAGTCGGGTTCAAACGCGATCGAAAATGCCAGGACATCGAATTGAGACACCGGCGACTGCGATTCCAATGAAAACAGCTCCAAACCACTGACTCGCAAGGCCTCCTCTTCGCCGGGTTCGGGAAGAAACACCCGCTCGCAGCTCACCTCCGGGTCGTGATTCATCAACTGATAGATGGAGTGCACCCCCAGGTTCGACATCCCCAGGTAGTAGGTATTGGCATACGCCAGCGCGACATTCCATGGGCGTGAACCAAACGGAATTGGCCTGACACCCCACTCCTGCTGGAGCAAGGCCTGATACTTGCTTCGAATATTGTTTAGCATTACACCGGAATTATACCATGAAGGGCGTCATTCAGTTTGGAGAGACTCTCCTGGATTTATTGGAGTGTGGAACTCAAGGTCCCGCCTTCTGTCGACGCAAACTGCTGCCCTGCTCCGCCCTTTCAATCCGCCACCCCAAAGCGGCCCGCCGCGGCGGGCCGCACTCCAAAGGCGGACATCGCTGGAAAACTTGTCTCCTCTATTTGAGAGGCGTATACTGGCTTTGATTTGAGGCTTGGGTATGACGCTTCAACCCCTCCCCCGCCAAATGGATGGCTTTATGATCCTTGCTGTCTCCCAAAGGAAAAGGCCTTCAAAGCTAGAGGACTCTTCGTGCTTCAATGCATCAGAAGGATCTCGACGTGACGCCCCGCCGCCGAAACTGCTCGATCGGGTTCGAGGATCCATTCGTGCCAAACATTACAGCCCGCGGACTGAAGAGAGTTATATCCACTGGATCAAGCAGTTCATCTTCTTCCATGGAAAACGACATCCGATGGAGATGGGAGAAGGGGAAATCAACGACTTTCTCACTTCGCTGGCCGTGAAGGAGAAAGTGAGCGCCTCGACGCAGAACCAGGCGCTCAGCGCGCTTCTGTTTTTGTATCAACATGTACTGAACAGACCGCTCAACTGGATTCAACTGGGAGTGCGGGCGAAGAAACCGGCCCGGTTGCCGATTGTGTTGACGAAGATGGAAATCAAGGCGGTTTTGGCGCAACTGCAGGGGACGCCGAAGTTGATCGCGTTGCTGTTATACGGCTCAGGGTTGCGACTAACAGAGTGTCTGGAGCTCCGGGTCAAGGACCTGGATCTGGAAAGGAATGAGATCCTGGTGCGGGATGGGAAGGGGCAGAAGGACCGGCATACCATGCTTCCCGAGAGCCTGAAAGAGATGTTGATGGTGCATCTTCAGCGGGTGAAGGAACTGCACGAGCGGGATCTTACGGATGGAGCAGGTCGCGTAATGCTGCCGGGAGCTTTGGCGAGGAAGTACCCGAACGCGGATCGGGAATGGGGATGGCAGTACGTCTTCCCGGCGAACTCGCGGTTTTTGGATAAAGCGGCTGGAATCAAGCGGCGCTATCACATTCACGAATCGGTCGTGCAGAAAGCCATGAAGGAAGCAGTGAGGCATGCGGGATTAACGAAGCCTGCCAGTTGTCATAGTTTACGGCACAGTTTTGCGACGCACTTATTGGAGGACGGCTACGATATTCGAACCGTCCAGGAGCTTCTCGGCCATTGTGATGTGAGTACCACGATGATTTATACACACGTTCTGAACCGGGGGGGTCGCGGGGTGCGAAGTCCTGCAGACAATCTTTGACAGACATTTTGACCCTCCCCGGATTAGCCCGCCACCACGGCGGGGTTTGTAGAATTTGTTTTTCGCGGGGTCCTTGCTGTAATTTGATGGGGTCGAATGGGTTGTTAGTTTGATGACCAAATTTATCTGACCGGATTAGGCCGCTGCAGCCGCGGGGTTTGCTTTTGGCCCACTTGAGGTCTAATACGGGTTATTCATTAGTTAGACAGACTAGACGGTACCAAGAACGGGCGGGCTCATGAGAATTGTTAATTCTTGTTTGACGGTGGTGGCGGCTCTGCTAATCCGTGCCCCGGTATACGGCGATACCGTTATTGAGCCTTTCTCTCACGCGAGGGTTTCTCCGAATGGAAAGTATTTGTTCGTGATGATAGCTCCTGGACCCTCCGAGAGAGACGGAATAGGTTTGCGACCAGAAGATCAGGAGATTGGTCGAACCTTAAGGGCCAAGTATGACATGAGCGGTTTATATAGGAATGATGGTTCCACGACGCCCTTGTGGACAGTCAACTGGTATGCCGATTTGGTCCTTATAGCTTCTGATGGAATCCATTTGGTGAGACGAGGGCCTTGGGCAGAAAATAGCTCAACTGAGGCCTTCTCGTTCTTTGAAAATGGCAAAGAGATTCGCTCATACAGGGTTGGGGACCTTGTAGACACAACCCTGACTTTGCCTCATACCGTTTCTCATTTCATTTGGGAACAGAGCATGAGCCTGGACGATTCCAACCGAATGCTCACCGTCATTACGCTAAATAAAGACCGGTACGTAATTGACATCACGACAGGAAACGTTATCTCGGCGTACAGGCCCATAAGGATTGGCGCTTCGATTACGGCCTGCCTTTTGGTCATAGCGATCGCATTCATTGTTCTGAGGCGAAGGCGCAGAACGGTCGCTGTCTAACGCGCGCGTGCACCCGGCCGGCGCAAAGGGCAAGAGCGCGCCGGGCGGGTGACGCGCTGGTCGTTAGGCGCATGGATATTTAGCCAGATTGGTTGGAAAGTCAGAGAGGTAAGGAGCGGTGCTTGGCAGGGCAAAAACACGATACTTCCTTATATTGATCCTAGTCACTGTTTTTTCGATCACTCCGCATTCGGTCGTGTCACAAAACAAGGACAAGGACTGCAACGAACCCTTGCCAAAAGGATTCAAGAGCTTAGGCGAGGTCTCCTGGAATGGTCCGTGGGTTTTTGAGAAGTTCCCGGGTGGATGGAAAGCCCTTAGTGAGGTGGACAATTCTCGCGGGTACCTGAAGCACAATCCCATCAAGGTTCGATTAGACGACGACACTTGGGGGACGCTAAACGTTGAAAAGAGGGACTGTCAACTAGGCGACGATTGCTCCCCTTACGACTGTGGTTGTTTTAAATACGACAGTTATTGGATACATATAAGGAATGCAGAGGGAAAGGGAATCAGTGATTATCATCTTTGGGCGGCCTACGGAGGCTTTGAGATTATCCCCATCGACTTGGTAGACGGACCGGGGGATGAGTTAATCATCATCAGAATCCCGAACAGAGGCTCGCCCTCCGTGGGGCGCCAGTTACGCATTTGGAAGATCGGCGGGAAAAAACCCATCGAGTTGATGAGCGACATGGATTTTTTGGTGGCGAGTTGGTTAAACGGCTGTTGTTGCTCGATCTGGAGAGACACCCTGTATATCGCTGAAGGGAGCAAACCTCCCAGCCTCATATTGAAGAAGACGATTGGAGCAAACGCCTGCTGTACCTATGTCGGTGGAGAGGGAGTTTTCAAGGACTGGGGCTCGCTGAAGATAGAATGGAGGCAAATACTTTCTTACTCCCAGACCATGGGAAAGTACATAAAGCGATAATCATCCCAGCGCCTAACCCGCGCGTGCATCCGACCGGCGCAAGAAGCCAAAGCGCGCCGTCGGGTGACGCGCTGGTCGTTAGGCGGATGACAACAATTAGCAGGTGATTATGGAAAGAAACTGTGCCGCAGTCGCCAATTCCACCGACGCGCGCTGTCATAAGAGCAGAATGCCGGGGTCTCGCTACTGCTTATACCACTTTGAGAAAGGGCCGATTCTGCTTGCTGCCCTGATCGGCGCTATACTGAGCCTTGCCGTCGCAGACTCCTACCATTTCGTTGTTCCGTCTGCCGAGTCGAGGCAATTGGTTGCAGCGGGAAAGGAAACGGCTGGGTTGAGAAAGGAGATTAGTCGCCTCCAGTCTCAAGTAGACCAACAGCAGAAGACCTCGGCCGAACGCGAGCAATTGCATCTCGCACAGGTTAGCGAACTGAACTCCCGTTTGGGTCCGTTCATCCGGGCCGCGACCGTGAAGTACCCCGGCGTTGCCGTCGATCAGGCGCTGGCGAGGCTCGAGAAGAACATCGCTGGCGTATCGGCACGCGCCGCTGTCTTAGAGCTGAAAGCAACCCCACGAAGCCTTACGGTGCAACAAAGAGCATCATTCTCGGCCGCCTTGGCAACAGAGCCAATCGGTGCTGTCGTAATCAAGAGTAGCGTTTCCGCACCCGATGCCAGAGGCTACGCAGAAGAAATAGCCGGAGTTCTCCGAAAGGTAGGGTGGAGGGTAAAAATCGATAACGCCCTCTTCGGCGGCACGGATATTTCTGGCCTCTGGATCACCGTTAAGAACTCCAATAATGTGCCGGCTGCTGCAGGCTCATTGCAGAGGGCACTTCATCAAGCTGGAATCCAGGCTCGCGGAAAGTACGATCCTGGCTTGGATGGTACCGAATCAGACGTATGGCTCTCTGTCGGTATCAAGTGACCACAGTGGATGTGCTGGGAACCTAGTCGCCCCCCCGTTAACTAATCTGAACCGCCTAACCCGCGCGTGCACCCGGCCGGCGCAAAGAGCACAAGCGTGCCGGGCGGGTGACGCGCCAGACGTTAGGCAGACAATGGCCAACCTCGACCAACCCCTTGACTTGAGTTCAGTTTTGTATATATTGGTAATATACATGCCGCTCCCGGGGGTGTTATGCCCGATTTCTCAGAGATGACGGGGTTTGAATGGGACGACGCCAATCGATTGAAGAATTGGGAGCGTCATCATGTGGCGTGGTGGGAATGTGAAGAAGCCTTCTTTCACAAACCGTTTTACGTGATTCAGGATATGGCGCATTCTCAAAAGGAGGAGCGGTATTTTGCGCTCGGTCGGACAAAGGCAGGTCGCACGCTCTTCCTGGCCTTCACCTTGCGGGGGAGCCGGATCCGAGTGATCTCAGCCCGGGACATGTCCAGAAGAGAGAGAACAATCTACGATGAAAAAGCTAAAAAGAATTCCACAGTTTAGATCAGAGGAGCAGGAGCGGGAGTTCTGGGCGCAGAACGATTCAGCCGACTTCGTCGACTATTCCAAAACTAAGCAGGCGTCATTCCCCAACCTCAAGCCGACGAGCAGAGCCATTTCCATTCGCCTTCCTGAATCTCTGATCGAGAACATCAAGATGCTCGCGAACCGCGAAGACGTTCCCTATCAATCGATGATGAAGATTTTACTTTCGGAAAAGGTTCAAGAAGCGCTCGAATCGAGACGACGCAAGAAAGCTGCTGTCTAACCCGCGCGTGCACCCGACCGGCGCGAAGAGCAAAAGCGCGCCGGGCGGGTGACGCGCTACTCGTTAGGCCGAGTGTCGGCGAAGGATGGTCGGAAAGGCGATGAACAACGTTTACTTTGCCTGTATCACGTGCAAGGCTTACGTGGATGCCGGATATCGGCATGCGTACTGGACTCTAGAGGAGCCAGGCGTGGTACGTCACGGCGAACCGGTCAACGTGAAGCTCGTTCGGGGGATTGAGGGCTATTGGGCCGGCGCACGCGATGCGCAGTGGCTTGCAGATCTCCTTCCCAGCGTGCGGGAATTTCTTCGGGTCCATGCCGGCCATGACGTGCGATACGGGGACGAAGAACACATCGGCATTCCGACCTTCGAGTGGCAGGGGGAGTACCCGCTGTTCGAGTGGGTCAACGAGGCAGGCTTCGTGCTGGAAGAGCTGCCTCGATACTGGGTCGAGCGTCTCGGTTTCCGCACTTGGCCGGAAGTCACTCGGCGTATCGAAGCGTTAGCGCATCCACCGTTGTGGTGGCAAAGCGAGGCCGATCGAGAGGCAGCGAGGCGAGAATTCACGCGACTGGTGTCTCTGAGATCGTGAGGTTCAATTGCGGCCGGCCTAACCCGCGCGTGCACCCGGCCGGCGCAGGAAGCAAGGGCGCGCCGGACGGGTGACGCGCTGGTCGTTAGGTGGATGTGGGCGTGGGTTTTCATTGAACTTGGGGCGATGGAATTGACAGTCTGTGCATCTCACTATGGATGTCAACGTATCTATAAGCAAGAGTAGGATGAAGACCAGATTTCCTGCAATTTGTCTCTTGGTCATGGCTCTGTATCAGGGTCCTCAGTCAGTTTACGCTGATAAAGCGGACGTCAGCTGGAATCATCTTTTGGAATCCTCTGAACTCATTGTGTCGGCAGACCTCACAGCAATGAAGGAAGAGCCCAAGACCCACCGTTGCAGTTTTCATTTCGAGATTGTGGAAATCTATAAGGGCGACCCCATCGAGGCCGTTGATGTTGTTATGGGGATTCTTCCCGGAAGAGACGAAATGACCCTTACTGAAAGAGGTAGATATGTTCTTTTCCTCAAAAAGTCTGCCGTTCCGGGACAGCGATTCGAGGTGGCGGAGGAAAGGTTTATGAAGAGGAAATACCTTCTCACCGCTGACAGAGTTGGGATTTCGGTCGTCGATGAACATTCATATAGATATGTCTACGACCTACCGGGGGAATTATTCTCCGAAAAAGAAATCGAATGGTGGCAATACGGAAAGAAATGGACTCAAAAGGCAAAGGTTATCGAATTCTCCACACTCGAAGAATGGCTGAGATCTCATTTTCGGAAGAGTTCAATGAAACCTGATGCACCACCTAACCCGCGCGTGCACCCGACCGGCGGGAAGAACAAGAGCGCGCCGGGCGGGTGACGCGCTGGTCGTTGGGCAGACAGCGAGCATCACGCCATGGTTGTTAGATGTGGCGACGTGATTCAGAGACGCGCTCAGGCTGAGCGCACAACCGGGAGGCGTGTCATGAGACGCACGAACATCATCTTGTCCGTGTTCGTGATGCTAGCCGCCGTAAGCAGCCCCGGCCAGGCGCAGCAAGATCCCCTTGTCGGAACCTGGAAGCAGAACCTGGCGAAGTCCCAATACGATCCGTCGACTCGCACGCCAACAATCCCGACTACCGTGCGACGCACGGCCGTGGGAATCAACGGCTACAAGCAGACGACGGACGGCATGAACGCGCAGGGCGCCCTTACGCACACGGAATACACCGCGAACTGGGACGGCAAGGACTATCCTGTCACCGGCTCCGCAGACTATGATTCCGTCTCCCTGACGAAGATCGACGCCTTCACCCTCATTACAGTGAACAAGCGAAGCGGCCTCGTGGTTCGCATGCTTCGAACCGTCGTGTCCAAGAATGGCAAGACGAGCACGTCCGACGTGATTGGGTACACCATGCAGGGCATCGCGTTCCACAACGTCGTGGTTTTGGACAAGCAGTGACGTTGCACGCAGCGACCTCGCTGCGGTGCGGTTTCCAGATGACGGCAGGCGGCGGCTGCCCAACAACGAAATGGAGCCGACGGGCGCGAGAACTCGCGGACGCGCGACTGCGCCATACAGTATGCGCCCGCGGCTCATTTCGAGCGCGTTAGGC
>JBGQBO010000015.1:0-104212 GCA_041494885.1 Terriglobia bacterium
CCCCGAAGAAAGGTCATCGCATGTTGTCACCATAACCCTCTCCACCAGCGTCTATCGCGATCCCAAAACGCCGGCATGGTCCCGAAACTGAGGTTCGCCTCCGGTGATTTTTTCACGGCTTCTAAACCGGCGGGCTGTACGCAATCAAGCCCCCCGAGGGGGGCTGGGATGTGCGCAGGGGTTTCGATCTGGCTCGAAGGCCCCGCTCAGTAGGGATTAGGCGCTTATTATTAATATTCCCGACGAGGTGGCGCACACATGCGCTCTTGGCTCGCCGCGGCGCGCAGCCTTCTGTGAGGGACGCCTTGTTATGGGCCAGTAAGCAAATCGACTCTTCGCCACACACCCCGATAGATCGGGGTAGGCGCCCCCTGTCCAATCCTTCCCTCGGCGTAAGCTCTCGCCTCCTCCTCTGAATTCTCCTTGTATTCACCCCCTGCCGGTTCTACACTTCTTGTTGGCCGGCGACCCCCATGTCGGGCCCTCTTCTCAATGCGGTGATTGGCTGGCCGTTGTGGCTCATCAGTGTTTTCCTTGTTGCCACTCCAGGACGGATTGGCGCTTAACTTTCGGAGGCTTGATGAGTATGACTGGGCTGATTCAGTCTCTCCTTTTCCTCTGTGGTTCCTATCTTGCAGCAGATAACAGTGTCTCCGTGTGATCCTATTTGTTACCCAAGAAGTACTTCATCGGAGGGATGGCCTATGTTTATCAATTTTAGGCGGGATCGCTGCATTCTTTTCTTCCTACATCTCCTCTTCCTGATCCTTGTGGCCGCGGTCTGGAATACAAAGGACATCGGGATTCTGATTGCTGCCGAGAGTTGTTCCCAGACGGGTTTCTTGTTCGCGCCGACCTTTGGTGCTGGAACATCACCCTACTCTGTGGCCGTGGCAGACTTCAACCGGGATGGCAAGGCCGATCTCGCGGTCGCAAACAAGCTCTCCAACGACGTGTCTGTTCTCATTGGAGTCGGCGACGGGACCTTTCAAACACCGGTGAATTTTGCAGTGGGGACAGGACCTCGCTTCATTGTCGTTGACGATTTCAATGGGGATGGCATCGCTGACCTGGCGGTCGCCAACGCGGGTATTGCATCCGGAGGGGGCGGATCGGGTTCCGTCACTGGCAGTGTGTCGATTCTTCTTGGAAACGGCAAAGGCGGATTTCAATCCGCAGTCAGTTACAGCGCCGGATCTCATCCCTGGTCAATCACTGTCGCCGATTTCAATGGAGATGGAAAACTTGACCTCGCGGTAGTGGACAACGGCACTTTCATGTCCGATCCCGGCGGGCTGCTGGTCTTGCTGGGACAGAGTGATGGGACATTTCAAACCCCCGGTAGTTTTCCTGTGGGGACGAATCCCACCGCCCTCGTGGCCGCAGACTTCAATGGGGATGGCAAGCCTGACATTGCCATCGCCAGCGGTGACGCGAGTGGATTGATAGTTTTCTTTGGAAAAGGAGATGGCACTTTTCTGCCCTCCGTGAGTTACAAGGTTGGTATCGGTTTCACTGACCTTGCCCCCGGCGATTTCAATGCGGACGGCAAATTGGATTTGGCCCTGGTGGACCCATCCGGAGCAATTGCGATACTGATTGGAAATGGGGATGGCAGCTTTCAAATTCGGGGCAAGTTTGAGACAGGCGGTTCACAGTCTCATTTTGTGGCTGTCAGAGATATGAATGGGGACCGGAAAGCAGACTTGGCCGTGGTAAACGCGAACACGGTTTCGGTGTTGTTGGGAAATGGTGATGGAACGTTCCATCTTCTTGGTAATTTTGTGGCCGGATACTTTCCCACTGCTCTTGCGATCGACGACGTTGATGGCGACGGTCTGCAGGATGTTGTCGTCACCAATTCAGGTTCTGATGACATTTCGATTCTTCTTGGGAAGGGTGATGGGACCTTCCGTGCGGCGCGGAACTATGCCGACATCTTCTCCACATCCTTCGTGACAAAAGCAGATTTCAATGGGGATGGCAAAGTCGATTTGGTCATGACCAATAACTTCGGCGGTGTTTCCGTTCTCTCGGGGAATGGTGATGGAACCTTCCAGGCCCCGGTCAGTTACGTGACGGGCCCCGGTCCTCAGACGATTACCATTGCGGACTTCAATGGGGATGGCAAACTGGACATGGCGGTCGCCAACAACGGTGGCGGCCTTACTCATTTTCCAACTCCAGGCAATCTTTCCGTCCTTCTGGGAAACGGCGACGGCACGTTTCAATCCGCCGTGATTTACACGGCGGGAAATGGCCCGTTCTCCATTGCGGCGGCAGACGTCAACGGCGATGGTTTTATTGATCTGGTGGCGGCGAATGTCAGGTCAAAGGATGTATCTGTTCTCCTTGGGAACGGCGACGGCACCTTCCAGTCTGCCATCAACTTTCCATTGGATTCGCAGCCGTTATCCATGGCCGTGGGAGACTTCAATGGAGACGGCAGGGCAGATCTCGCCTTGCTGACTGTTGGTTCCAACACTGTCAGTGTGCTCTTGGGGAGAGGGGACGGGACCTTCCAATCCCCAGTAAGGTATGACACGGATTCATCCCGAAGCTTTCTCCTGGCCGCAGATTTCAATGGTGACGGCAAGCTCGACCTGGCCGTGGCCGGAGGAACCTCAAACACGGTGTCGATCTTGCTGGGCAAGGGCGATGGGACTTTTCAAGCTCCGCTAAATTCTTCCGTAGGCTCGATTCCCTTGACTCTGGCAACCGGCGATCTCAACTCAGACGGCAAGCTCGACTTGATCGCAATCGGCTCAGCGGAGGTCTTCTCGGTTTTGTTGGGTAAGGGCGACGGGAGTTTTCAACCGCCGGTAAATGTTCGTGCATTCTATGGCTCCCAGTTTGTCGCCGTTGCCGATTTCGACAGTGATGGGGAAGCGGATTTGGCAATGGGACCGGCGATCTTTCTCAAACGCTGTTCCTCAATCGCCAATGCTTCCCTAACTCTTTGGGTGCCAAATGCCGGAGTCGCGAGCGGGTCAACTCGGGGAAGCGGTGACCAAGTCCACGCTGGCTATGCCGTGGTAAATGCGGACATTTGGTCTGCATTCAGCGGGATCGCGGTGTTCAGTTTGACTCAAAATGGAGTTGTGGTGAGCGAAGTGGGTGTCCCCGCTTTGCCCACGACGACGGCTGCACGAATCTTCATTGACTACCGCACGACTACGGTGCAGCAACCTGGGCCGGGAAATGAAGGAGGGTTAAGCATCGATACTGGTTTTGCCATGGTGAATCGGGGAGATCGCGCAGCGAGTATTTATTACGCTCTGCGAAACATCAAGGGGGAAATCTTAGCCTCCGGAATGGGTTCGTTGCCTGTAAATGCACATCGCGCACTGTTCATAGAGCAATTGGGAGACTTGGCCCCTGGTTTTGTCCTGCCCTTAGATTTCGGGGCTGCCACGCAAAATGGATCACTGGACATTATGAGTGATCAGCCACTCGCTGTGCTGGGTTTGCGACTGACCTCCAACCAGCGCGGTGAGACCTTGATCACCAGCACACCCGTTGCTGATGTATCGCGCACACCATTGACCGATATGCTTTTCTTCCCCCATTTTGTGGATGGGGGAGGGTACAGGACGAAGCTGGTCCTGTTGAACACCTCAAGCACCGTGGAAAAGGGCACGCTTCAAATTCTCGACGACCGAGGGTTACCGCTGATGGCCACTCCCGTTGGGGGCACTCTGAACTCTTCTTTTCCTTATAGCATCCAGCCCAACGGTGTTTTTGTCTTCCAAGCAGACGGGTCTCCCCAGAGGGTCAATGCGGGATGGGTAAAACTGGCGCCGGACCCTGGCAATTTTGCTCCAGTAGGGGCGGGCGTCTTTAGTTTCACCCAGAACGGCGTTATGGTGACCGAATCAGGGATTCCTTCGGCTCCCACAGAGGACCATGCCCGTATTTATGTGGATAAATCGGGGGGCCATAACACGGGATTGGCAATCGCAAATCCAGGCGACTCGGAAATGACGATCAACTTATGGGCCTTCCAGACCGATGGCAATACGCCGGTTGGCAACAGCCCGACCTCCATCGTTGTTGAAGCGAATGGGCATGTCGCAAGGTTTGTGGAAGAGATCATCTCAGGACTCCCGGATGATTTTACGGGAATCCTGTACTTCTATTCCTGGCCCTCAGCACCCTTTGCCGCTTTGACCCTGCGATCGCTTACGAATTCGCGAAACGATTTTCTCCTCACCACCTTTCCGGTGGTCAGTACGAGCCCGCCGCTTGGCGTCCCACTGGTGTTTCCGCAGATCGCGGATGGCGGAGGATACCGGACACAGTTCATTCTGTTCAATGGAGGTTCAAACGCCTCCATCAATTTCTATGGCGACAACGGGTCACCAATGACCGTTGCGAAATCGGCGGACAGGATAGTCAGCAAGGAAAAATGATGGATAACAAGAGGGGGCAGGCTGCGCCATTCGACAATTGAGAAATCTGTGGCACAGAGAGCGATCTCACCCAATCATCCTTATTCGGCAGGGTGGCGCACACATGCGCTGTTGGCCAGCCGCGGCGGGTGGACTTTTGCGAGAGACGACTCGTCATGAGGTTAGAGAGCAAATCGACTTTTCACCACACACCCTGATAGATCGGGGTATATGTCACCCCGTCCAAAGGAAACAACAAAATGCACTCACCACAAAAAACAATCCGCCGAAGAAGGATCTTTCTATGATTAGACAATTTATTTGGGTTTCAATACTATTGCTCCTATGTTGTGCTTCCGGCTTTGCGCAGGAGGGTATCCGGGCCACTACCGAAGATGGCAGAACGGTCATCCTGAAGCCCGATGGGACGTGGCAATATATCGAGTATGTAAAAGTCGCAAAAGCCGATGAATCGCACATTTTTACAAAGCCGAAAGCCTCCGCGGATGTTTTCAAAACAAAAGGCGAAAGGTTCGAGGTGTGGTACAGTTCAAAAAAATGGAAACAGAAGCCCTCAGAGGATCCCTCTAAGACGACCTTTGAACATTCCGATGGAGATGTCTACGCGCTGGTAGTTGCCGAAAGAATCGCGACGAATGTGAAAGCGCTGAGACAAATTGCCTTGGACAATGCCAAGCTGGTGGCACCCGACATAAAGATAGTTTTCGAGGAAAACCGGTTTGTAAACGGAAAAGACATTCTGTGTTTGAAACTGGATGGGACAATTCAGGGAATGTCGATCAGGTATTATGGCTACTACTACGCCGGCAAAGCGGGAATGATCCAGGTGGTGACATTCACGGCTCAGAACTTGTTTCCCGAGTATGAATCCCAGCTGACAGATCTCCTGAACGGGTTAGTTATTAACGAACCCAAGGAGGAATAGTGCCCGGCCGTTAACAGCCGACCCGGGCAGGAGGTCAACCCCAATGAATCGGGATGAAAAACCTATGGGGGGTGGGCTCTCCCGCCGGTAAACCGGCGGGCTGTACGCAATCAAGCCCCCCAAGGGGGGCTGGGTTCCACCGAAAGGGCCAGGTCTCAAAATTCAACAGGTTGATCCGTTGATTGTTGAGATCAGGCACCCACACCTACATTAACTTGACGTGGCGGGGAAAAAATTAGTGGCGACCACGGAGCGAAAGCCTCCAAAAATTATGTCGGGTCGCTGAAATGAAGAAAGCAAGGCTACGACCCAAACATTTTGTTCTTTATCATTGCGAAAATCTCGGACAAAAGGTGTCAGCCCCCGGGCTTAACCGGCAAGGGCCTTCATAAATTCCATTTTTCTTTGACCAACCGCCATTGAGTGCCCTCGAGACGCATTTTAATGGTGCCCTTGGTCTTGGTTCCTTCCAATACCCCTTCAACGTCCAGCGTGGCCGACTTTCCATCAACAACGCCACCAAGAACCTTTACATTAGCCGGCGTCATCGTCTTCACCATTTCCATCATTTTTTTGGCATCCGGCTCGTTCAGTTGCTTTGCATCCTCAGGAGAGACCAGCTTCTTGAGGGCTTCCAGGTCGCCGGTCATGATGCCCTTGTAATAGGCCATGTAAGTCTTTCCGGGATCGCCTCCCCCCGATGGCAATGAGGTTCCGGTCGGGGCGGGCTTAATCAAAGAAACCTTGAACGAGGCTTCATATTGCCAATGGTGCTCGAAGGTCTCGTAAGACTTTTTCACATCCACCTTACCTTCGATGCTATCGGCCGTGAAAGTCACCGCGTCAAATTCATGCATTCCGGAGACGCTAGCGTTGCTGCCGAATTTGCCAAACAACTCATGAACCAGTGTTCCTGAAGTCACTTGCTTCTCCGCATTGATCGTCAACTCAATGGCGTGGACCTTGCCCGCCTTGGCCAGGTTGATGATCCCGAACTCATCCTCGAGATCGTCGGGAGACAGGGCCTGGTCCGACAATACGATGACCACCTGTTCTTTGGTCTTATCGAAGAAATCAGGTTCTTTATGGGCATAAACGAATTTCAAGAAAGAGAGTGTCAAGTCTCTGCAAAGAATTTCAAGAAAGAGAGTGTCAAGTCTCTGCAAATGGCAATTGATGAGAAGAAATGGGATTGATCTCTTCCCATTGGCAATACGGCCATTTACGATTGCAGAGAACGGACACTCCCTATTTTTTTCTGACAGGCTCCACCGCAAACGTGGGCGCGCTGTGCTCCCGGTCCGCTCTGTGCGACAATAACACGTTATGCCCAAAGGGAACCTGGAGCGGATGATCAAGCTGGCCGAGCAGTTTTTTGATACGAAACACGATCCTGCCCAAATCTCGGTGACCCCGCCCGTCATTGACAGACTCAAGAAGATCCACCCCAGTACGCTCACCGAGCGGAAGGATCGAAATGGACCCGTCGCGTGGGTCCTGGTGATTCCTACAACTCGCCAATTGATGGAGAGATTTGTCTCGAAGGGAATTACGGAACAGGAACTCCTGGAGGAAACTCCGCTTCGAGGCCGGTATGATGCACTTTACTTGTGTTCCGCGCTGGTGCTCCCGGAGTACCGGGGAAGGGGAGTGGCCAGGCGATTGGTCTCGAAGGCCATCAAATCCATCCAAAAACAACATCCCATTCATTATCTGTTTTACTGGGCGTTCAGTCGTGAGGGCGAGCGCCTGGCAACCCGGATTGCCGAAGATTTTGCATTGCCCCTCCGCCAAAGGCCCGGCTGACAGGACGGGGAAGATCTGAATCGGGTTCAGGGGCCTCCGGTGATCGAGGAGATGAGGGGACCACATTTTTGCATTTTGCATTTGCTGGTGTGCGCGTTTGAAAAGGTCGACCAATGGAGGACGATTGCAGAGACCGGCCCGCGCCTATTGCGGCCATGATATTCATCTTGAGCGCGATGCAGGGAGATATGAAGATGGAACATACGATTACTTTGAGGACAATTGCTACTGGTGCTGGACCGCTGTAAGATGTAAGGACTGGAAATGGCTCGAACGAGTACATGATCGTTCGAAAAGGGGGAGGTCACATGAAAATCCCGCGCTTATTAGCTGTCGGACTGTTCAGCTTTCTTGTGGTTACGGTTTGCAGCGCTCAGGGGAACGACATTCACCTATCTGATCCTACAAGAACAATGTACGTTCCCAATCATATTGTCGAAGGGAACAACACTTGGAATCATTGGTACTGGGATGGCAGCCATCTGATCGCATTCCGACGATTTGCTGGGGGTAAGATCCCGGAAGTTCAAGTGTACGACCAGAACGGTTTCCTGCAGAGAGAAGCCAATATCTGGTTTGACAATGCTAAGACTGTGACGATTACAAGCGTTGCGGTGGGCAGAGAAGGACGATTGTTCGTCGCCGGAGGAACCGTAAGCGAGAGTGGGCAAATCGCGCAATTCATTGGTGAGGTGAATGGTCGTGGCGTCCTCGCCCGAGTTGTGCGCACGACCCCGTACATTCCATGGCATCTATGCTCGACGGGGGACGACGACACCGTGTGGGCCTATGGCTTTGAGAGACAGGCCGGAACGGAGGCGCCTTACGATCACGCCGTATTGCGGCACTACAGCATGAGCCGCGGGTTACTTGAAGGAGTCCTCAACCGGAGTGCATTACCCAGCGCGCACTTTCCCATCGATGGCTGGTATCCCGGCCAGACCAACATGCGGTGCACATCCACTCGTATCGGAATCTACAACGGCCCCACGGATCAACTGATTACCTACGACCTGGCAAAAAGAGGATTGAACATCGTCAATGTGGAGCCACTAGCGAAGGAAATGGTTTGGACCGGATTCGCGATGACGGATGATGGAAATGTTTTTGCAAGCTTTGACCGTCAGGGTCGTGCCCAGCCACGGCAGTCCGGGCTATATCGATTGCAGGTTGGTCCGGACCATGCCGCCCAATGGGTCGCCGTTGCGGGAACTGTGGGGGCGATTGGAGCGGCAAACAGCCGCTTTTCGAGGCTCGCTGGCAGCGATGGAAACCTGTTGGTTTACAGCGACGACCGACGCACGAGCCGGCTGCTTTTCGCAGACATCACTCAGTGAGTTGAATCGAGAGAGAACGTCAGGTCTCGAAATCCCGGCACAGCCACGAATGGCACTGAGTTGAGGGCCAGGCAATCTGAATTAAGCCAACCCCGCCGCGGCGGGATTCATGGATCAACCCATGGAAACGCCCCATAATCGGGTGCCGCAGGCATGTGTTCTTTGCATGCCTGCGGCACCCGCAATTCGAAGGCACAGTTCCCTCTAATGACAGTTTATTTCAAATTCGATGGAGTCGCCCAGTGGAAATCATCGCGGACGACCTCGCCGCCCTTCATGACGAATTTCACCTTTTCCAAATCACTCAGACTTGAGAGAACAGCCGCCGGTGCCTGACCCCACCCCTTGAAATTACCTTTTAAGTTTGACCATCTCTCCGGATCGTCCGTGCATCTTATGCCTGAAAGCTCCTGGTAGACCCAATGATTTGGCTTCGCATTCGGCGAATCCCATTAAAACAGCTAAACACCCTCCCAACGACGTGAGGCGATCAAAAATGAGTTACTCTAACCAGCGGAAATTTGGAGGACCATCTCATGCGGTTTAAAAGAACTCTTCGGATGGGGGTTGCTTTGGCAACCACCCTCATCGTTTCGGGTGCGGCATTTGGACAGGAGTCCAAAGCCCCGGCGGACCGTGCGCAAGGACTCTTAATGGAGGCACAAAAGGCCCTCGGGGGAGACCGTGCGCTTCAGGCTATTCATAGCCTTTCTGCCTCCGGCGAGTATCGCCAAATAGTCCAGGAGAACGAGCTCAACGGTGAAATGAAATTGGATCTTCTCCTTCCCGACCGTTTCATGAAAACCACAACGATCAAACGACCGTCGGGGACGAGCATTACCCGGATTGAGACTGTTAATCGAGACCAGGTATGGATCGACACGAAAGGCTCGGTGGGAGGTCGTGGGATGGAGAGAGAGGGAGGCATGGGGAGAGGTCGTACGGGAGGAAGCGGTCCCTGGGGGGGTGGGGGTCCACTCGGTGGCGGCGGCCCAATTGGTGGAGGGGGTCCACTCGGTGGGGGCGTACCGCGAGGAGGCGGTGGACGTGGCTCAGGTGGCCGTGGATCTGACGATGGGGACATGGGCCGGATAACGGAGATGGACACGCCGGAGTACAAAGACATGATCCGAGCGGATTTTTCCCGCCTGCTGATTGGACTGCTGTTGTCTCCCCATGCCGGCAATGCCATGCAGTTCACCTATGATCGTGAAGAGACGATCGACGAGGGCAAGACGGACGTATTGAAGGTCACCGGGCCCGACAATCTCTTGATGGATCTCTATATCGACCAGAAAACACACCATCCCGTCATGCTCAGCTATAAAGCCCTCATGCCGCACGCGTTCTCCAGCAGCCGCTCACGATCCAGAAGGGACGAGGATGAAGACTCCGACATGAGGACGGGAAAACAGGAAAGAAACTTCCAGATTTATTTTTCAGATTATCAGGCTGTTTCCGAAAAGGGAGTAGGAGATGTCTGGCTGCCGCATCGAATGACGAAATCCGTGGAGGGACGAACCCAGGAAGAATGGACCTTCAAGAAGCTCAAGATCAATCCTGACCTCAGTCCTAAAAAGTTCGAGAGGAAAGATTAGATGAGAATGCGGGCAGTCCCGAATTTCCTTCGAACTGCGGGTGACTCAGGCATGCGTTCTTTGCATGCCTGCGATAGACGGTGAATGAAGCCTCCCCTCAATTCCAAGGCACAGTTTCTTCCAATGAATATTTATTTCAAATTCGATGGAGTCGCCCAGTGAAAATCATCGCGGACGACCTCGCCGCCCTTCATGACGAATTTCACCTTTTCCAAATCGCTCAGGTTTAAGAGCGGGTCTCCTTCGAGGGCGATCAGGTCGGCGTATTTTCCCGGTTCCAGAGAGCCCAGGAGGTGGCCGACGTTGAGCAATTCGGCGGCGCTCACGGTGGCGGCGCGAAGCGCGTCTGCCGGGGGCATCCCGAATGTTTGCAGGGCCTCCAGGAGATGCCGCGTCGCTTGCCCGCGCGTCTTGTCAGGCCAGGCGTACCACTCATCGGAGCCGAACGCCATCTTCACCCCCAGCTTTCTTGCCAGGTCCAACCTGGCGGGTTGCTCGGCAACGATTTGATCTTTCGTGGCCTCCGGGTCAGGGCGTGCACCCGGCGGCGGGTTTGTGGTAGATCTCGCCACGACGAGCATATCCCGTGGCCAGAGCGTCGGAACCAGATAGATTCCCTTGTCTCGCATGGCCTGGAATTGCTGTGCCGTGGCCTCATCAGCGTGTTCGATGGAATCGACGCCAGCATCGATGGCCACCTGAATTCCCAAGGGTGAGGTGGCATGGGCTGCGACCCGGACCCCGACGCGATGTGCCTCGGCGACGATGGCCTTCATCGTATCATCGTCGAGCACGCGCTCTCCTTCATCCGCGACGACCTTGATCAAATCCGCGCGGACGCGCAGGTTTTCCAGAACGGCGCGGCGGCCCTCGTCGGGATTACTCACCGGGAGGTACTCTTGGTCGAGAATGGCCTGGACCACGCCAGACTGGAAGGGCATGACCTGGGCCTGTCCGCCATAGGGAGTGATCTTGCGAGCCGAAGCCACGATCCGCGGCCCGGGCACCCAGCGGTTGCGGATGGCATCGCGGAGTGACACGTCGCCATCAATTCCCGAATGGCCGAGCACGCGAACCGTCGTGAAGCCCCCTTCAAGATCCTCCCGAGCCATCGCGGCACCCAGGAGGACCCGCTTGGTGGGAGCGAATTTCGTGAGGGTGAGGGTCAACTCGTCGGCGCCATTGATGGTCGGGTCCATAGCATCGAGCAGGTGGGCATGACAATCGATCAGCCCGGGAATGACGGTCGCACGGCTGAGGTCAATGACGACTGCGTCCTGAGGCACGCCGGGTCGGACAGTGTCCCATGCTCCGATCTGCCTGATGGTTGCACCCTCGATGAGGATCCCTTGATTCAGGAGATACCGCCCGGACTTTACGTCGAGCACTCGTCCCGCTTTGACCCACGTGGGTTTGACTTCAAGGGTTGGACCTGTCCCTCTCGGGGTGGAGCCCACTACGGCGAGACAAAGCGCTAAAGGCGCAAGGATTCGAATATTCATGGATTTTTATTCCGTTTTTCCGTCGATTCAATTGTGGTCCGATTATATTGTCATATAATGATGAGGCCCAAGCTTTTTTCCAACAGGTCGCATTTGCCAGTCGCGGGGGTCAAACGTCAGCGAGATTTTTCTTTAGATAAATTCAATAAATTTGGGACCGTCCCGAATTTCTAATTGCCAGATCATTCTCGGTAAACATTTCTCTTGAGTTGCCACCAGCGTGGGTTTAGACTTTTTTTTGGCCAGCCAACACCCCATGCGGCCCCTCGTCATCATAACCGGCTGGCCGTGAGAGGCTTATCACTACTACTTCGATCATCGGCCATTGACAGTATTCGTTTCCCGAAACCATTTTCCAGCCTGGGTTTTGATGGAGGAGTCGATTTTTTCTTCTGGGGCAATGCTCCGGATTGATTTCTCAAGGGAGACATTTGTCTCCGGATTAGGCCACCGTAATGGCGGGGCTTTCACCGAACTCCTCACCGGGACATTCTGCGATGATCCTTAAGTCCTCATCTCCACCATCGACCCCCGATTTCAGAACTCTCTTCGAATCCGCACCCGGACTGTACCTCGTCTTGACGCCAGAGTTGCGGGTTGTTGCTGTCAGTGATGCGTACCTGCATGCCACCATGACTCAGCGCGAAGAGATTCTCGGCCGGGAACTCTTCGAGGTATTTCCGGACAATCCGGACGATCCCGGGGCTACTGGCGCGCGCAACCTGAGGGCGTCGCTGGAAAGAGTCATGCAGCATCGCCGTGCCGATGCCATGGCGGTGCAGAAGTACGACATTCGGCGGCCGAATTCAGAAGGCGGGGGATTCGAAGAGCGGTACTGGAGCCCGTTGAATACGCCTGTTTTTGGGGAAAATCAGGAGATTACTTACATCATCCATCGCGTCGAAGATGTGACGGAGTTCATCCGCCTCAGGCAATTGGAGATCGAGCAGGGCAATGTGACCTCATCTCCGGTACGAGACGCAACCGGGCAGCCGCTGTATCGCATCTCCCTGATTCAGGACACTACCGAGCGCAAGCGGGCGGAAGAGGCGGTGCGTTTCGGGGAGGAGCGGCTCGCCGCCGTGATTGACAATGCGATGGACGCCATCATCACGGTGGACGAGAATCAGCGGGTGGTCCTGTTCAATGCCGCGGCTGAAAAAACCTTCTGTTGTTCCGCATCGGAGGCCATCGGCACACCCCTCGACCGCTTTCTGCCCGAGCGCTTCCGGGAAATACACCGCGACCACATTCAAGAGTTCGGGGCCACAGGCAGGACTGTTCGCTCGATGCAGTCCGGGGGGGCGCTCTTCGGGCAACGAGCGAATGGCGAGGAGTTCCCCCTGGAGGCCACGATTTCGCAAGCGAATATCAGTGGACAGAAACTGTACACGGTCATTTTACGAGACGTAACGCAGCGGAAACAGGCTGAAGAATTGGCCAGACTTTATGCTCAATCCAAAGAGCTGGACCGGGTCAAGACCGAGTTCTTTGCCAATGTGAGCCATGAGCTCAGGACTCCTCTTGCGCTCATTCTTGGCCATACGGAGAAACTGCTCCTGGATGGAAACCTGGGGGAGCGGCGACCGGACCTCGAGATCGTGAACCGGAACGCAAGAATGCTTCTCCGGCACGTGAACAACCTACTCGATCTCTCAAAGCTCGAGGCCGGGGGGATGGAACTGACTTATTCGGCGGTGGACCTCGGTTCGATGGTTCGCCTTGCCGCATCGAACTTCGAGGGCGTGGCCCTTGAACGAAGCATTTCGTTAAAGGTCGACGCGCCTCCGTCGCTTCCCGCGGAGCTCGACGTGGATAAATTTCAGCGTGTGTTTGTGAACGTCCTCTCCAATGCCTTCAAGTTCACGCCGCCGTCCGGATTCATTCGATGCGCCGTGCGTGCGGCGGAGTCGGCTGGGGCCGCCGGGCGGGGCCTTGCCATCATCACGGTCGGTGACAGCGGGCCGGGGGTGCCCAAAGAAATGCGGGAAGCTGTTTTCGAGCGCTTCCGCCAGCTTGAGGGTGGCTCCACTCGACGGTTCGGCGGCACGGGACTGGGCTTGGCAATCGCCCGCGACTTGATGGAACTTCTTGCGGGACGTATTTCTGTCGGCGACTCCGCGGAAGGTGGGGCGCTTTTTACGATGGAACTCCCCCTGCTGGCTCCGGCCGGCGCCAAGGTGCATCCGAGCGTGTTAGACAAGGGTGTTAACGGCAGAGAGGTGACTGAGGAAACCGTGGAGGATCTTCTGGAGGATCTTCGTCCGCGTGATGTATCCACGGCCTCCGTGCCCGGGAATGATACGGGCAGCCCACTCATCCTCGTCGTTGAGGACAATCCCGACATGAATGCCTACATCGCCGAACGGCTTTCGCATGACTTTCAAGTGGTGACTGCCTTCGATGGGAAAGAGGGTCTGGAGAAAGCCTTCGCCCTTTCCCCCGATTTGATTTTGAGCGACGTGATGATGACGGAGATGAGCGGCGACCAGTTAGTCTCCGCGCTTCGGGCGAGGCGGGAGTTTGATGATGTGCCGATCGTGCTCCTGACCGCCAAGGCCGATGACGAGATGTGCGTGCGCCTCCTCAGACAAGGAGCTCAAGACTACATCATGAAGCCGTTCTCGGCCGAGGAGCTGCGGGTCCGGGTCATGAACCTTGTGGAGATGAAGCGCGCGCGAGCGGTGCTTCAGAAAGATCTCCTGAGCCAGAACCGTGACCTGGCGTCCTTGGCGAGCGAGGTCACACGCAGGAAGCGTGAGGCCGAGACCGGACTTGAAGCCATGCAAGTGGCGTGCGATGTAGCGGAACGGACGAGTCGCATGAAGAGTCAGTTTGTCCGCATGATCTCCCACGAAGTGCGGACCCCGCTGGCAATCCTTCAGCTCCGTTTGTCAGACCTGGCCCATGGACTGGATGCGACGCTCTCCCGGGAGCAGAGGGATCGGATGGCAAGGATCTCGACCAGTATTCAAGAAATTGCCCGCCTGTTTGAATCCCTGTTGGAATACGCTCGGGTTGAGAGCGGCCGACTTACGACCAAGATGGAATCATTTCGTCTCGAGATGTTGGCTCGCGAGGTCTTCGACGAGTTCCAGCCGCAGGCGGAATCCAAAGGGTTGCGGGTTGGCCTGACAATTGAACCCACACTCCCGCCCCTATGGAGCGACGTCCGCCTGGTCCGCGTCGTTCTGTCCAATCTACTCGGCAACGCGATCAAATTCACTGAGCAGGGCCGAATTGATCTCTCCATCACTCATGAAGCTGAGGGGCACCGCATAACGGTCACCGATACCGGCGCGGGCATCCCGTTGGAGCATCGAGAACGCTTGTTCGAACCCTTTGAGCACCTGGAGCCGGTATCCTTCAAGCATACTCCCGGCGTCGGGCTTGGCTTGACTCTCGCCAAAGAGATAGTTGACGCTCTAGGAGGCCGGATTGTGGTAGAGTCGCAGGTCGGGGCCGGAAGCAAGTTTTGTGTGATCTTGCCGACCCCCGCAGCCCTTGCACCAGCGGCCACTTAGGAGGAAGTTGTATGGCAGAGGTCATGATCATTGATGACAACCAGGCTGTTCTAGAAGTCCTGGGAAATCTGCTTCGCAATGAGGGCTACACCGTTTCGACTGCGGCCGATGGGGCGGAAGCCCTTGCGTACCTTCGAAAGAATGGAGCTCCCTCCCTCATTTTGCTGGACCTGATGATGCCTGTCATGAACGGATGGCAATTTCGGGCCGAACAACTAAAGGATCCCGCGCTACGCTCGGTACCCACCGTGATTCTCTCGTCCATCTTTAATCTCGAGTCGGAAGCAAGGGTGCTTCAAGCCGATGGTTATATTCCGAAGACCTTTGCCTTCGAGGAAATCCTCGGTATGGTCCGCAACTATTGCTGAGCCGGGCCTGGTAGGAATTTAAGGTCAGGCAGTGGTTTGCCAGTCATCGACAAAGGTCTTGCCGCTCTTGTCGCTCACTTCGATCCTGCGGAAGGTGAATGAAACCTGGTCGAGTGCGAGAAGGTGGGTGCCCCCTGGCGGCGGCACGCTCTGGGTGGTGTCCCTGTAATCCAAAATGGAAGCATCAGTAAGCTTGATGGAGTGATCAAGTTGTTCCAGTCCCCGGGGTGTGGTCCCGGTGAATTCGAAAAGCACCGAAGTCAAGACCTCGTTGGTCGCCAGGGCCGTCAAGATCTGCAGAGTAGCCGCGCCCCATTCCTTGGTGATGACAATCGGTTTCCACTGACGTTTTCCGCTCGCCTGCCCGGTGGCCGGGTCGCGAGGCGACTGCAGCTCAAATTCGAAACTGAGAATCTCAATTCGGTCTTTTTTCTTTCCGCCCCTGCCATCGCCCGCGAACGTACCCTGTTTCGCACCTTTGATCGTGACGAAAGCTCGTTCCGCCATAACCCCTCCACTAAATAGAGTTGAGTTCAAGTCGCAATGGATCGTTGTTCCACGTCGCCCTCTTGAGGTGGATTCTTCCGCCGGGGAGGACGTGGCCGCAAATCCCATCATCGGAGGCGCCTCCCTACCGCCGACGGCACATCCAATTCGGAGAACGATTTCGGCGCTTTCCGAATAAAAAAAGGAGTCAGCCCGTGGACATTGGACAATTCGGGGGTTGCTTCTTGAACATGACGTGGGATCCCCCGGCAGCGCGCTTTCTCTAGTCCCGGTCGGATTGTCCAATGAACCTCAGATCCACTTGAGTGCTTCTTCAGCTTCTTTGCGAACAATATAAGCACGATCCCAGTCAAAATTTCCATCGATACCCAAAAGGAGATGACACAACGTTTTGAGTTTCTCCCGCTCCGAAGGGTTCAGATGCCCATATCTTGCCAGTTTGCCTAAACTGCGGACTGCCTTGGCACGGATACCCGGACTTGAATCCGCCAAATTGTTTTGTAATTTTGTAACAAATTCCCGGCGCAACTCTTCTGATAAATGAGACGGAGGAATAGACTCAGCGAACTTCCCGATCACGCGTGTTGCTGTGTCGCGGAGTTCGCGGTCGGGCGATTGAGCCGCTTCGAGAGCCAGGTGAGAGGCCTCCACAACCTCCGGTGATTTGATCTTTCCCAATGCATAAAGGACAAACGTGCGACGAGCTGGATCATCCGAAGTCTGGTAGACGGTCATGAGCGGCTTGATGGCATTCACCCCGATCCGGCCCAAGGCATGAGCAATCGCCACTTGCACTTTCAGGTCCCCCGCGTCCAAATTCCCTACCAAAACCGGAATGACCCACTCCCCAAAACCCGCAACGAGAGTCGCGGCTTCATCGAGTATGGGCACGAGCTCAGGATGATCCAGCGGATCAATGTAAAAGATTGCCGAAACCATTTCAAAAAGTGGCTTTGCCTCATCAGGACTTATCTGAGCAATCTGACTTTTTACAAGCCCCAGCCCCTGTCGTAACTCACCCGGCTTCGTGCTCATCAAGAGTGCCTTGATGGTGCGATAAAAATCCTCCGTCATTGTCATTCCTCCCGGCTTGGCTCGAGATGGGGCCAGGCATTTTCAATTTTATGTCGCACTGACCGTTGATGAAACTAAAGAGCAGGCCGCCACAGAGAACTGCTCCAATTAACCTCGGAACGACTTCATCCCGGGACCACTCCTACTTCGGGAACAGCCGTGCGGCGTTGTCGTAGAGAATCTTGCGTTGAGCCGCTTCCGGGAGGGGCAGCGCTTTGAACAGGGCGATATTTTCCGCGACGCTTCGGACTCCGAAGCCCGGCCAGTCGGTGCCGAACAGCACCTTGTCCGAAATCTCCTCAAGCCGCGGGAAGTATTCCCGTAGCAGCTTCTGTGGCGGAATACTGGAGATATCCATGTACATGTTCGGGTGCCGGCGAACGAGAAAGAAGGCTTCGTTCATCCACAGCGGACGGCCTCCGTGTGCCAGGATCACGACCAGATCCGGATAATCCACGCTGACATCATCGGCTAACAGGGGCTGCGCGTACTTATTGCGCGCGCCGGGAAAAATTGAAGTCCCTGTATGGATCATCACCGGCAGGCCGATGGCCTGCGCGCGCTCGTACACGGCCGCCAGCGGGGCCAGGCCGTCGTGGTAGGCGTTGGGCGCAAAGAGTTGATGAGGGGGATGGACTTTCAGTGCCCGAATACCGATCTTCGCCAGGCGATCGACTTCGGCTCCGGCATCCGCGACGTATTGCGGATGCACGGAGCCAAAGGCAATGAGTCGTGCCGGCGAGACCGCGCAGTAGCGTGCCGTCCAGTCGCTTACTTCGGCGGTGTAGCCAATCACGTCCGGGCTGACGGAGCTGATCAACCCGGCGCGCTCGACCCCCGACTCGTCCAGGTATTTCAGAAAGGCCGCAGGATCGGCGGAGAACTTCTCGATCTGGGCGAGGTCAGGGCGGTGACTCCGGGTGAACTCCAGCACCGCCGGCTTGAGCATGCTGTGCGGTTGGATGTGGATATGAATATCAATGACGGGCATCACTTTGGCTCAATGCTCAGTCAACAAACAGCGCTAGTGCTTTCCGTCGAATCGCCAGAAGCCGGCCTCAATGTCCACTGAACATGGAAAAATAAGCTCCCTCACCGAGCCATTCGGCACTGTGCGCACGGGTCTCGTGAAGCAGGCGGAATTTCCCGTCAAATTCCTGGGCCACCACGCGCTGGTCTTGTGCGTCGTAATAGCGGATAACGTAATGTCCCTCTTCCAGTGTCAGCACGTCAATCGGCCGGCTGTCATCGAAGTTGAGACCCAGCTGCGACATCAGCTCTCCGAGCACATAATCGATGCCGCCGAGGGTCAAACTTTGCGAACCGCAGCCCAAAGTCCCATAACGGCTCTCGATTATTTGCCGCCCCTTTGGCGTAGTCATCGATGGCTGAAGCCTCCACTGCTTTGCGGCAAGGCCGCCTGTCCCTGGATGCGTCATTCAGGCGTCGCCCAATGTGGGCGGATCAAATGTCCGGATCCCAGAGGCGCTTGCGAAAATAATCCCGCCAACCTGAGGGAAGCGCAGGTAACTCGGTCACCCGGCGCAAAAGGCCCTGGTTCGCTGCATCCCCTGTGTACAAACTCACGACATCGGTCACAGTCACGCCCTGCTCATCCCGGGCCAGCCACTCGATCGAATCGTCGGCGCTGACCTCCCCCTCTCTCTGGACGGCAAGGTAGAAGCCGGTCCGGCCGCTCTGGAGGAAGCGCTTCACCATGTCCGGGCGGCCGAAACGAATGCCGAGCTTGAAGCAAGGCATTCGTGGTTGCGTGACGACAAACTCCACAGAGCCAATCCGAAGGCGATCACCAATGTGAACGGCACCTTCGTGCAAGCCCCCGGTCGTGAAGTTCTCACCAAACGACCCCCAGGGCAGGTCTGTGTCCGGAAGTTGACCGCGCCAGAACGAATAGTGCTCCGACGGGTAGACATAAACAGCCTTGTCAATTCCGCCGTGGACAGTGAGGTCTGACTGCTCATCGCCCTCCAGGTTGAGCGTGGCAACCCGAACGCGCCCCATCACGGGCACTTTGAAGATGGATGTCCTGACACGCTTCCCCTGCCACTCGATTTCGCGTGGAAGGCCCACATTGATGGCGATGAGTTTCATGGCTGCCATATCTCGATCCTGGTTCATCGTGCTCTGAATGGACACTCAATGAGCGGGTGTCATCCGCCACAGCACTCCGCGGAGAATCCCATCCGGCGGCACCGTCTCTATTCTGAGTCACTCTCTAGTTAGGTATTCGGCGAAGTCTTATAACCGAAAGTGGGAGCTGCGGATTCGTTCCTCGAGAGGGGTCTCAGGCCATGCTCACAAATCCGCAGGGCACTTGACTCGGACAGTTCGGAACCACTCAAAATACGCGTCTTCGCCAATCCACTCGGCGATGTGCGCGCGTATCTCGGCGAGAAAGCGGAAACTGGAGTCAAACTCATGGGCGACGACACGCTGGTCATCCCCGTCGTAATAGCGAACGACATATCGCCCGGCAGACACTTCCGCCACATCAATGGCCCGGCTATCTTCGAAGTTGAGCCCCATATGGTACATCAATGCATCCAGATCGTACTCCGTGCCGTCCACGGTCACAGACTGTGGACCTTGCCACAACGGCCCGTAGCGACTTTCCATCAAGGCCCGGCCTCTCAACTCTGCCATGGGTCACCTACGCTTCCTTCGTTGCGAGGTGGGGCCGCTTAAAGATCAAGTGCACGCCGACTGTTCCGTAGGCGATCCCGTCTTTATTCGGCGCGATCAGGGGAGTCGAGCTCACGAGCTCCCATCCATCGCCCCCCGCCCCGTTGATCCATTCCTCCAACCCGCTCTCCAACCCCTCTGCAGTCTCGTTGAAGAGAACCATACGATCATAATATTCCCACTGCATCGTTACACTCCTCTCGGTGATTTGTACTGGGCCGCACCAAACGGGTCCCACTGAAGCGCGCTGTCACTGCAAATGGTCGGCCAGCCAATTGGAGACGGTCTTCAACGCCTCGGCGTTGTACTTGATTTCCATGTGATTGAACCAGCGTGGCAGATAGCGAATCAATCCATTGTCATGGGTTACATCCGGCCGCAGGTCAGTGGTGATATAACGCAACTCGGCGCCGGGCAGCGCCGTCTTCAGGCCGGCCGCGCCTTCCAGCAATGAGGGAAGGTCGCGTTCGGCGTAAAGCAAAAGGCAGGGACGATCATGTCCCGGAACGGGACCCAGCAGATCGAGTAACTCAATGACATAGCCAGAGTAGGGTTCGCGCATTGCCGGGCTGGGAAAGTTTTCAAACATCCACTTGCCCTGCGGAGAGACCTGACTTACCACCGCGGGAGAAATGGCCACCATGCAATCAGCCGAAGACATCAGGGACAGGCGCCCGCCCAAGCTGATGCCGGTGGCACCGGCGCGGCCAAAGCGACGAACGTAGCGCACGGCCGCTTCCACGTCATCGCGTATTTGTGGACCGATGGGGGCCATGTTTTCACCGTGTCCGCACGGGTCAATGGCAAGCCCGGCCGGTCCCTTCTCCGCGATGGCGGCTGCCAGAGCCATGACGCTCTCTTTCGTGGAACCATAGCCAGGGCACACGACCACCCCGCCGCGCGGGGAGTCCGGCGAAAAAATAATGGCGGGAATGGCGTGACCATCAGGGGCAAACAAATCGGTGACGCGCTGGAAGTGCATAGACCCTCCCCAGGTCTTTAAATTCACGCGGTCTGGTCAGCTCGGAATGATTCTACCCGTCACCTGCGCGCCCGTCTTAATTGTAGAATGCGGATTTCGGATTGCGGAATAGAGGTACAGGAGCATCCCTGGATTCTGACCGTCTGGTACCTTGCAGAACGACTCGCACCCTCTCTTGAGGCCAGACCTGATTTCCCTTCACTGCCAGGATCAAGGTTGAAGTTTCTTTGCCTTTGTTCCAATCCGCGGCAATCTGCGTTAATCTGTGGGTCAAGAACTTCAAATCACTTCGGTCAGGTTTCTGTCCTCGGAATCGGCCCCAAAATCAGGGTGCAACCTTCTCGAGCCATGACAGAATGTATTGTGTCAGAACCCCTTCCCGTTTCTTGAACCCATGGTCGGCGCCGTCGACCTCAATCAGGTCCACGCGGGTGCTGCGCTTTGCCGCATCCCGCAGCCGTTCGGCGATGCCAGGTTCGACCAATTTATCGGCTGTTCCCCGGACGAGCAGAACCGGGTCGGCGATCTTCTGTATGTTCCGGTAAGGATCGGATTGTGCGTTCGGCCCGCGCATACTGAGCAAGAAACGAGGAGTGTATAGGGCTTTGCCGAGCGGCCCCAGATCCACCAGCATCAACTGCTTCTCCTGGCCGGCGGCTTGAATCGCCAGCGCCTCGTCCACGGTGGCTTGGGCATTCTTTCGACCGAACTGCCACGCATTCCAATCGAAAAGATTTCCGGGTCCCGAGACGAGCACCGTTGCCACAATGCTCGGATCAGAAGTTGTCGCCTGGTAGTATAGCACGCGGTTGGTGCCCATGCTCTGGCCCAGGAGGACCAGCCGGGAAGAGCCCAGCTGGTGCAGATAGGCCACACCGGCAGCGATATCGGCCTCGTTATCCGTGAAGTCAGACACCTTCGGGCCTGTGTCGTGGTCGCGCATGTTCAAAGCGAGGCTGGCATAACCCTGCTCGGCCGCCACCTGAGCCAACTGTGGAAAATACCCGCTGTAAAAGTTGCCTCCGTAGCCATGCACAAGCAGGAGGGCCGCAGGGCGTTGGCGGGAGGTCGGCCGGTAAAGAATCCCATCTAGAGCGATCCCATCCCGCGTTGTGACTGCCACTTGTTGGACGGTATAGGCGGCCTTTGGTGTCTGCACCGGAGGCCAGGAGAAGAAGGCACCCCCCTTGGGAACGCTGAAAAGCAGCAGACCGGCGAAGAGAACGGACAAGTATTTGCAAAGCCGTGGCATCATCCGCTAAGCCTCAATCGGGTCGACCAGATCGGTCAGGTTCTGGGCTACCGCATCCGGCGTGTAGGCGGGTACATCGTGAATTGCCTCGGAGCGATTCACCCAGCAGGTCCAGAATCCAAATTTCTTCACCCCTGTACTGTCCCGATAATTCGAGGAGACGAAGCCGATCGCGTTACTCGCCAGGCCCAATCTGTTGCACGCCAGTTGATGGACACGAGGGTGTGGATCCCTGGCCCGGAAATTTTCGATCGCCAACGGAAATGACGGAGTGGACATCAAACAACGTTCCGCAACTGTCAAACACCAGGCCTTGATCTCGGTCTTCACTCGTCTCTCCGCTGTCCCTGGAATCCGACGGATTTGCTCGCCTGTTCCAACTTGGCCTCCAGGGCCACCATCCGCTCCTTCATTTCCTTCTGTTTCTGCCAGCGCGCTGTAACATCGAGCATGATGGCTGCCGCACCCATCATCTCGCCTGTCGGGGCGTGCAGGAGGACTATGGTAAACTCCACGGAAATGCGGGTCCCATCCTTCCGCATGGCCGGCACCGCCAGCAGTTGCCGGCCGTATTTTGTCACGCCCGTAGCCATCACCCGATGGTAGCCGTCCCAGTGCAAGGCCCGCTGGCGCTCAGGAACAATCAGGTCCATGCTCTTCCCTAAGACCTCATCAGCACGGTAGCCGAACATCGCCTCAGCGCCGGAATTCCAGAAGCGAATGATGCCCTCATGATCCCCAAAAATGACGGCAAACTGGGTCTGCTCCACAATATTTTGACACAACCAATCCAGCGTAAACGTCGGCGCCATAAGACACTCCTGTCTGAACCAAGTCTGGTCGTTTCCTGCATCCCTTCCTGGAACCTCACGCGGCCACAGAGGTTTCCAAGCTGAGGAGTTTTGGCCCCTGCTTGATTTGGAATCGCCCCCCGGACGTTTCCCAGATCCAGCCTGAATAACCGTACCCCCCCACCGCCTTTACAATGAATGCGCCCTTCCAGGAGGCGCTTCGGGGCTCGTTGCAAGAGACGGTGCCAAATTTGCCGAAGGTATAATTCGACACGGGATGGCAATACGGCTCGCCGTGCAATGCGTCGGCCACTGTCCGCGCCTGCTCTCCGCCGTGAACCGCGGCGCGCAGGCCGTACTTGTGGTTTCGAGCGCGGGCAATAACCTCCTCATCGGTGAGAAAGCTGGAGGTAAAGGCGACGGGGCCGAATACCTCCTCCTTCATCCCCAACATCTCGTCGGTGCAATTCTTGACCACGGTCGGCCAGATCAGGTTCCCTTCGATGCGGCCTCCCGCAAGGATTTCCCCGCCTTTTTGCACGGCGTCATTCAATTGGGTTGCCAGCTGTCGCACTGCCAGATCGCTGGCCACCGCAGAGATATCTGTCTTTGCATCGGCCGGATCTCCCACGACCAAACGTTTCACCCGCTCGATGAACCTCTCGAGAAACTCCTCGTAAATCGATTGGTGGATGAAGATCCTTTTGGGGGCTGTGCACGTCTGGCCCGCATAAGCAAATTTGGAAATCATCAGATCTTCCAAGGCGAGATCCAGGTCGGCCTCCGGAAATACGATGAACGGGTCTTGCCCCGGACCCTCAAAGACGAGCTTCTTGCCGGTCTTCTCAAAGGCCGGTTGGTAGGGTCTGATATTTTCGTCGAAACCGAATACCACCACCGTGGAGACCTCAGGGTTACGGAGAGACTCCTCGAGAAAGGTCCTTCCGCTGCCTTTGTAAAAACTCACGTCGTTGCCGAAGATCGGTTTGTACAAGTTTTCCGTAAGCGTCAGGAGGTGGGGGGCCTTTGAGGAAAATTTCACGCTGAGTTTGTTGCCCACGGCATAGATCGAGGTAATGGCCGTGTTCAGCCAGGCGCTCCCGTTGTAAGAGAGAAGCAGAGAAACACGAGAGCCCGGCCCTCCCAATGGCCGCCGCGCTTTGAGAGCATCCTTTACCTCATCGAACATCTGGAGCCTGTCCGCTGCCAGATCGACTTCTTTCGCATTGTCTTTCACTGTGAAGCAAAGGTCTTTTACGGCGAAGTCAATGATCTGGCCCTTGTTCTTCCTGAGCGCTTGAGACAGTTTGTGGATCTTCTGTATTCTCTGGTCGAACGGCATCATGGTCGGCCTGAAGATAATTTGATTGTGAAAGGGCAACGCAGGTGGGCGGCAAGGATCAGACACACAGGTGAGGCAGCACACAATCCCCAAGCTTCAGGACTCCGGGAACAATAAAAGGGGCCGGCGAAGGCGGATCTATTTGTGGGCCATCCCAACACTCAGGCTGAGGTGGCCGGGCGGATCGACTGCGCGCCTCCGGTATCTTTCTCTCTCAACACCCGCCGCAGGAGTTTGCCTGTCGCCGTGCGCGGCAACTGGTCCACTAAAACCACCTCGCGGGGCAACTTGTATGTGGCGATTTTGTTCCGGCAGAATTCGACCAGTTCATCGGGGGTGGCGCTTGCGCCGGATTTGAGCACGACAAAGGCCTTGGCGATTTGTCCGCGCACAGGGTCGGGAACGCCGATCACGCCTACTTCGACCACGGCCGGGTGCGTTGCCATAACCGATTCGATTTCCTCCGGCCCGATGCGGTAGGCCGAGCTCTTGATGATATCGTCCTCGCGGGACACGAAGAAGAAGTA
This sequence comes from Terriglobia bacterium, assembly GCA_041494885.1. Taxonomy (GTDB): domain Bacteria; phylum Acidobacteriota; class Terriglobia; order JAIQFV01; family JAIQFV01; genus JAIQFV01. Next base: position 24,651 of record JBGQBO010000015.1, read on the forward strand.
GCCCTCTTCGTCGGAATGGACAAAGTCACCGGCACGGTTCCAGCCGTCAGGCGTGACGGCCTGTTGCTGCTTGTTGTTCTCGCGCCAGTACAGCGTGCCCGTGGGCCCGCGAACCAGGAACCGGCCGATTTCACCGGGGCCGGCGTCACGGCCGTCCTCGGTGGCCGCCTTGATTTCATAGCCCGGCACGGCTTGGCCGAACGAGCCCGGCTTGGCGCGCTCACTGACCACATTGGAAACGAAAACGTACATCATCTCGGTGGTGCCCAAGCCTTCAAAGATCTCCTGACCGAACTTTTCCTTCCAGGCATAATACGTCGCCGCAGTCAGGCTCTCGCCCCCGCCGGTGCAAATCCGCAGGCTGCTCAGGTCATACTTCTTTTCCGCGTCAGGCACCTGCAGCATCTTGCGGTAAGCCGTGGGCGCAAGAGAGAGCACGGTGATGCGATGTTTCTGGATGGTCTCGAACATCTTTTCGGGCTCGAACTTGGAGATGAGGGAGGCGGTGGCGCCGAAGCGGAAGGGGATGGTGGTAAAGGTCGAGTATCCAGCGCCGAACGCCAGGGGTGCCGAGCCGCCAATGACGTCATTCTCCTTGACCTTCCAACCGTAGGTTCCGAAAGCATCAGGCACGATGAGAGTTTCTTCAACGAGGTGGGCCGTGCCTTTGGGGCGGCCTGTGGTACCGGAGGTATATAGCAAAACAGCCACATCCTCGCGCGCCCGGCGCACTGGGGCGAGTGTTGGCCCGCCCGATTGCATCAGTTCGCCGAAGAGTTGATAGCCTTTGGCCTTAAGCACAGCCGGTTCGCCACCGATGACGATGATGTGTTTGACGGTCTTCAAATCCGGACGCGCCGCCTCGAGTTCGCCCAAAAGTGCGGCGTGGACCACAATGGCCACGGCCTCGGCGTCGTTGGCCACGTGAGCAATCTCGGCGCGCGAAAACAGCGGCGAAATGGGAGTGAACACGCCGCCCAACCTCAGGACGGCAAAGTTGGCGACCAGCGAGGGCGGGATGCTGGGCGCACGCAAAAGAACCCGGTCGCCTTCCGCGACGCCCAACTCGCGCAAGGCGTTGCCGAATTTGTTGGCTTGGCCAAGGAGTTGAGCGTAAGTAATGCGTTGGTCTTCAAAAAGTACGGCCGTGCGTTCACCCCGACCGGCAGCGACGTGCTTTTCGAGCAGCTCCTCGGTGGGATTGAACCGCGGCGCGTAAGACGCGAATTCAGGAAGCGTGTAGATGCGTTTGGGCCACAGCTCACGCGGCGGTAAGTAATCTGCCATTGCGGTCTCCTTAGCGGCCAGCCAATTGGGGCTGCTTGGCCTAAGCCAACAGTTCCTCCAAGGCCTGCTCGACCCGGATCAGACCCCGCGCGGCGTCAGTGCGGGGATAGGCCACCGTGGGGTATCGATCGCCCTCGAAGATGAGGAGGGCAGGGACGTTCGCTCCGAAGTCCTCGACGAGCGCACCCTTAGCGCCGAATACCGGTCGCACGCTTGCGTCCGGACCGCTGACCGTTTTGTGGTAAATGGGGAAACGGTCTTTGATCGGGGCCACGTCGATAGCCTTGGCATCGACCCCCTTGGCTTGGAGATCTTTGACGAGTTGGAGCGCCCGCGCGATGTCGCAGGGAAATGCCAAGCCGGGCTTTTGGGCGGTGCTGTAATAAAACTCCACCCGCTTTGCACCCTTCGCAGCGGCGGCAACCGCTGCCTTGGCAACAGTCGGGTCGGGCGGAACGTAAGCCTTCCCGCCGTCCTCGAAGACATCACACTCGGTCCAGCCCTGCAGCGTGATCGACAGTGTGAACGGCCACTCGCGCTTCAGACATTGTCCGAGATAGGCCTTCTGGAGGTTGGGATCCAGCGCCGGACGCAGATGTTTACAACGGACACAAAGAGATTGGGAATTATAGTGAGCCATAGGTTCTCCTGTCCCTCATTTTCTTCCGGCGATGAACTTGGGCCGGCTGCCGATGAGATCTTCTTTCTTGAGCGGACGTCCGCTGACGGCATTGCCACGGATATTCCGCTGGATGGGAATGGGTTTGCATACCGCGTCTTTTCGGGCACGCGGTGCCGGGCGTGTTAACCCGGGGCCGGAAATCGGGCTGTAATCCGGTTTCTCAGCGAAGCCGGGTAAAAGGTCAACTTGCCCATCGGCCGCATCCGGTCCCTTGACGCAAGCTCCGGAGGAGGTTTCGATTCGCCAGATTTTAGCGCACCCGGCGCACTTGGTCGTGCCCTTGAAGTTCCAAAACGGGTAAGGATCGAGAAAATTCTTGGTCTTACAATTGGGGCATGTGAGCAGCATAGGTTTTCTCCGGTTAAATGCATTCCTGTTCTTCAAGCCGCCGCAAATCTTCCGGGCTGAGGCCGGCGAGCTTGCCCAGAATATATTCGTTGTCTGCGCCCACCGGCTTCAACGCCCACTTCAAACGCGGTGGAGTAGCGGACATCTTGAAAGACGGGCCCTGGTGCAACAATTCGCCGAACGTGGGGTCGTCCAGCCATCGGACCGCCCCGCGCTGCTGCCAATGAGGATGGTTGGCGACCTCTTTGGCGTTCCAGACCGGCTGGTTGTTGATATTGGCCTTGTCCATGATTTCAGCGACCTGCTCCTTGTTCTTGTCCGCGGCCCACTTCTCCAGCCAGGGGTAGATCTCCATCTGGCTCTGGGCCTTCACCCGATTTTCAGTCTTGGCATACTTCTCCGCCATCTTAACGTCACCGACCACCTTGCAGAGCCGGGCGTAGTCTTCGTCCGTGTATGCACTGATGAGAATGTAGCCCTCCTCCGACTCCTGGGGGTTCTCGGAACCAGGATAAGAAGATTTGCCGCACTTAATGATCCCGTGCACACATAACTGAGTATCCCAGTTGCCCCAGCGCTCGCGAGTAATGCCGTGCCGGCCGTAAAGAGGCAGGGCGTATTCGAGCTGACGTGTAACCCCGTGGACCTGCGAGTACTCGGTGAAGGTCCCCTCGCCGGATACTTTGTCGCGCCAGTAAAGTGCCGCAAGGACTTGCACCGCACCCATCATCCCGCCCCAGTAGTCCGCCAGCCAGATGGTGTGCTTGGAGGGGGCGCCTCCAAGAAATTCCTGTTTGCCGGTCATGCCAAAGTTGCCGCCCTGCGACTGGCCAAGAATGTCGTAAGAGGCGCGCACCCGTCCCGGCCCCCAGCCACCGAAGCCGCCCAGCCAGCAATAAACCAGCCGTGGGTTAATCTCCTTCATTTGCCGGTAGCCAATGCCCCAACGCTCAAACGTGCCGGGGCGATAGTTCTCTACCATGACATCAGCCTTGGCGGCCAGTTTCTTGACGATGGCCTGGCCCTCCGGCCGGTGGAAATCCACCGAGATAAAATATTCGTTCGGATTGGCGCCGAGAAACCCCAGGCCGGTGCCTCTCTCGGGGACCCACCGTGAGAGCGGGTACAAGAAGGGCTCGTTGAAGGGCGTGGTATGGCGCATGGCTTCGCCCCGCCGCGGTGCTTCGATCTTAATGACTTCGGCGCCAAGCTCAGCCAGGTAGGAGGCGCAGGACGGGCCGAGGATATATTGGGTGCAGGAGAGCACGCGGACTCCCTTGAGCGCCTCAGGTTTGCTGAACTCCTTCTTGGGGTCGAAGGCTTGATGACAGAACTCTTCAAAAGACTGTTTCTGTGTTGCGGAACCGGTATCCTTAGCCATCACAATTCCTCCTCTTCTTCTTCCTCATGTGTGACGCCCGTCTGGCTCAACCGCGCAAAGTCATCCCGGTTGAAGCCAAGCAGCCGGCGATAGACATCCTCATTGTCGTAGCCGACGGGGCGGCCCATCCACTTCAGCCGGCCCGGAGTCTTGTGCTGCAGGAAGGGCGTAGTTCCGTAAAGGATCTTGCCGTAATGGGGAGATTCGCACTCGGCAACGTGGCCCCGATACTTGAAGTGCGGATACTCGGCGACCTCGTTCACATAGAGCACGCCGCCGGAGGCTACCTGCTGCTTGGAAAGCTTTCGTTCGGCTTCGCTGCGCGGGTTGTCCTTCAGCCACTCACCCAGCATCGTGTAGGTCTTCACTTGCATGTCATGCGCCAGCCGTTCCGTGACGTCACGGAGGTGCAGATCGCCGAGGATGTCCTCCTCCACCGCGGGCTGCTCATCCCCGACAGTGCGCCAGATGCGGTACCACAACCGGTCGTGGCCGCCCCCCACCATCATGTACCCGTCTTTGCAAGGATTGACGGCGTAAATATTGATGGCCAAGTCCCAGTTCCCATAACGCGGGCGAATGCTGCCATCCATTGAGTACCAGGCCCAACTGTAGTCGAGGATGCGGATGATGGCCTCGGCAGACGTCGCTTCGATGAATTGGCCCTCACCGGAAACGTTATCGCGGTACAACACGGCGGCCAGGATTCCCATGGCCGCAGATGTCCCTCCCACGTGGTCGGCCATCCACAGAGCCGAACGGGTGGGCTGTCCACCAAACTCCTTGGGGTCGCCGGTCCCGTGCACGAAACCGCAGGCGGCCTGGGCCGTCGGTTCGAGCATCCCGGGCTTGTCTTTCAGCGGGCCCCACTGACCGCGCTGACCGACCCAGCAATAGATGAGCCGCGGATTGATCTCGCGCAACTGGCGATACCCAATTCCCCAGGCGTCCCACTGCCCGGGCGGACCATTTTCGATGACCACGTCAGAATGAACGACCAACTTCTTCAGAATTTCACGTCCCTCCTCGGTCTCCATGTTCAGAGTGACCGAGAGTTTGTTGCGCATCTCGTGCAGGAACTGCCCGCCGACTTCCTCACCGCTTTCCTTGTCCTTGAACATGTACTCCTTCCGGCCGAAAGGGGTGAGCTTCCGGAGAGGATCTCCCCCTGGAGGTTCCACCTGGATGACCTCGGCACCCAATTCAGCCAACTGGGAGGAGCACCAGTGTCCGATCATCATGCTCGTTGTGCAATCGAGCACACGCAGAAGAGAGAGGGCTTCCGGCTTTTCAAAATTCTTCTCTTGTCGCGTGATGGATTCAAGATAAAGCGGGTAGTCTTTGGCTTGATCGCTGAGGCCGGCGTAGACTTCCTCGGGCTTTGCGATGGGAATCGCCGGCCAGGATGGAACCTTGGGCGTGTCCATTTCACTACCTCCTATGGACTTCAGAAATTTTTCATTATGCATGCCTTGTGGGTAGGTGCGACCTGCGGGAAAACTAGCAAGAGCTGGCGTGCTCGAACACATGGAACTGATTTTTTACTAATGGCCTTGTGAAATTAAAGGGGAATCAGCGAGTTGTCAAGAACAAATCTGAAAAACCTGACTTTGTGAAGGATGTTTCAATCGCGGGACGACCGTTAAAGATTTGAATAATCCTCCACTGTGGATTTTATTCCCCTGAGCTTGGTTTTTAGAGTAGTCGGCCCTTTCTGCGTGGCCCACGACCCGCCTCGGTTCCAGGGAAAAGAGCGCGTGAGTTGTTCCTTGTTGCTCATTCGGTCGAAAGACGGAATGCGATTGCTGTCATCAATGAAGAATTTGAAAAACAGGAAAAGGTCAGCCGGGATCAGCCGTGTCGGCGTCTATGATACTGATGGAGATCAGGTCCGCCGCATCGTGCATCGCAGCGCCCGGGGGAAGGAAAGTCTGAGCTGGAAATAACTATGACGTGCTCACTTGCGATCGACAGTTTACCAGCTGAGTTTCAAAGCGAACTGCACTCGTCGGGTAATGCCGGCCGCATTCGCCAATCCAAAACTTGAACTCGAAACGGTGCGCCAATTATTGCCTTGTGCCGTCAGAAACGGAATGTTGAAGATGTTGTAAAACTCTGCGCGAAACTGGAGATTCCATGGCCCTGATCCCAGAGGCCCCAGTTCATTTAATTCGATGTCTTTAAAGAATGACCAATCAAAGTTCGTCAAGCTCCGCATCCGGATGTTGTTGCGGCCGCAAGTGCCGTTGCTTCCGAGCAAGGGCTGTGTGAAACCGGAAATGCCCGCCGGATCCCCCAACTGAAATTGAGCGCCCGCAAGGCTGCAATTCGCGCGGGTGTTGTCGAGTGCCGTACTGACATCGACGAGGTTCCCGTCCTGGTTCACATCCACAATCCCTCCCCGCGGTCCTGACAGGACTGTGGCCGGCAGGCCGGACTGCCACGTGTTTACGGACTGGAAGCTCCACCCCCGCAAAACCTTCCCGACAAATCCCCGCGAGTTGTTAAAAAACGGGGTCCGCCAGATTCCTGTCACCACGAGGCGATGAGGGATGTCGAAGTTCGACACCGCTCTTTCGCCGCGAAGATTAAACGCATCTTGCGCGAAGCTGTTGTCGTTCGCCTGGATCGTCGGCCTGAAGTCGGAGCCGTCATCAATGGATTTCGACCAGGAGTAGGATCCCTGGAACTGTAAACCGTGGGAAAAAGTCTTTTTCACTTCGGCTTGGAGGGAATGATAGATCGAGCTCCCGCCGTCGTCGTGAAAGTTCACCTGGTCAAATCGCGGGTCGAGCCTCTTGCCGGTTCCGGGCACCACCGGATTGAGCGGAATCAGTCGGGTCAGGTGGGTGCCTTTGGTTCCCACATAAGACAGATTGAATAGATAACTCTTCGGAAAGCGATATTCGATTCCCAGGCTGAAGTCCTGAACGTAAGGATTGCTCAGCCGTGGGTCTACGCTCGTGATGCTGCCGAAGTTCGTCAAGTTACCAAAACTGCCCACTTGATTATTTCCTTGGACCAAAATGGATGCCGAGCCATTCACGAGATTAACAAAGCTGTTCGTGCCAGAGATCTGGCACGGGAGATTCGGCACACAAGCCAAGCTGAAGTTGTAGTTCAGGGGAGGCACCGACCGCGATGCGGTCAAGGACTCAAAAGTGAAAGAGTCCCAGTAAACGCCATAACCGCCTCGCACCACGAAGTTGCCATTTCTCGGATTCCAGGCAAATCCCAGTCGGGGGGCCAGATTGAAGGGGTTGCTCTCAACGGCGGAGTGTCCAACGTGGAAACTCCCCAGGGGGCCGGCGCCTGCTGTCCCGATGAGCCCGGAAGCTTTAGGATCGAGGACGGAACTTAGGCCTTGCGCCTCACTCAGAGCGCCTTGAATCTCCCACCGAAAACCGAGGTTGAAAGTGAGTGTCGGGGTCGCCTTCCAGTCGTCCTGGAAGAAGAATCCGTAGAGCCCGGTGCGGAATCCTCGCTGCGTATTTCCAAACAGCTGCGTCCAACTTGTCGGTTGGCCCGCCAGGAAACCATTCAAAGTTGCAAAGGTAAAAACGCCCTGGGCATTTTGGGCGAAGAGTGAATTGTCCTGGATTTTACGAATGTCCACTCCCGTCTTCAACACGTGGGAGCCACGGACATGGCTCAGGACGTCACTCACCTGATAAACGTTGTATGTGCGGCCGGCAGGGTTGCTGGGCAGCGCGCCGAAATTGACCAAGCCCAGTATCTGGAATCTCGGTGAGGACAGGCTTTGCTGGGGAAGACTCAAAGCGCTGGCATAACCATACGCCAAGTGGAGTTCATTCACCGTCCGGGAACTCAGAACATAGCTGTCGGTAATATTCACGTTGCGGAGCGCCGAATGGATATCCGTATCAAAGCCCGGGAGCGAGTTTTGCCCGGGGGCCCTCGCCACAAAGGAGCCTGTACTGTGAAAGTATCGAAGCGAGAGGGCATGATCCGCACTGAAATGATGGTCTCCCTTCAAAACGAACTGGAAGGCGTCGATCGGAGAAGGGATCTGTGTCGTCAGGGTTCCGACATCCTTATTTCCCGTCGACCCCGTGGGCAAAGGGAGAAAGTGATTCATCAGGTCGACGACGACCGGGTCAGTGGCCCGGGATCGCGCGCTTTGCGTGGGCAGGGTGGCTATACTCGTAAAGGCGCCGCCGCGCACCACTCGTCCCTCATAAGCGCCGAAGAGAAAGCTCCGGTCCTTGATCACCGGTCCGCCCAGGGTGAACCCGAATACATTCGATTTGATGGGGGACGCCTTCCCCGTCTGGTCGAAATAGTCTCGTGCATTAAAGAGATCGTTCTGAATGAAATCGTAGGCTGAGCCGTGCAAGTTGTTTGTGCCGCTCTTGGTGACCATCATGACTTGCGCATTCGACTTCACACCGTATTCCGCCGAAAAGTTACTGGTCAGGAGTTTGAATTCCTGCAGCATATCCGGGGTGATCGACTGCATACCCAGGGCAAAGCCCCCAAACTCCCAGTCGTTGGCATCGGTGCAATCCAGTTGCACCGAACCGGAGGCCTCGCGTCCGCCGTTCACCGAAAACAACCCCGCCTGAGGGCCCAGAACGAGCACGTAGGAACCTCCGCCTCCAAAGGTCGAACCCCCGCGCGGGTTGTTCGTAGGCGCCACTCCGGCTGCCAGGTGGACCAGAGAAATCATGTTTCGCCCGAGACTGGGCAGGTTGACCAATTCAACGTCCGTTCGGGTCGTGCTCCGTTGTGAGTCGGATACATCGAGCTGACCGGGTGCTGTTCCGACCACTTCCACGACCGTGGACTGCGGGCCGACCGGAAGGTTGAGATTCAACGTGACCGTTTGATTGGTCACCACCTGGAGACTCACCGTCCTCCGGGCGAACTCTGGGGCTTCCGCCGAGATTTCATACTCCCCCGGCGGCACCGCGAAGAAGACATAGAAACCATCATGAGCAGTGACATAGGTGCGCCTGGCATTAGTACCGACACTTCGTAACGTGACTGTCGCCCCGGCAATACCTTCGTCGCTGGCATCCATGATGGTTCCTTCCACACGGCCAACGGTGTATTGGGCGTGTAAAGGGACTGGCTTTGCCAGGCAGAAACACACGGCGACAAAGCCCACCGCGAAGCCTAATTTCCAGCAAGATCCCACGACTCCCTCCTTAAACTTTTCGAAACTTGCTCCCGTCCACCTTCTCGCAGTCTTTGGCGATGCCCGGGGAATTGGAAGTCCGTGTACCGAGGGTCAGAAACCGGGGAGGGCACCGCGCGGCAGAACCGAGAAGCCCTGATCTTTTTCGTTTTTCGTTCAGGGCAAGGCTTGCCATACCGCAGGCGACGAGGACCGATCCGTGGAGCGAAAAAAACCCTTCATCCAAAGGCTAAATCGTCGCCGGGTTCGCCCAACAAACAGGCAGGCCAGCCGATCTGGGTCACCTTCGCCAGGAGCGAAGCGATGATACACCAGGTCCCTGAAATGGAGATTAGATTTTTTTGATTGTGAAACGTTCGTGAAGCACACACGAGTTCCCGTCCCGTTCAAGACGAACGGCTCCCTTGAAAGGTCAAGGCATCACGGGGGAAGCCTGGATGCTTCACTGATCGGTATTAGATCGGTGTGAGTCTTGTCCGGTTCCGGGTCGGGGTCGCGACACTCATTCACCACGTCAAGATCAATCATCGACTTCGGTGAAGTGGTTCCTGAGCGAGGACTGAGAAGCTATCCTTTGAACACCGGTTCAGGTCCGACGGATTAGACCGAGACCAGCAACGAATCGCTGACGTGGGTCACCAAGCTGTGGAACTTTTCCTTGGCTTTCTTGAAGCCCGGGTCGCTGAGGATCTTTTCCAGGGTCGCCAGGGAGTCGAGATCCACCTGGACCACCCGCTGGGGCGAAGATCCGCCGAGCATGCTCTTGTACTTGCGCACGGCCTTCACCCCTTTATATTTCGTCCAGATGTTCTTCCCCTGCCCTTTGATGTATTTTTCGTATTCGCCGACCTTACCGGGGCAGATGTCGAACCGGTATTCAAAAGTAATCATGATTGCCCTCCATCGAATGAAGTCCTACTTGCATGCTAGCGTATCAAATGCACTCAAAAGCGTCAATCGACGCTTCACACAATATTTCCGGACCCTCGACTCTTCTCAATGCGGCCTTAAGATGCCCCGCCCGCTGCATCAGAATCAGCTCGAAGGATTCCAATTTGAACAGGCACACTCTATCCCTCATTGGCCCCGTCTTTATGCCTCGGCCGGAGCACTCGCCCCCACGTCCTGGGGGGAATCCTATAAAACAGGAACAGTCAAGGAGAGGCACCTCATTTGGAATGGAGGGAGATCGTATTCCGCATTCATCCGGAAATTTCCGGGGTGGTGTGATTCAGGACTTCCCGGGACAAGCTTTACATCCCGGGAAGGATGATCTTCCACGGGCCGGGATTCGGATTGGCCTTTTGGGGCTTGGTGGCCGGGGGAACCCTTCGAACCAGGGCATCGAGGTCTATTGTGTGATGGGTTCGTGATGGGCAAAACCGAGCCTGACGTCGGTCCCAAGCTCGACCGTGCAATGATCCTCACGGTGTTCGATTCGCTGGATACTTGCCTGCATCGCGCAAAGCCAAGGAAGCTCTTCGATGAGTTGGGATACCCTTCCAAGGAGTTCATCGATTCCGCATTCGATGGGGACCCCAGCACTTTCGGCGAGCTCCCGGACATCATGGTCCGTGAGCGGCGTGATCCGGATGACCGGGGTTTTCTGGGGGCGCCGCAAGCGGATCAGTGGGCCGAAGTGGGGATCGGAATGCACTTCAAGACCGATTGGGTCATGCTTCATCGAATCCACTGCGGCCTCGACGCCTCTTGTTCGAATGCCAAAGTAGCCGAGAACGGTGTGGGCCCGTTCCCCTTCGATCCACATCAAGTCCCCTCCCGCCTCGGTGGCGGCTAACAGGGTCTGAACCTCTCGCCGCGCCGATGCCGCGTCCACGTCTTCGTACCAAAGCAATCGCCCTCCGGGCTGTCGGCGGTACGCCGAGTATTGCGCGGCGCGGGCGAGCGCCAGTGCGGCAGATTCAGGAAATCGGTAGGAGGGAAATATGTGCCGCGAGGTCGCCTCTCCGCTCGGGCTCTCCATTGCAAACTGCACCGCTCCGGAAGCCCCCATTAGGCAAAGGAGTGCCGGTTTGGAGATTCCGCTGCTGCGTTCCGCCCGAATCACGCCGCGGCGGATCGCGCGACCCACCGGGATGGGATCGCAGTCCCCCACGCATGCAAAAATGGCGATCAAGGCATCGACTTCCTCATGTTCAAGGGCCTGCCGTACGGATTGTTCATAGGCATCAACTGTTGCCAGCGGACCCAGGTCTGTGACTCCCGGCCCGGCAATCACCAGCCCATGAGTTTCACACGCGTCCGCACAGATGGTCAGCACGCCGCCTGAGTTGCTGATGATGGCGACGCGGTTGCCTCGCGGCAAAGGCTGATGGGCGAGGAGCACAGCCACATCAAACATTTCTTCGAGGGTATCGGCCCGGATAACGCCGGCTTGGCGAAACAGGACGTCCACTTCGACATCGCTTTGACCGACTGCTCCAATGTGAGCGCGAGCGGCATCCCGACCGGCCCTGCTACGGGCGCCCTTCACGCAGAGGATCGGCTTCTTAAATGAGATGCGTCTCGCAATGCGGGCAAAGCGCCGGGGATTGCCGAATGTTTCAAGGTAGAGCAGGGCGATATCTGTAAAAGGATCCTCTTCCCAGAACTGAAGCAGATCATTCCCGGATACATCAGCCCGGTTTCCGGCGGAAACGAAGATCGAGAATCCGAGCCCCCGTTCCCCCGCATAATTAAGAATGACAAGTCCCAGCGCTGCCGAATGGGAATAGAAACCAATTCGGCCCCGTGGAGGCATCGAGGGGGCCAGGCTGGCATTGAGGTTCACATCCGGATGGGTGTTCATCAAACCCAGACAGTTAGGACCCACCAGCCGGGCGCCGCCTGCCCGCACCAGGTCGACGAGTTTCTGTTGTTGCAAAACGCCTTCAGGCCCGCTTTCGGCGAAGCCGGAGGTGATGACCAGGAGTCCCTTCGCACCGCCGCGGAGGGATTCGTCTGCAACCTCCAATACCTTCGCAGCAGGAACCGCCACGACCACCAGGTCCGCGCGTTCCGGCAGGGCCTGAATAGAGGGATAGGCGCGGACACCGTGGACGGAGACCGCCTGGTTGTTAACAGGATATACCGTGCCATTGAAATTTGTTTTCAGGATGTTTCGGAAGATCATACTTCCAATAGCCGCAGGGTCCCGCGAAGCTCCCACGACGGCGACGGTTCGGGGTGACAGGAGGGGAACCAGGGAGTTGGCTGCCGCGATGCGATCGCGCAGTTCAACTCTTTCACGCAGGGCGCCCGCGCCGCTGATGGGGAACTGCACATGGATATTACTTCCTTCAAGGGCCTTGACGACCTCAAACCCCGAATCACGAAACACGTTGATCATGGCCTGGTTCTCATACAACACCTCGGCCTCAAAACCGACAAATCCGTTTGCAGCGGCGATTCCTGCCAGGCGCTCAAGCAGAAGCGTGCTGATCCCCCGACCTTGAAAGGTGTCTTCCACGAGGAATGCGACCTCCGCCTTTCCGCGTACTCCCAGTCCCATGTAATTGCCCACACCCACCACCCTGGTGTCCGCCTCCTGGCCGACAATCGCCAGGAGACTGAGGCGCTCGGAAGGTTCGCCTGAACACATGATTTCAATCTTGCCTCGGGGGACCTGGGCGACGCCGCCCATAAACCGCATCCTCAGGCTCTCGTGAGAAGCCCTTTTCATGAGGTCTTCGACCAGCGGTCTATCCTCGGGTGTGGCAGTGCGCAGCAACACGCCCTGACCGTCACGCAATAAAACGTATTCGCTGAATTGTTTTCCCTCGACTATGATTCTGAACATGAGATGAAGTTGTTTTCACGCACGACGAGGCCTGTCTTGCGATTCGTGCGGCATGGATAAGAAATGCTCTTCGGGTTTATGGTTCATCACGATTTCTCCTACCCCTCGGAAAATGCATGGAAGCTATTTTCCCGCCTCAGAAGAGAAAACTGCACTTTCCTGGAGATCGGCCGGGGATGGGTTCTTTCCTGACGCAGCATATCCCATCAGCCATGGACGATTGCTCCGGCGGCAGGGTGCGTGATGGATTCCAGTTCAATTTCAAGGGCCCTGATGCGTTGATACGCAATGCCAATGACCGCGTGTGTGAAGCCGAATGCCCGGACAGAGCCCATCCTCAACACTATGCGCTGAGTCGCGGGTAAAGTAAACCCCCTTGGGCCTCTCCCCGTCATCCATACTCATATCGCTCCCGTCCTAGGGGCTGTGAAAGGGAGAAGATCGCGAATCGACAAGAACCCTGTCGAGATCATCCACAATACTGGGGAGCATAAATCTATAGAAGGAAGACGGTTCAGTACCAAAAGCGGCTCGTGGCCTCCAAGAGCCGGTCAGCCTCTCGTCTGTTGTGCCGGGCGATCTCTGCGCGTCGGGGCAATTCCGGGTAGCCCGGGTTGGGGTCATGGAGTGTGGCTGGGAGATTCTGTCCCAGCCGCTGATTCCACTTTGAGATCCAATCCGGAGGCAAATCATGACCGATCGGCAGGTTGTTGATCAAGAGGTAAAGAATCGCCCACACGCGGGGGACGGCGAGCAGCGAGTAGCCACCGCCCAGTGTGAAGATGACCCGCCCGTTGGCGTACAAGTCGGCATATTCGAGGATACGACGGAAGATCTGTTCATAATCCCTTGTCGTCAACATGAGATCGGCCAAGGGATCGGAATAGTGGGCATCCGCTCCCGCCTGAACCAGGATGATGCCAGGGCCAAAGCGCTGCAGGGCCACGGGCAGGACCTTCTCGAAGACTTCAATATAGCTCTCCCCCTCGGTGAAGGGTTCGAGCGGCAGGTTTAACTTCAACCCGCGGCCGCCCCCAGCTCCAAGTTCGTGAATTTCTCCCGTCCCAGGAAAAAGGTATTGACCCGACTCGTGGAAGCTGATCGTCAGGACATGCTCGTCATTGTAAAGAATCTCTTGCACGCCATCGCTATGGTGCACATCGATATCGACGTACGCGACCCAGAGTCCCTGCCGGGTCAGATAGCGTATTGCGACCGCCAGGTCGTTGTAAATGCAGAAACCGGAAGCGCTCTTCCGTCGGGCGTGGTGCAAGCCTCCTCCGAGTTGGAGGACGCGCTTCTCCCCTTTCTCGCACACGAGGTGAGCAGCGTGCAAGGTTCCGCCGACCAACCAACGAGCCGCGAGGTCCATCCCGGGGAAAGCAGGATTGTCAGGAGTGCCCAGGCCGAAGTTTTCAGAATCGGGAACCTCTTCACCCACGCTCAAAGCCTCCACTCTTTGAACGTATTCCACGTCATGGACGGTGAGAATGTCTTCCCGTGTGGCGGGTTCCGGAGCGATTGTCTGCACCGGGTGACCCAGGGCACTTAGCAATTCAAGCAGCATTTCGATTCGAACTGGACTGAAGGGATGCTCGGCCCCGAAGGCGTAAGTCTGGTATGCCGGATGGTAGATCACTGAAGGCATGGCTTCTCGGGTGGCCAGAGGACTTCAAACTCATCGCGCCGGAGAGCTTGCGCGAGGGAGCGATTATCGATGGAGTTAATGCGTAACACCGCTCTCACAACATTCTTTTCTTCTGGGTAGGTCAGGATCGAGTGGATATTCAGATCCCGATGACTCATGAAGCTGGTGAGCCGGGCGAGCTCACCGGGACGATCGGAAAGCCGGACCTCCAATCGGCTTGTGGGTTTATCGACTCCCGTCATGCGGATTAATGCGTCCAACAGGTCGATGCCGGTGATTATTCCGATCAGCTTGTCCTCTTCCAGGACCGGCAGGCATCCAATCTTGAGTTCGCGCATTGTCCGCGCGGCTTCCTCGACTGGATCCCAGGGGTCCGCAGTCCGGGGGGAGCGGCTCATGACTTCGGCTACCCGTGCCCCCGGGAGAAAGGGGGTGGCTGAGAGGGTGCTAGTCGCCAGCCGCAAGTCGCGGTCGGTGATGACACCCACCAGGCTGCCGCTTTCGAGAATGGGAAGGTGGCGAATCCTTTTTTCCTGCATGGTCCGGTAGGCATCTGCCAGCGTTGTATCGGAAGCGATGGCGATGACCGGCCCTTTGAGAATGTCCCGAACAAACATGACATGGCCTCACTTTTCTCTGGTGAACTGCCGCTTAGGGTTCTGGGCTGAATCCTTGGAGATCAGGAGCACAACACGAGGTGTATCTGGACATTGAAATGGGCGCACTCGCCGCGGGTGATTGGATGTTCGCTGGGTTGGCTCGTAAACACTGTGCCCTTCAGATGGACGATCCGCTTTCACTCCGGTCAGCCTGTGAACACTTATCCTCCATCCGCAATCCCGATACTAAAGGCTTGTCTTCCGTCCCATTCAGTTTGTCCGCGAAACCGCCGGCGGGACGCCGCGGATCGAAGCATCCACCAGCTCAATCATATGCACGGCCGGCATATCCCGTTGAGCGCGCTGAAGTCCTCCCCGCAACTGAAGCAAGCATCCGGGATTACCGGAGACCACTATCTGCGCGCCCGTCGACAGAAGATTCTGAACCTTTCGATCGCCGAGCTGCCGCGCCGTTTCTGGTTCTACAAGATTGTAGATGCCGGCGGAGCCGCAGCAAATTGCCGCATCCGGGAGATCGATCAATTCGAGATCGGGGATGGTCTGAAGCACGGCACGGGGCTGATTCCTGACGCCCTGTGCGTGCTGGAGATGGCAGGAATCGTGGTAGCCGACTCGAAGCGGGATAGAATGACGAGGGGCACGGGCCGGAAGTTCAGCGAGCACTTCTGAAACGTCTTTGCAGCGGGCCGCAAAAGCCTGGGCACGCTCGGCATACTGAGGATCATCGCGCAACAAATGCGCGTATTCTTTCATCGTGGAGCCGCATCCGGCCGCATTGATCACAATCGTGTCGACTTCCGCCTGTTCGAACACATCGATCAGCCGTCGAGCCATCGTGAGCGCATCTCTCTCCTGTCCCGCATGAACCATCAAGGCGCCGCAACATCCCTGCTCCCGGGGGATGATGACCTCGCAACCTTCGGCGGCAAGAACGCGCGCCGTCGCCTGATTGACATGTGCAAAAAAAACACTCTGGACGCAACCGGTCAGCAGTCCCACTTTCCTCCGGACAGACCCTTGTGCCGGAAGGTGAACGGCCGGTTCGGATCGCAGCGATTTCATGGAAAGGTCCGGGAGCAAGGCCTCCATGGTGCGAAGGCCCGGGGGGAGCAGTTTCAGGAGGCCGATGGAGCGGGAAAGCCGCTGAAGGCCCAATCTCTGATAGAGCAGCGCGGGAATCATGAGAAGCCGCAGCCTTGAAGGATACGGGAAGATCTCAAAAATCAGGCGCCGGAGGGCGCGAGCAGAAAATGAACGCGGATAGCGGCGCTCAATTTGTGCACGGGTCGCTTCAATCAGCTTGTCATATTGAACGCCGGAAGGGCAGGCGGGAATGCAAGCCATGCACCCCAGGCAGCGGTCGATGTGGGTCACGAACGTGTCGGTCATGCCAATCTGACCTTCGCTGGCCATTTTCATGAGATAGATGCGGCCGCGGGGAGAGTCCATTTCTTTTCCCCAGAGGGCGTAGGTCGGGCACGTGGGCAGGCAAAACCCGCAGTGAACGCAATCGTCGATCAGGTCCGTGGCAGGCGGGTGGTGGCTGTCGAACGCGGTGACCTTTAAAGCACCCTTGTCCGAATCGGGTTGTGACATCAAATGCCTCCCACGAATCGTCCCGGATTGAGAATCGCAACAGGATCGAACTGGTCTTTGACGCGATGCATAAGACGCTCGGAATCCCCCACGGGTCCCCACACATCGAGGTGCGATTTGACGGTGAGCGGGCAGTGCAATATCCCAAGCGTTCCTTCGAGTAGATTCAGCTCTTCGCGCAGACGGGCGATGATCGCCAGCCAGTCTGAACCCTCCTCCCCCTCGAGCCGTAAGAGGCCCAAACCTAACCCTTGGGCCACCATTCGGGGAGTAAGCCGCAATAGCTCTGAAGCGCGAAAGACTGCAGCACAGAGCGCACCCAACTGCGACGGGAGCACGCTGAATTTGCAGAGAAGGTTGGGCTCCTTCCCCGTCCAGAGTGCCTGGCGTTTGTTCCAAACGTCCGGGGGAGTTTCGACTTGTCGGGCTTTTTCTGTGAGAGACAGCAGTTGACGCGACTGAGCGTCGATGCCAGCCGGGGTCCCTTCAAAGCGCACATCCAGGCAAGGGGAATCGTTCAAGTCGGCTCGAATTTGCAAACCGGTGTACGCCAGTTTGGAGTCCTGGATGGCAAGGGTGAACTCGTTCATGGAGGTAGGGTCCGAAGTGGAGAAACTCAAACTCCGCACGGCCTGGGGCAAGGGATGAAGCCGGAAGATCGCCTGAGTGATCACGCCCAGGGTCCCCAGCGAACCGGTGGCCAATTTGGGAAGGTCGTAGCCGGCCACATTTTTGACCACTTTGCCGCCGCTCTTGGCCAGCGTCCCATCAGGCAGCGCCAGGGTAATCCCGATGATCAGGTCGCGGAGGGCTCCAAATCGAATGCGATAACTCCCGCTATCGTTGGTGGCGAGGATGCCGCCCATGGTCGAGCGCTCCGGCCACAAGGCGTCGTAAGCCAGGCGCTGGCCGTGCTCGCCCAGAATTTGTTGAAACTCTGCCATGGAGCATCCGGCTTCGACAGTCGCCGTCATGTCTCCCCAGGCATGTTCCACAACGCGGTTCAGCCGCAGCGTCGAAAGCACCAGTTCGGCCTGCCGTGGCAAGTTGCCCCATTCCAGCTTGGTCCCATGGCCGCGCGGAACGACGTGAACGCCATGAGAATTGGCCCATTGAAGCACCCGGGCCAGTTCGTCCTCGCTTCCCGGCTCAACGATCCATTGCGGTTGGATGCCATCGATGGCATCGGCTGGGGTCGCGGGGCGGAGATGCTCGGCGCCGACAATGGCACCCAATTCGGCTGCGGGTATTTCGGTCTGCACTCTTGAGTTGCTCACGGTTAACACTCACTTGGAATCCCGGAAGCGGGGGTATGAATCGCGCTCCAGGAGGTTCAAGAACTGGCGTTCAAAAGATTGGCCGGGCATTGTTAGAAGTACTCCGCCACACCGGCGATCTCCAATGGATGAGGTTCATGAATTCCCTGTCTCTCGCCGCAAAGCCGGGGCCGCGGAAACACTTTCTCAGGATTGGAAAGATGTTCGGGGTCAAAGGCACATCGGACCAGCTGCATGGTCTCAAGATCGGGTTCAGCAAACATCACCGGCATAAAGTTCTTTTTCTCTTCTCCTACGCCGTGCTCCCCGGTGATGGAGCCGCCCGCTTGCACGCACAGCTCAAGAATCTTAAACGACAGCTCCGTGGCGCTTTGTTCCTGGCCGGGGACGCGGCCGTCGTAAAGGACGAGCGGGTGGAGGTTGCCATCCCCTGCATGAAAAACGTTGGCGACGCGTATGCCTGCCGCGGCGCTGAGCCGTTCAATCTCACTGAGAATGCGCGGCAGCGCCGTACGGGGAACCACGCCGTCCTGGACAATGTAATTGGGCGAGATGCGGCCCACGGCGGCGAATGCGGATTTGCGCCCCCTCCAGATGGCGATGCGCTCCGCTTCCGACTGCGCGACCCGGATTTCCCATGCGCCGCAGGACGTGCAAATCGACTTCACCTGCTCCATGAGCAGCTCCACTTCGGCTGTGGGTCCATCGAGTTCGACCAGCAACAAGCCGCCGCAATCGGGATAACCGGCATGCACAGACGCTTCAGCAGCCTGGATGGCCAGGTTGTCCATCATCTCGATGGCGGCGGGAAGCATGCCGGCGCCAATAATCCCGCTCACGGCTGCCCCCGCTTCATTGGTCGAATTGAACGCGGCCAGCAGGGTCTGAATCACCTCGGGGCGCTTGACAATGCGCAGAATGATTTTGGTGGCGATCCCGAGGGTACCCTCGGACCCCACGAAAACGCCGGCAAGGTCGTAGCCCGGCCGATCGAGAGTCTTGCCGCCGAGATGGACGAGCGATCCATCGGGCAAGACGACCTCCAGGCCCAGAACATGCGTGGTCGTGAAACCGTATTTGAGGCAGTGCGCTCCGCCCGAGTTTTCGGCGACGTTTCCTCCAATACTGCAGACCTGCTGTGAGGAGGGGTCGGGCGCATAAAAGTATCCCCGGGGAGCGACCTGCTGTGTCACGCTGAGGTTCAAAACTCCCGGTTCGACCACCACGCGCGCATTCGGGATATCCACTTTCAGAATGCGATTTAAGCGGGACAGGCCGATGACGATGCCTCCCTTGACGGGAAGAGCGCCGCCGCTGAGCCCCGTTCCGGACCCGCGAGCCACGAAGGGAATGTGTTCCCGGTGGCACACCCGCACTACACCCTGCACCTCTTCCGTTGTGTCCGGCAGCAGGACGGCCGTGGGAAGGACGCGATAATTTGTCAAACCGTCGCACTCGTAGGTGTGGAGCTGCTCCGGTTCCGTGATTAATCCATCTTTCCCGACGATGGATCGAAACTCATCGAGGATTCGAGTGTCCATCTTGATTAACCTCCCGACGTCGCGCATGCCAGAGTCTCCTGGCTGCCGAGTCGCTACCAAGTTCCTTTCGTCCCGCCGATCTTCTCCCGTCCAACGGCCTCCCTTGATCGGCTAAGGCAGGTGTTCATCCGGGAGGATGCATTGGTATGCAAGGGTTCACACCGGACTGAAGTCCCCGCGCGTGATCATGCCATCGCTGCTTCTCTTACTTTCTTAGGAGTTAGGGGCTATCCGCCCGCTTAGCATGTTACATTCTTAGGCACCTCTCGGGATAGTCCATTTTACTTGATTGCGCCGACCGTAAACCCGGCGATGAAGCGGTCAAGAAAAAGATTATAGAGGAACGCAATAGGCAAGCTGGCGATCAGGCAGGCTGCCATCAGCGAGCTCCAGAAATAGACGTCACCCCGCACGAGAAAAATGGGAATTCCCACTCCCACCATCTGCTGCGACTCCGGTGAGATGAACGTTAACGCGTAAACGAATTCCTGGGTGACCAGCGTAAAAGTGAAAATCACCACCGTCAGGATGCCGGAAGTGGAAATGGGAATCACCATTTTCACGAAGGCCCCAAAGCGCGTCAATCCGTCCACCATGGCCGCATCCTCCAACTCTCGGGGGATCGACTTGAAGAAAGCCATCAAGAGCCAGATGGAAAAAGGAATCGTGAAGCTAGGGTACACCAGCACCACTGACCATATTGTGTCCTGCAATCCCAATAAGGCTACCACACGAGACAACGGGATGAAAAGCAGAGTCGGAGGAACGAGGTAGGTGAGAAAAATACCGATGCCCAGCCGCTGACCCCAGCGGCCGGTCAGGCGGGTCAGCGCGTACGCGGCCGGAATAGCCAGCAGCAGAGTGATGGACACCACGATCACGCCCACCAGGGCGGTATTGCCCAGCCAGCGCACATACCGGGTTTCGTTGAAGAGCAGGCGCAGGTGATCCAGTGTAGGCTTGGCGTTGAGGATGAACGGGTTATTTTCGACGGTATAGAGATCGAGGTTCTGTTTGAAAGTAGCGATCAGCATCCAATAGAACGGGAAAGCCAGCAGCACCGTAAAGACGATTAAAACTGTCCCATGCGCAATCCTGGCACTGCTTTTGCGCAAGCCGGTTCTCATCATCAGACCACCTCCGCGCGATGCGCCATGCGAAGCATCAGATAAGCAATCAACACCAGCACGGGGACCAGGAAAAGCGAAATGGCGGCGCCGGCAGCAAGGTCGCTGCCTTGAATCCCGGTCGCAAAGGCCAGCGACGGCAGCGTTTGCGTGGAGTCGAACGGCCCGCCCGCGGTCAGGATGTAAACCACGGTCATGTCGGTAAAGGTGAAAATCGTGCCAAACAGCACCGCGACATTGATGATGGGCAACATCATGGGGAGGTTGATCTGGAACAACGTCCGCCAGAAGCCCGCCCCGTCAATGGCGGCGGCTTCCGGGATCTCCTTGGGAATGGCGGTGCGGCCGGCCAGCATGACGACCGTGGAAAACGGAATCAACCGCCAGCAATGAACGAGAATCACTGAGGCCATGGCGAGATGCGGCTCACCCAACCACATGGGCGCGCTATACGGCTTGTAAATATGGAGCCATATCAAGACCCAGGTAATGACGCTGTAGATCGAATCCAGGATCCACTTCCACCCAATGGAGCCGAGAGAAACGGGCGCCACCCAGGGTAGCAGAATGAGGAAGCGCACGAGACCGCGGCCGCGAAACGGCTTCTCCAGGGCGATGGAGAGCGCGCCTGAGCAAACCACGACAATAATTTGGGCACAGACCGTAAAGACAACGGAGTTCTTGAGCGCCATGCGAAAACTGGGGCTCTGGAGAATGCTGCGGAAGTTTTCCAACCCGACAAAATGAAGCCCGGTACTACCTATGCGGGCATCACTGAAGGCATAAAAGACGGCCAGGGCAAACGGCGCACCAATCACCAGCACGAGGTAGAGAACTGCCGGACTAAACATGGCGGCGCCCAGCAACGGGCTCTGCGCTGCCCCGATGGACCTGATTTTTGGGCCGGCTATTGCCACGTGAGAGCCCTCGCCTCTACACGTTTCTCCGTGCTGCGATCGAAGAACTTCAAATGCCGTTCGGGCACCGCGAAATCATAAGTCGCCCCGGCTTCGTAAGTGTGTCCCAACAGCAGCCGGGCAATCACTTCCTTGCCTTCAAATCGGCCGCCAAGCAACGACCCGGAGAGAATGTACTCGGCGCCCAGGTATTCCACGTTTTCCACGCGGAACTTGAAGTTGACCTTGGCTTCATCGAGAGTCTCTGACAGCCTGAAATGCTCCGGGCGGAACCCAACGATCACATTGTCGTTCTCGATCAAGTTCATCGGCGGCGAACCCAGGAACGTGGCGACAAATGTGTCTGCCGGTTCGTCATAAACCTCCTTGGGAGTTCCAAAGTGGTGGACCACCCCGTTGTTTAGCACCACGATACGATCCCCCATGGCCATGGCTTCCACCTGGTCGTGAGTGACATAAATCGTGGTGGTTCCAATGCGCCGGTGAAAGCGTTCGAGTTCCTCTCGGGCCGAGAGGCGAAGTTTGGCATCGAGGTTGGAGAGGGGTTCGTCCAGAAGAAAGACCGAGGGTTCGCGCACGATGGCACGCGCCAGCGCCACCCTCTGGCGCTCACCCCCGGAGAGTTCCCGGGGCTTACGCTGCAACAGGGCGCTAATTCCCAACAGAGAAGCCGCCCACTCCACCTTCTCCTTGTGTAATTCTTTTTTTACTTTTTGAGCTTTCAGAGGAAAAGCAATGTTCTTGTACACAGAGAGGTGCGGATAAAGCGCATAGCTCTGGAAAACCATGGCGATCCGGCGCTCGCGGGGCGCGAGATGGTTTACCACTTGGCCGCCAATAAGGATTTCCCCCGCCGTGGGGACTTCCAGGCCGGCGATCATCCGCAAGAGAGTGGTTTTCCCGGAACCCGAGGGTCCCAGGAAAACTAGGAACTCGCCTTCGCGGGTTTTCAGATTGACGTTGTTGACTGCTCCCAGCTCTCCTTGTTTGAATATCTTGGTCAGGTGTCGCGTTTCAACGACCGCCATCGGGCCCCCATGTTATTTCCATCTGGCAAAGATGCGCTTGTACTCCTCTTCGGCAGCTTTGGCAGCGTTCTCCGGAGTCTCATCACCACGCGCGACTTTGGCAAACATGGTGGGAACAACCCAGGTCTTGAAGGCCTCATCAATGGCAGCGGTCGCGTATCCCGGATAGCCGACATTCGTGGCCCAATCCAGCACGTTGCCCAGAACCTTGTACTTGTCAGGAGGGTTCGCCCGCGGATCGTTGGCAATTTCCTGTTTCAGGTTGGGGACCAGGCTGGGGAAGCAGGGAAAATTGTAGAACTGGCCGGCGACAAATCCGTCATGGAAAGAATCCATGTAGTCGATCAGGAACTGCTGTGCGCCTTCCTTGTTCTCAGCGAATTCCCAAATCACATAACAATTCATGACATGCTCGGCGGCAATCCGGCGCACCGGACCCTTTAACGCCGGGCTGACCATGATTTTGCTGTCGATGGGCAGGTGCTCTCTCTCGGATTGGCGGGTGATGGAAATGGCATTCGCCACAAAGGAAACCCGGCCGGCGAGCATGGCTTGATTGTTGGAGGGCGGAGTCCAGGTGAATACCTCGGGGGTTTCTGCTTCCTGATACAGCGCCTTCATGTATTTCAGGGCTTCGATGGTGTTCTTGGAGTTGATGGTCACATTGCCATGCTCATCTTGCTCCGCCCCACCAAAAGACCAAAGCAGGGCGCGCATGGCCATACTGCTATCGAGTTCCTGTGACAACCCAAGACCACAAGGGTGGCCGGTTTTGTCCCTGATCTTTTTGGCGCCGGCACGCAAATCGTCGTAGGTATCGGGTCCGTTGGGGAACCCGGCCTCGGTCCACCAGTCCTTATGCCAGTTGCCGGGATCGGGAGTGTAGGCGTCAGAAAACGCAAAGTATCTCTTGGTCTTGGGGTTGTAAGTGGACTTGTGCCCCAGATCAATCTTCTTCCCGTGTTTCTTCTCAACCTCCTGGTATACATGGGTCATGTCGATGGTCTGTTGCTCGTAGGCCGCGGGCGGGGAAAGGAACATAAAGAGATCGTGGCCTTTCTTCGCCGAGACCTCGGAGGCAGCCCTGGTGTTCAGATCGACCAGGTTGATGTTGTCAACGACAACGTTGGTATCGTGTTTCTGCCCCCATTGCTTGGTAAAAGTCCCGTTGAACCACGTGTCAAAAGCAGGCACAAAGTGGCTCCATTGAAGAATCTTCAATGTCTTCGGCTGCGTCTGCCCGAAGTGCATCGCAGGACCCAGTCCCGCCGCGAGCGCTCCCGTTGCTGTAAGTTTGACGAAATCCCTCCGGGAGATTCCTCGACTTCTCCTTCTTGCCATGGCTGTCTCCTCCCTTAGAATTTGACTTCTGACGAATGACCTCCCTGGAGGAATGCTGTGAATACACACACCATCCCTCCGGGGTTACTTCGAAGTAAACCGCAGGTCCTAAGCTGTATGGCCCAAAATGGTGCAAGGTTCGGTTTGTAACTCCGGCCCGATTATGCGGCGACTTCCAACTGTTCCGGAACGTTCGGACCTCACTTTGGCCTAATCACTCCGACCGGATCAACTCAATCATGTCAGGGTTGGCAAAGGTATTCTCGTCTCGCTTATCCAGAGTGTTCGAGTTGGCGGTGGGGACCCGGCGCAAAATCTTACCCGATGGGGTCTCCGGCATATCCGAGACGACTTGGATCGATTCGGTCATCAGGGGGGGCGGGCGACCAGAAGAACCCAACACGCCCCCCATCCCTCTCACTTACTTTCTTAAGCAAGATGCGTATGTCTTACCAAAACACCCATTCGCATGTCGGCACAGGGTCACTTCACTGGGGAGAAAAAGCTCGGTGAGATCCTCCATTCTCCCCAGCTAGGAGCCCATTAATTTCTCAGCTAGGCTGGAACCTTAACCGCGCCTACCGCACGGGCCTCTGACGGGATTTGGGGACGCTTCGCCAACATCTCACAGATGAGCGCGATCAAAGCCAGAACCGCCGCCGTGTAGAAGGCAGCCTGGTAGTTCTTGTACTTGTCGAAGAGTATGCCCCCAATCCTGGGTCCGATGACCCCGGCCACTCCCCACGCTGTGAAGAGCAGACCGTAATTGATCCCCGCATTCTTAGTTCCCCAAAAATCGGAGGTGGCGGAGCCATTCACCGAAAGCTGCGTGCCATAGCACCAGTACACAATGAAAACCATGACATACAGGGCGGCCACGTTGCTCCCTGTGAGGTAGAGCAGCGGCATGGCGACCATGGAGATGGCGATCATCAAGCGCAAGACGTTGAGCCGGCCAAGCGCGTCGGACATCCAGCCCGACAAAATGCGGCCGGAGGCATTTCCTATGGCGCCGACGACAAGTCCCATCGTGGCCAACGCAGCGCCTGGTATGCCCGCACTCTTAGCAAAAGGGACAAGCTGGCTGATGACCATCAAACCTGCCGACGTCCCAAGGGCATACGCGATCCACATGAAATAGAATGCTGGAGTGCGCACCGTTTCGCCAGGGGAGAACTCGTACGTTGTGGCAGCGGATTTGGAAGCCGGAGCCGGAGACCATCCATGGGGCTTGTAGCCAACCGGAGGGTTCCTCAACAGAAATGCCCCAAACATCGTCATGACCAGGAAGATCCCACCCAGCATCATGAAGGTTGTACGCCAACCGAAGTGCGGGATCATGTAAAGGTTGGCAAGTGGTCCGAAAATGGCGGACCCTCCACCATATCCCGCCACAGCAAGCCCAACCGCGAGGCCGCGCTTATCGGGGAACCACTTCGCCATTACGGGAATGGGGGTGGCATAGCCAAAGCCATTGCCCAAACCGCCAATGACGCCAAAACAAATAATCAGGTAGTTCAAGCTGCTCGTGTAAGACGAGAGAAAGAACCCGACACTGACCAACAAGCCCCCAGTGATCGAAATCCACAAAGGCCCGAGTTTATCCTGCAGGCGTCCGGCCACGATAAAGGTCAGCGCAAAGACAACCACGGCGATGGTGAATACCCAGGTCGTGTCGGCGCGCTTCCAGCCAAATTCCTTTTCAAGAGGAGCGACGAACACGCTCCACGCGTAAAGGGAGCCCAACGCCAGGTTCATGGACACTCCCCCGACGACGTGCCACCACCGATTGAGATGGCCTTCGGGGGTTGATGAAACATTCGTTGCCATAGTGAAGCCTCCTATTCCTTATTTATTATTTGACTCCAAGGCTGTCTGAGCTCCAGACAACCACGCAACCCTTGGATCCAGGATATTGCGCACCCCAAGGGCACCACAGTCCTTCCCAAGGCGATGTTCATTACCCCCGCGAAGGAAACTTTCAAAACATCAATCCCGAACAGAAGATCAACTCAGCCGCCGAGTTAGTCCGTCCCTGGCTCAAGGTGGTGTGTCCCAATATGAAGAAAAGGGCCGAAAACAAGGGAAGAACAGTCCACTCGCCGAAGCTGATGCAACACCAAAAAAACCCCATGCTGGAGGCGTAGCCCCCGACATGAGTGGTCACTTTCGAATACCGCTTCCCCCCCAACTGGGAAGCGGGGGAAAAGAGCGGAATGCTCTTCTCCCACGTGCGCCTTCATCAGAAAGTGGTCATGACAGATAGCTGTTCTCGGCGGTCATGCCAGACATGAGCCGGGAGTCCTCTGAAAATGGGAAGAGCTCCCACATTGTTGGCCGAACGCGTGCGGTAATACGATTCTTCAAATGCGAAAGTCAAATATTTATTGAACTTGTAATTGAGGTTGGAAAGGTACAAGTCACCGATGGCGCGATTGGCCGCTGCCACATGACGCACGTCACGCGGATTGGCTTCGTCAAACCCGTAATGAAAAGTCATCGACCAACCCGCCCCCCGTCCTACAGGATCCGCTCCCAGGAGACGAGACAACGGCAAGCCGAGCTCAATGAATCCCCCTTTGGCCCTGACGGGACGTTGCGGCGCGAGGGTTGGAACTCCATTGAGGAGACCAAAAATGACGGTGGAGGCTCCATCGATGGAGAGTGCCGACGTTTGTCCGGTCAGTCCAGCCGGGTCGTTGAATTCGGAGAAGATCTGGCCTTCAAAATAGAACCGCAGGTCTTCACCGTTATAAGCCTTCATGAGCAACGTGAACCAGCGCGTGGGGAGTTGGACTTCGAGGGTCCCACCATAGCGGGAGCTGTCCACCTGGGCACCGGTTGGAAATGCCGCTTTAAAGGCCGCCGGCACACCCGCGGCCGTGATGACCGCAGCCCGCTGGCCGTACATCCAGCTCGCAATGAGTTGCGCAGGCGCCACGCCCGGCGACCTGTCCAATTGGAACTGTGTCACGAAACGACCTTGCAATTCGGGAATACTGGAGTCGGTCCCTTGTCGCTCGCCGAACCCGAGCTGGTTTGCAATACCCAGGGCGTTCGTCCCCAGATCCGTCGGCAGATTTCCGAAAGCGGGAAGAACCAGGGCAAACTCGGGCTCGAATTTTAGATTTCGAGAGCCGCCGAAGTTGTGACTCACGCCAAAGCGGAACTGCGGGGCACGCTCATAGAGGGATCCATAGCCGATGCCGAGGCCCGTCGTCTCAATGAAATAGGGCAAGGTCGAAGAGGCAAAGGGAGTCCAATCCTGACCAAAGAGGGCGAAGGCGCTCGTCTTGTCAGAAAATTTCTTGTCCACTCGTAGCCACCCCAGGCGGATCTGGAGCGCATTGGAACGGATGGAAGAAATGTTCCGATTATTCACTCGGGAGAAGTTGCCTTCAAAGTCCGCTTCAACTTTTGCGGTAATCGTGATGTCCTTCGACGGGTCCAGCCATTCGAAGTCGGCGCCAACTCGAAGCGCACGGGCATTGATATGAAGTTCGGGCGAACCGAATGGGCCGGTGTCCCCGATGGAAAAGCCCGGCAGAGGGAAATCGTTGCCGGCCGGAGACGAAGTGTCATGGATGAGACTCGCTTTAAACAAGCCATACGGCTTTATCTTAATGTCGTTCCCAATGCGGATCACGGGCAGGAGACCATCCCGTTTGTAGGGAGCGTCACCCGCCAAGCCCAACGCACGGATAGGAGCTACCGCCGGAATCACCGGAGGGGGGGCCGTCTCGGGTGGAGCAGGAGAGGCGCTGGCTCCAGACCATGGGTCGGGAGGAGCGGTATTTCGTGCCGACATTACTCCAGGGTCGAGGCTGTCCCTGGAATCCCTCGGGACTGCGATACCCGCATAGTTGAGCGAGGCAACCAGGTTGCGCCCGGGTGCGTAGGCCGCGAAAGAGGCTGCCATCTCATCATATTCCTTTTGACTGATGAGTCCTTTCGACACCAGGAGCTTCGCCAATTTCAATTGACTGTCGGCGGACGACGTGGCTTGATTTAATGATGTCGCCTCCTCCGGAGTAATAATACCCTTCGCCTGAAGCAGGCGGACCAGCGGGTTTGGAGCCGGGGGAGAGCCGTCCTTTTGCTGCGCCATGCTTAGAGTTGCCATGGCGAAAAGCACGAGCACTACAAGTATCATTTGCGATGACTTTTTCATCTGCTTACTCCTCCTCATGGGTTGTCGTGGCCGGACTGCGCGGATCAGTCGAACCGGTTGCTTTTGATGCGGGATCACATTGAATCAAGGAAAGGTGCAAGTCACAGCCGCGAAGAACGGTCCGTGCGAATGTTGTGGTGTATAACGTCGGGAAACTTCTTACGAAATCAATTTCGAGTTTGACAGTGGGCGTGAGTACCTGGGATAAATCGAGTCACCTGAATAAATGCCAAATAGAAAAGACGTCCTCAAAACATGATACTGGTTCGCCGATGGGGACGCGCGTCACCCAGCGGCCACGACTCCCGGTGAAAAGATATTACTTTTGAGGATGAAGCCGGTGCGACGCCGGATGGGGACTCGAACACAGGACTTGAAGGCTTTGAAAGAATCCAACTGGGGTATTTTGAGCGATCGGCTCGTCATTCCAAGCCTGTTTTTATGGGGCGGCCAGTTTAGAGTATTCGACGGGAGGGGCCGGCACGGTGAACACCGATGGCTCTTGTATGTTTCGGTAAGAAATAAGAATGATAAGAATGAATTGAATTCCAGTTGGGTTTGTCGGAATACGATAGGAATGATTTCATCACTGGAGGAAGAATTGGGTTGGGATGAGTACCAAGGGGACCGAGGAGGCAGTACACCCCCCCGCAATAGAGCACCCGCACAAGAACTCGCTTTCTCCATCGGGTCTGACCCTTTCGCAGGTAAGCTTAACCTGCGACCCCAATAAGATTCGATGACTCTACTTAGAGACTCCTGCCCTGTCAAGCGAAATCATAGACGCACAATGAATACAGCAACATCTCTGAAGTGTCTCGGAGGGCAGGTCTTATAGGACCAGGGAACACCTCGAAGATTTCCTAGGCCACTCATGGATTCGTTAGAGTCAGACCTTGTTTTTTCCGCTTCCTGACTCGCTTCAATTGCCGGGATCTGATCCCACTCCAGGCGTAGAATCGAAATCGGAGGGTCCATTCCAAGAACTGACGCGTTTACCATGATTTGATTTCTCGCCCCCAACGTGTCCGGGAGCGGAATCCTGTCCTACATCCCGGCCAGATTGGGATGGATCTTTGTGTAACCATGATCCTGCGCCCAGAGGTCGAGAGGAATGGCTGCCAGTTCGTCCACCGGAGGAACAGCCCGGTTATCTTTGGTCAGGTCGATGGTCTTGATGTAACACTTGCAAGCGTCGCAACAATCAACGCGAACGTAAGGAAGTTCCTCGGCCTGATAGTAAGGGAGCTTGTGAGGATCCTGTTCGGAGCAAGACACACATGCGATTCGCAGAAAGGGCCACAACGTCAAGCAATCCCCACACATCAAAAATCGGCGACCCCCCTCGGCGCTTCCTTCCAGGAGGCCGGGCATGGAAGTGTCATTTGAAAGAAACGCCACCTGCGGTTTGCGTCCGCAAAAAGGGCACATGCGATGGGGCTGTGGTTCCTCGGTTATGGCGGTCTGGTCCGTGGCGTTGGCGATCAGAAGATTTGAATCGAAGGGGAGGATTTGACTGGTGGCAAGGAGTTCCAGATAGGGTTGAAGAGCGGCCCGTGCAAAGAGATCCTGATCAGAATTCATTTCTCCATTCCAGTAGCCGGCCAGCTTCTCTTTCCACCCCGCCCTCTCCACAATAAGTTCCTCCGCCTGCACAATCAGGGCCTGGGAGCCTTTTCGCCGGGCCAGTTCCAGCAAGGAGTCAAAGTGATCCAGGAAGAGCGGGTGATCGACTTCAAAGGAACCGGTGAGCGGTCGGTTCCGTGACGCCTCGGCAAGCCTTTTGAAGGCGTCATGCTGCCATTTCAGGATCTCAATATAAAACATCAGGATCTTGCCTGAAGGCGTTTCAGGTTTGGCGAGGTTCTCGGCACGTTGAATCCGGCAGTCCCAAGTGTATTTGATGGGCATAAGGCACGAGGTCATGAAGCTTCTCTGATGACTCCGGGAGTTCCTCTCGGTCCCGGCCGTTCGCCCGGGCACCTGAATCCAGCGGCGGACACCTGAAGATCAAGGAGGCATAAAAAATGGCGGAACCGGGCGTCCCGCCATCTAGGATTCGTCCAAGGGGCAGGGTTATTTTTTCTCCCCCGTGACCTCGCGATACCAACGGGCGTGGTGCCACTTGGCCCAGTCCTTCGTGACCGTGCCCCGCGTCATCGCGCGAAACGTACCCGGCATGGCAGTCGTCGACATGTAGATGTGGTAAATGATCCCGATCACGAAAGCGACAAAAGTAATTTCATGGAGCCAGTACGAAACCGTCCGCAAAAAATAAGGAAACGCTGTGGGAAACCACATCACAATGCCAGAAGCCAGGAAGGCGATGGCCCCCCAGAAAACAGCCCAGAAATAAATCTTTTGACCGGCGTTATACTTGCCCACATTCTGCAGTTCGCTCTCGTAGCGGATGTAAGGTCCGAAGTTGTCCTTCCACTCTTCATCGCCCGATTCCTTCCTCATCTTCGTCTTCCAATAGCGGTAGAGAAAAAAGACGGCGATGGTAAATCCCAGGGCGAACCAAGGATGCAGCGTTCGTACCATCGGCCCTCCCCCGAAAACTCCCGCCCATCCTGCGAAGAAGGGAGTAAAGATCACAAAACCTGTGAACAGCGACAGGGAGAAAAAGATCGCGACAAGCCAGTGAGTCAGGCGCACCGCCGCGGTGTGGCGGACGAGCAGCCCGTTCACCACCAGGTCTTCTTTTTCCCGTGCCAAGGTCGCGAGTTGAGATTGAGTCATTACTTCCTGGCTCATGGCTACACCTCCTCTCTGTCAGCTTTACGCATGCCCGGGGCTTCATTGCGTCCGTACCGGACATAGTGAATGATCGTCCCCAGCAGAGCGCCGATCATCAGCAAGGAACCGATCGGCTTGAGGGCATGTTTCCACACGGAGACGGTCCAGGGGACGTGCGGATCTTTTGGCAGCCCATAAAGTTCGGGTTGATCACCGAGGCCGAGCACATAGATGACCCCGGTCCCCCCCACGCCCGGGGGGTCGTAGATGGCAGCCTTCTCGTAGCCGTTGTGCTTCAACTGCTCCACCCGTGCATTGGCGATCTGCACCAGATGCTCCTTGGTCCCGAACTCGAGGCAGCCCGTGGGACAGGCCTTGATGCAGGCGGGCTCCAACCCGTAAGCCAAACGATCGGTACACAGCGTGCACTTGTACACCTTCTTGGTCCGCTTGTGGAGACGAGGGATGTCGAACGGACATCCCGTGACGCAATACTCGCACCCGATGCAATGCTCCTGCTGGAAATCCACCACTCCGTTGGTGTACTGGACGATTGCGCCGGGGGCGGGACACGCCTTCAGGCAGCCGGGGTCGTCGCAATGCATGCACTGGTCTTTGGCCATCAACCAGTGGAATTTCTCCGACCCATCCGGCCTCTTTTCGACATGTTCGTTAAACCGGATCAGGTTCCAAAAGTTGGCGGTCAGATCGGGCATCGTCTGGTACGAGCCGAACTCGCGGGATGGTTCCAGCTCCGTTTCCACATTAAACAGATCGTTCCACTCCTGGCATGCCACTTCGCAGGCCTTGCAACCGATGCAGGTCGTCGTATCAATCAACTTGGCAACGGTCGGTGCGGTCCGCACACCCGTGGCCGGGGAAGGAGTAGCCGAAATTCTTCTGAGTTCCATGTTACTGGGCATTCAAATATCCTCCTTTCCTAAGCCTTGTCCAGAGCGACCAGGAAGGCCTTGTACTCTGGAGTTGAGGAGTTAGGGTCGAGTGCCGTGGGTGTCAAAGTGTTTGCAAGCGGACCGACCGATTTGCCGGCGAAACCCCAGTGAATGGGGAAGCCGATCTGCCACACGATCTTCCCGGCGACCTTGAGCGGGCGAATTCGCTTCGTCACCATCGCCTTCCCTTCGACAGAACCGCGGGCCGAGGAGACCTTCACTCGATCGCCATTCTTAATTCCTTTCTCCGCCGCCAGTCCTTCGGGAATCTCCACGAAGAACTCTTGTTGCAGCTGGTTCAGGATGGCTTCATGTTTGGTCCAATAATGGAAATGTTCCGTCAGGCGATAGGTCGTGCACACGATGGGAAACTTGTCCCGTTTGCCGTAGACATCCATGTTGGTCTTGAACAACTTCGTCACGGGATTGGAACTGACCTTGGGATGCAGGGGATTATCCACGGGCGTTTCATAAGGCTCATAATGCTCCGGGAACGGGCCATCATTCATGTCGACGGCGTAGAGCTTGCCCACGCCTTCGGGATTCATGATGAACGGCCCGATCATTTCTTCGGGCTTGAAATCCGGCTTGTAATCGGGGACGTCGCCGACCCACTTTTCACCATTCCACCAAATGCCCGGGCGCTTGGGATCCCAGGGCTTGCCGTTCAGGTCTGCCGACGCCCGGTTGTACATGACGCGACGATTGGAAGGCCAGTTAAAGGCCCAGTTGTGATACATGCCGAGCCCGCCGGAATCATCGATGGGATTGCGCCGCTGCGACAAATTGCCCGCCTCCGTAAAATAGCCGGAGTGCAACCAGTTGCCGCTGAGCGTTTTCCCGTCGGCACGTAGCACTGCGTAACCGGGCACCTGCTGGCCCTTCTTGTAATCCACCTTCGTCTTCTCGTCGGTGAAGTCTTCGAGCACCTTCCCGTTGATCTCCTTGGCGACTTCCTCAAGATTCGGGCTGACCGGATTCGAGTAGCCCCATGCCATTTTGACCACCGGGTCCGGAAGCTTGCCGCCCTCCTTGGTGTAAAGCTCTTTCAGCTTCAACACCAGGCGGGCGATGATCTCCTGATCCACCTTGGCGTCACCCGGAGGATCAACCGCCTTCCACTTCCATTGCAGCCAACGAGAGGAATTGGTAAATGCCCCGTCCTTCTCTGCGAAGTTGGCCGCGGGCAACATAAAGACCTCGGTCTTAATCTGCGCGGCGGGCGGAGGATCATACTCTTTCGGCGCCTTCCAGAATGAGGCGGTTTCCGTCTCGAAGTTTTCTGCCACAACCAGCCAATCGAGTTTCGACAGCCCTTGGATCATCTTCTTCGAATGAGGCCCATTCCCGACCGGATTCATGCCAAAAGAGAACACCCCCTTGACGATTCCGTTGTACGCGCCGTCGTAAATATAGACCCACGAATAATCGCGATCCAGTTTCGGCAGCCAGGAATACGCAAAATCGTTCTCCGCAGTGGCCGCATTGCCCCAGAACGACTTCAACAAGGACACGATAAACTTGTCCCGGTTCTCCCAATAATTCATTGAATTGGGCCTGAGCTTCTTCGGCGTGGTTGCCTCTATATACTCCTTGAGGGTTTGCCACTCCGGTTTGGGCATGGGCAAATAGCCGGGCAGCGTGTGGGTTTGGTTCATGTCGGTTGCGCCCTGGATGTTGGCATGCCCGCGCAGCGCGTTCACGCCGCCGCCGGGTCGGCCGACGTTACCCAACAGCAATTGCATGGACGCCGCGGCGCGAATGTTCTGAACCGCCGAAGTATGGTGAGTCCATCCGAGGGCGTACATGATGGTTCCTGCTTTGTCCGCAGGGTATGAGGAACTGATCATCTCCGCGGCCTTCTGGAAATCTTCTTTTGAACAGCCGCAGATATTCGCGACCATCTCCGGTGTGTACCGCGAGTAGTGCTTCTTCATCAATTGAAATACACACCGCGGGTCCTCCAGCGTCATGTCAACCTTGACATAGTTGTCCGGCCCCATATCGTAACCCCACGTGGATTTGTCGTAAGCGCGTTTCTGAGGATCAAAGCCGGAGAACAGGCCGTCGTTGTCACCGGGGAGCTGTAAACCCTCCTTGATGAGGTAAGAGGCGTTGGTGTAATTGGCGACGTATTCTTTGTGGATGCGGTTGTTGGCGAGCATGTAGTTCATCACGCCCGCCAGGAAAGCGATGTCCGTCCCCGATCGAATCTGGACGAAATGATCGCTCACCGCCGCGGTGCGATTGAAGCGGGGATCGACGCACACCAATTTCGCGTTGCGCGTCTTCTTGGCTTCGATGGCCCATTTGAACCCACAGGGATGGTTTTCAGCAGGGTTCCCGCCCATCACCAGGATGACATCGGCATTCTTGATATCGACCCAATTGTTCGTCATGGCCCCGCGACCGAAGGTGGCGCCCAAACTGGACACCGTGGGGCCGTGTCAAAGACGCGCCTGATTGTCGGTGTATACCACCCCCAAGGAGCGCAGCCATTTGACCAGAAGGTAATTGACCTCGTTGTTGTCGGTGCAACCCCCAACGATCGCCATGCCGGGGCACTG
Organism: Terriglobia bacterium; assembly: GCA_041494885.1. GTDB lineage: Bacteria > Acidobacteriota > Terriglobia > JAIQFV01 > JAIQFV01 > JAIQFV01. The sequence goes on from JBGQBO010000015.1 coordinate 58,834, forward strand.
GTTCACCGTCTGTCCCGCCGCATTCGTTTCTATGAAGGTGTCATCCCGCGTCTTCTTCATACGATGCGCGATGGTATCGATCATCCAGTCCCAGCTCTTCTCCTCCCAGTGGTCGGATCCGGGAGCTCGATACATCGGCTTCGTCAAGCGGGTGTTGTTGACGATGTCATGCTTCAGGGTGATCCCCTTGGGACACAGCGTGCCCCGGTTGACGGGGTGGTCCGGATCGCCCTCGACGTGAACGACTGTAGTCCCGGTCACGTTCTTGGACTTATCGCCGAGAGTGTGAATGATCACCCCACAACTCACGGCGCAATAAGGGCACGTCGAGCGCGTTTCTGTGGTCCGCGCAATTTTCAATTCGCGCACGGCGGCATACGCGGGGGCGAGATCGAAGCCAAAGGCAACAATTCCCACACCGCCCGCTGTTGAGATTTTTAGGAATTCCCTCCGTGAGACAGGCATATGCTCTCTCCTCCTTGAAGAGCAGTAAAAAGGTTAACGGGGTGAACTTGAGGTGAACACGATGGGCGGCTCATCAGCCGGGTGAGAATGCCATTGGCCGGACAAGACTCTCCCCGCAGGTGACGGTCTGACCAGTCCTTGAAAGTTTTGTGAGGCAAACCCTTCATGGAAAAATCCGACGAACCATTTTCAATTAAGGAAGTACCCTGCAGGATCTAAGGAAAAACTTGGGAGCTACCCCTCGTCTGAAGCCCTTGACAACAGATTGGATGACTTGAGTGTTCGGTTTCGTTACACCCTCATAATCCGACCATCTTTATCCCGTGTCAATGAAAAATATTAAATCGACAGGATAGTTATTTTCATCACAATTGAATTGCCCCTGAATTCACAATCTTCTACCTTTTGTTGCTGACCAGCAGTGTTTTCTGTTGACACAGGTGAGAATCCAGTCCAGATTTTGATGAGCGCCACGGGTCTCGTCAATGGGGGTGACATGAAAGTTTCTTTGGAAACCGACCGCGGGCAGATTTCGATGAATCCTTTTGTAGAACGCTTGACGGGTCATTTACTGTCAGGAGTTTTGGAATCGCTGCACATTCCCGAAGATGCCCGGGTGGCGGAATTCGTCGTGAATGGAGGGGAGGCCCGGATCCTGGTCTCTCAGAAGGAAGTCCCCCTGATGAATACATTTGTCAAAAGTGTTATGGCGGACGTGCTTCATGCCGTCATGAAGAATTTAAAGGGAACCGAGGGAGTGAAACAGGCAACCTTCAAGCTGGAACGGGGCGACTGAAGAGAAGATCACGAACTCTCGCAGGAGGGCGATCCGCCGTGGCGGGTCGCCTAATTTTTTTGCATTTGATATTCCCCGCGCTCAAATAGACGTACCCCCCCTGAGGACCGGTGCATGAGACTGGTTTTGGTAGGTGGCCATTCGCGAAACATCGGCAAGACGTCTGTCGTTGAGGGGCTCATCGGTTCGCTTCCTGAGTTTTCCTGGACGGCTGTTAAGATTACACAGTATGGACACGGGGTCTGTGCCGTCAACGGCGAATCCTGCGGATGCGAGGTCAGCGAACATCAGTTTGCCATCGTCGACGAGAGGGAGGTCACCACGGGAACCGACACCTCACGATTTCTTGCCGCTGGGGCGAGGCGGTCGCTGTGGGTCCGCACCAAACAGGGCGAGCTGTTCACGGCGCTTCCCGCATTTCAAAAAGAGATCGAGAACGAAGAATATGTCATTGTCGAGAGTAATAGCCTTCGCCGGTTCCTGAAACCGGATGTTTATCTGCAAGTCCTCGATCCCCGGCAGGAAGACTTTAAACTGACCGCACAACAGTATTTTGATCTTGCGGACGCGTATGTCATCGTTTCCGATCTTTCCCAGCCGGAGGCGATGAACCCGGCCCGGGCGCCCTGGCCCAATGTTTCACTCTCCCGGCAGATCCGAAAGGGCACGCCCTGTTTTGCCGTGACCGCGGAAGAGCGGTTTTTGAATCTGCCCGTCGTCGATTTCGTGAGAGCGAAGATTGAAGGCGCTGTTTCAAGGTCAGGGGGGTCGTAGAGGCTGAGCCTATAAAAAGAAAAATTCCAAATTCCAAAATCCAAATTCCGAATAAAATCCAGAATCCAAATTCCAATCACCAAACAAATTTCAAGTGCCCAATCACGACCGAAAGCCAGATTTGTCGTGGACTGGCTGAGGTCTGAATGTCGTTTGGACTTTGAGAATTGGGTTTTGGAATTTATTTGGAATTTGGATTTTGGAATTTCCCCCCCGCCCCTCATACATCGCCTTTTTGTTCCGGGGGTTCCCCTGATTGGGGGATCTTTGGCTCTACCAGGAGGGATTGAAATCTGGAGAGATTCACCAGTCCCGGCTTGGCGCGCTTGGGTTTTTTGACAAACCTTCGTTGAGTCCAATGGACGGTCACTTTCCGGGCATTGCGGGCCTGACTGAAGTAGGCGGCCAGTTGTGCACTCTGCAGAAAATCGTCCGTCTCCTCCAGATTTTCACGACGGGGATTTCTCAGGACGACATGCGAGCCGGCGTAATCCGCCACATGGAACCAGTAATCGTCGGGTTGGGCATAGCGCGTTGTGACCAGGTCGTTCTCCTTGCTGTTTCGGCCGACGAGGATTTCATATTCATTTTTGCTCTTGAAGATACGGCACTTCCTTCGTTTCTTCTCCGGCTGCATCGTTGGGGTGACCGATCTCTCCGGGTCGGGGTTCGCGGCTCTCCTCGTTTCCCCGGGGGGCGAAGCTTCCTTCTTCCAGGCGGTTTTGATGAGATCCAGGTCAGCGAGGGAGCGTGCTTCGGACACATTTTTTAAAGAGGATTCAAGAACCCTCACGAGGTGATGAATGGAATTCTGGCGTGCCCGGATTTTTTCAATTCCCCGTCGGGCGCGCTTAGCCTTTTCATGGAATCGCTGTGCATTGGCGATGGGGCTGAGCCGCGCATCGATCGCCACAGTGATTTTCCGTGCTGCCGGATCGTACACATCGACCAATTGCAGCCGTCCTCCCTGGGGATGCAATGTTCCCGTCTGGGCAAGAATCAGATCGGCCACTCTCTGAAGCTCGGCCTCCTTCGTGAATCCCTCTGCCTCCCCGGCAAGTTTCTCTTCGAGTCGCTTGAATTTCTTCAAGGCCGCTTGGGCCTCTCTGTGAAGGTCCCTCCTCTCCTTTTCCATGAGTACAATTTCCATCCGGTGCTTAAAAACTGATTCTACAGCTTGATTTACGGATTCAAAGTTAGAGGCGGGCCGCGGGTCTAGAGATTCCAATTTGATGGGAGCGATGAAAGAAACCTGTCCGGGCCCGGGAAGGCTATAGATCCGAGGCTGGAAGTTCCCTGCAACAAGGATCGTGAGAATTTCTGCCAACGCTTGCGACAGTGTCTTGTGGTCCCTGTGTGCCCGGAGCAGCACTTCACGGGCATAAACAGGACCCAACCCTCGAACGTGTTTCGTTAATTCAGCCAGATCTTCGGGCAAGGTTGGAAGGGGGGCCCCCGGCGAAATAAAACTCTCCAGTGAACAATCTCCATGCCTCCCGGGGGGAACATACAAGCTTCCCACGGGTAGTTTGCGCCGCTCCGCTCGCGGTATCACCAGCGCGCCCAGAACCCTTTGTTCCTCATCCAGCAGGAAGAGGTTCCCCCACCGGGGCATACACTCAGCCACCAGCCCGAAGATGGCCGGGTGCTCCTCGTGCCGGGGGCTTCGAAACTCAAGATGAATCACGCGTTCGTCCAGCTTCTTTGCAATGCCGGTCAGCTCCGCTCCAGTCAACCATTTTCTCAATACCGCGACAAAAGGAGACGGGATTTCTGAAGCCCATGGCTTTCGGGTGAGGAAGATCAAGGGAGGGTCCATCACATCGAAGAGAAGGCGCCCGGCCTCTTTTCCCGAGAGTTCGAGGGAAACGGCCGTCAGATTGACTTGAGCCACTTGCACGCAATGGAGGTGCAGCAGCTTCGGCCTCAACTCATTGACCAGCGCTTCAAGGGCCAGGTTGTCCATGAGAGGTGATCGAATCGATCGGTTTCCGGTGAGCGGACTCGGGGATGAGGCCGCACCGGGTGGCTGCGATGACACGGACGAAAAATTCCCCCGCTATCGATCCGGCATGGCGTTGTGAATCTGGGCTGGATAAGTACGGGATATTCGATCGTGCCACGCCAGGGCGTCGACATCGAAAAGCACCCAGATAAACCCAAGCAGGAGCGACCCCGCGGAGACGAGATATCCCATGGCCCGGAGTGTGGTTTCTTTCATGGAGGGTGATTCCCCGGCAAAATTGACCAGGACGAGACCCCGCAGATGCATGCCCAAGGTCTTGCGCATCGTCGCAGAGAAAAGGAAGGCATACAACAGGGCGAAGATCAGAAAAATGAAGAGACACACCATTGCCGATCGCGGGGCCGGATTCAGACTCCATCCTTTCACATACATCAGGACAGCAAGAGGAAGAATGCTGATCAACTCAACCGCCGCAATCACGAGAAGGTCAACACACCCAGCCAGAAATCTTTCCCGGACGGAGGCCACAGGAATGGAAAGCCCGGGGTGCTCGGTATCCGTCAATACGCCGTGGGCCACCGTTGAGGCTTCGAATAACAGCGGTTGTTGGTAAAGTTCGGATCGTCGGTGGGATTGACGTTGTTTGATTCTTTGAACAGAATCGGGAAGTTCAAACCCCGGGATTCGGTGCGATCCGGTGGCTGCTGTTGGCGCGTCCGGAAGGAGAGGAGATTCAAATCTATCCTGTCCAGAAGGGGCATCCAAGGGAGGGAGCTTAAATGTGTCATCGAGGGCAGCCGCCAAGTCCTCGTTGAAGTTGTGTGGCGGAGGGGGGTCGGATCGTTTCTTGTCCCTGACGGGCACTCCCGCATCGTCCGGCCGTTCTTCTTTTTGTCCACCGCGACGGGCCCGATACTGGCGGAGCTTTTCCTCCAGCTCCTCGCGCCACAGGAGTGCGGGCGCGGGAACCGAGGTTTTTTTCGCGGCGTCCGGATCATCAAATAAAGGCAGGTCAGCTTCCCGATATCGAGAAGGGAATTCAATGAACTTGAGGTCCTTCGGTTTAAATGCGGGGTGACCCGTCTTCAGCGCAGCATGCGATTGAAATCCGCAGACCGCACATCCGGAGTGTTCGTCATACTCAAGAAAACCGCATTGGGGACATTGAATAATGTTGGCCACTGGTCTACGTGATCCTCGCCACCTCGAACCCGGGATATGGTGATCCAAAGTTTCAGAGACCGGGTCTCATCGCGAGGCAGGGTTTCATGGAACTCGACTCGCGCGATTCTACAGGATAATTGGCGGTGAATCAAACAACCCATCCGGGATCAGTGGTGTGCTGAAACGGGCGGAACATTGTCCTGAAACGGAAGCTCCCTCTCGAGCGACAGCGCCTGTGAAGAGGGCTGCTGACAAGGCGGAAATGCGGTTGAAAAGCCCTGTCAGTCATGCTAACTTAGCGGCGCATTGAAAACGGGTGAGAGTTAAAGAAAAATCCGTCGAGACGATCGTCCCAATCTTTCCCCGGCTCTTCGAGTGGGGAAGGCGGTCAACTGCAAAACGTTGAACCTCCGATTGAGTTCGTCCCGCTTCAGATTCTAACCAGGCCTAGCCGCGTGTGGACCAGACTGCCATTGCTCACGAAAACTCCTCCCTCTAATCCGGTTCATTCGCCAGGGCGATACCCTCCGAGTTCGATTGCTTCCGTGATTTATCTCGCGCTGTCCCTCCTCTGCGGTCTGGGGGGCCAAGCCGGGAAGGCCCAGGAAACTTCGACGGCCAAAGCTGAGGCCTCGAGTTCCCCGGTTCAGCTTTTGGTGGGTGAGGATATCCTGACCATCCGGGCGGTGCATCAGGAACAGACTGAGAAGCACAAGTATCTGTTGCGCGGGAAGGCGGAAATCGTTTACCGCGACATGAAATTCTTTGCGGATGAGATGACGTATGATGATGAAACTGGCGACGTGGAAGCCACCGGGGGCGTTCGCTTTGAACGAGAAGTGGAGACCATTACCGGATCCCGCCTGAAGATGAATGTTGTCTCAAAGACCGGCGTCGTTTATGACGCCAAGGGAAAAGCGACCCCGAATTTTTATTTTGAAGGCGCCGAGATTCACAAGATCGGCGAGGACAAGTACAAGATCATTGACGGGATGGTGACGGCCTGCAAGGGAGAAGTCCCGAAGTGGTCTTTCCACACCCAGAGCGCGGTCATCAACGTCGAAAAGTCCGTTTTTTTCCGGCATGCCACTTTTAAAATCAAAGGCCTCCCCCTCTTTTATTTCCCGTACGCGGCCGCGCCCGTGACCAAACGCGAGCGACAAACCGGCTTTTTGATCCCGACCACGGGATCGTCCACCCAGAAAGGCCGGACCCTTGGCGACGCCTTCTATTGGGCCATGAACCGTTCCACCGACCTTCTCTTTACGGGGGAATATTTTTCGGCGCGAGGTTGGGCTGAAGAGCTGCAATTTCGCGCGCGCCCCAGCGATACGAATTACATCAATGTTTTTGGGTTTCACGTGAACGATCGAAAGAACCAGGGCGGGCAGAGCGCCAAGGTGGGGGCCAGCTACGTGTTCGCCAACGGGTTTCGCGCCGTCGCCGACATGAATTACGTCAGCTCCCTCACCTTTCGCCAGGTGTTTGGTGATTCGTTCAACGCCATTGTGTTGCCCGACCAAACTTCGCAGGCCTTCGTGGGGCGAAATGATGATTCGTACAGCTTGAATTTTGACGCGTACCGGAACGAGACATTCTTTGACCAGGGGGCCGTGATCCTTCGCCGGTTTCCCGCCGCTGAATTTTCCGTGATGCCTCGCGAGGTCAGAGATCTCCCGATCTACTTCTCCCTCGATTCCGCCGTGGATGGTATCCACCGGGCTGATCCGGGGTTCTCCACGCCGAATATTACCCAGCGAATCGATTTTGCTCCGCGGATTACCTTCTCTCTCCCTGGAAACTTTGGCAGATATTTCACGCCTTCGTTTGAATTTCGCGAAACGGTTTACCGCAACCGGTTCCATTCCCCCAATGCCCTGCAGGAAGCGCTGAACCGAACCACTGGGGAGCTTCGTCTTGACTTCAGAGGCCTGGGGCTGGAACGCATTTACGAACACAAGGGGGGGTGGTTTGGGGATCGTTTCAAACATGTGATCGAACCGGAAGTGACCTACCGCCTGGTCCGGGGGGTAAGCGACATTGACCAGATCATCCGGTTTGATGAGCGGGACGTGGTCGTCAATACCAACGAGATTGAGTATGGCATTACCAACCGGATCTATGCGCGGCGCGACGAGGGTGCCGGTTCGGAGCAAGCACGTGAACTCCTCAGCTGGAAGATCTCGCAAAAATATTTTTTCGATCCCACCTTGGGAGGCGCTATTGTTCCGGGGCGTCGCAATGTGTTTGATGCCTTGCAGGATCTAACCGGTTTCGCGTTTTCCGATGGACCTCGACGTTTTACACCGATTGTCTCGCTGCTCCGCTTCAGTCCCCGTGACGGGTGGAGTGGAGACTTCCAGTTCGATTACGACACGCAGTTCCATCAGATCCGAAGTTCCAGCGTCACCGCGAATGTTTCGAACCCCCGGCGTTTTCTGTCCCTCACTTATTTTCTGACACGGCAACATGATCCCCTGACGATCGCCTCAAACCAGTTGCGGACTACGTTCGGGGTAGGCAATTTCAACAAACCCGGGGTCTCTGCTGCCTTCTCCATCAGTTATGACTTGAAGCGGTCCGCCGTTCAGAATAGCGTTGTCCAGCTCGGCTACAACTGGGATTGTTGTGGGGTGACCCTGGAGTACCGTCAGTTTGACATCGGTTTGCGCAATGAGACGCAATTTCGCTTCTCATTTTCTCTGTTAAATGTGGGATCGTTTGGAAACCTGAAACGCCAAGAGCGATTGTTTTAAGGAAAGCTCCCACAGGCGGACAAATTCATTCGGACGTCTTGAAGCACGGGAGGAAGGTGCCAGGTGCCGGAGAGAAGGCGGCACGAGAGAAATCATCGAACCCGGAGCGAAGGGTACAGCGGACAGAAATCAAAGCGAGTCAACCTGGGTGTATGGACGTCTGACTGGCCACGTGTATAAAATGACCCGCCCGACTTGTTCTTTCAAATCTTTTTCGTCGGACTCATTGGGCCCGACACCTGGTACCCGACACCCAACACCTATCTCTATTCAAGGAGGCTGCCATGTTCTGTCAATTCTGCGGTGCACAGAGCGAACCCAATAGTCGGTTTTGTCAAAAATGCGGACAAGCCCAGTCGGTGGGTGGAGCGGGCAGTACGCCTCCTCCCGGGATGCCCCCCGGTTATCAGCCTCCACTCCAACCCCCGCCGCGGTATGTTCCACCGCAGGGCGTTCATGCACAAACCGGACACTGGATTGGCGCCGGCTGGCATCTGGTCAAGGAAGAATTGGGCATGTTCATGTTGTTGAGCCTGCTCTTTATCCTCCTGAATGGATTTGTCCCGATCATTCTGCAAGGGCCGATGATCGCCGGGTTTTGTATTGTCTGTACGAAGAAGCTCCTTTATGGTCGCTTTGAGCTCGGCGATTTCTTTAAAGGATTTAACTTTTTCGTGGCAGCCTTGGTGGCAAGCCTGATTATCACCGTCTTTACGTTCATAGGAACCATCTTCTGCATCATCCCGGGCCTCGTGATTGCGGCCATGTATCAATTCACCTACTTGTTCATCATTGACAAGAAGATGGATTTCTGGCCGGCCATGCAGGCCAGTCATGATCTGGTGAAAAGCGATTACTTTGGATTCACGATCTTCTTCATTGCGGCCATCCTCTTGAATATTATTGGATTGCTCTGTTGCGTGGTGGGAATTCTGGCGACCATGCCGATTCTCTATGCCGCCGTCACCGTGGCCTACAAAGAGATGGTGGGTTTTGAGCCGTCAACGAATTTTTGAACGATATGAACTCTTCCCATTCAGGGACAGACAGTTGTTCCCCTGGGAGTCTTGAGGCATCATGATTCCCGATTCCAGGATGAGCTCCCGGAGGCTTGTGCAGGACCCGGCCGGAGCGGTCTGGCAAGTGGCGGTTGCCACGCTGGCACTCGCATTTTTCCGGTTCTTTCCTCTTGCGGGACAACCGAAGTTCACGGTGTGTGGCTTCCACTGGATGACCGGCAGACCCTGCCCGCTCTGTGGCATGACCCGTGCCCTCTCCCATCTGGCAAACGGGCGCTGGATGGAGGCGATCCATCTCAATGCCCTCAGCCCACTCGTTCTCGCTATTCTCTGTGCAGCGATGGTGGGGGGAGCCTTTCAGCTGGCAGGTTGGGATATCAGGGAGCGGGTGATCCCCGCGGCGGTACTCAAAAATTTTTGGGCGGGGTGTATTCTACTATTCCTCGGATACGGGTTATTGCGATTATTCCGAATCGTTCCCTAATACTTTGCAGGGCGTGAAGACGGGGCGGTTTACGCGAAGGATCGCCTCCCGGTTCCCTACGTTTCATCCAGAACTTTCTTCACTACCTCATTCACCAATTGCGGGTTCGCCTGGCCTTTAGTCGCCTTCATGACTTGTCCGACGAACCACGCCAGGTTTCCGGTTTTTCCGCTCCGGTACTTGGCGACATTTTCCGGCGAGGCAGCAGCCACCTCCCTCGCAATTCTCTCCAATGCGGTCACGTCGCTGATTTGAACGAGGTTCTTTTCTTTGACAATTTTATGGGGCAACTTGCCCGTGGCGAACATTTCCTCAAACACAATCTTTCCCATCTTTCCGGACAGGGTTCCCCCCTCCACCAGATCGACCAATTCAGCAAGGTGAGCCGGTGAGATCCTGCTGTCTTGGATCTCAACATCGGAACTGTTGAGCAGAGCGGTCAGATCGCCCTTCAACCAGTTGAGGATGGGTTTGGGTTTCCCATTAATATGGACCGCTTCTTCAAAGAATTGAGACAGGGCCCTTGAAGACGCAAGCCATTCCGCATCGCCTTCGGGAAGACCGTACGTCTCGACGAATCGGGCTTTCTTGGCATCTGGGAGTTCCGGCATCGTCTTTCGGGTCTCTTCGACAAGGGCATCTTCCACCAGCAGGGGTAAGAGGTCGGGTTCCGGAAAATATCGGTAATCATGGGCCTCTTCCTTGCTGCGCATCGAATAGCTTTTTCCTTCGTCCGCGTTCCAGAGCCGTGTCTCCTGTACAATGTGGCCGCCCGATTCCAGGATTTCCACCTGCCGGCGTATTTCGTAATCCATGGCCTTTTGCAGGAAGCGGAAAGAATTCAGGTTCTTGAGTTCGGTGCGTGTCCCGAATTGAGAGGAACCCAAGGGTCGGACTGAAACATTGGCATCACAACGCAGGTTGCCTTTTTCCATGTCACCGTTGCACACCTCGGTGGCTTCGAGGATGGCCTTCATTTTAGAGAGATAGGCATACGCCTCGGCAGGAGACCGGAGATCGGGGTCGGAAACAATCTCAACGAGGGGCACTCCGCTGCGGTTGAGGTCGATGTAACTCTTTTCCGAGCTATCGGCAAAGCCGTCATGGATGGATTTGCCGGCGTCCTCCTCGATGTGCAAGCGGGTGATCCCCACCCGTTTGGTCATGCCATCGACGGTGATTCCGATCGCCCCGTGTTCTGAAATGGGCTTGTCGTATTGGGAGATTTGGTACCCCTTGGGCAAGTCCGGATAGAAATAGTTCTTTCTCGCAAATTGCGAGACACGATTGATATGACAGCCGAGAGCCAGGGCTGCACGCACCGCCAGCCGAACCACTTCCCGGTTCAGCACGGGCAAGGCCCCGGGCAGGCCGAGGCAGACCGGACAGGTGTTTGAATTCGGAGGCGCCCCAAACTCCGTCGAACAGGCGCAAAAGCATTTTGTTTGAGTCTGCAATTGCGCATGGACTTCCAAACCGATGACGGGTTCGTATTCCACAGATTCTCCTTCGATGGCCGTTTAGTTTACCACAAGCTAACGGAGGAAACCTTCGGGAGAAATTTGATTTGCCCAGACCCCTTTGGGGATTTTCCCGGGATGTGATGGGCAGCACACCTCCGGATCGGGTCCCGATATAGCCTAGGCTAGCTCCAGTCGGCCTGTTTCGTCTTCCTGGAGCGTGAAGAGGCTTCCGCCATGGCGCCCGATTTGTCAACAATGCTCGGTTGGCTCACAGGAAGACGCCTGGAACTGCATCTCTTCAACTCCCAGTGGGGGCCAATTCATATCCTGACCAGCCTGATCGCCGGCTTTGCAAACATGATGGGTTACACCTGGTTTCAGTCCGACCCTCGGGACCTTCCTTTCTACGCGAAATTCATTGGTATTCTGGAAAGCTGTGAGAAAGCTTTGATCCGCCGTTCTGCCTCTCGATTTCATTGATCGCCGATGGCGTCTCTCAAGAAGACGGGTCGGCACATGGGGACGGCTCCTGCCACGTCGTGATCCGATTGAACACCAAGCGTGGATATCCGTGAGCCCCGAATCGTCCCTGAACCCTTCTTTGTGGAATCCGATTGAAGGAATAAATGGAGAGCGAGGAGGGGCCTTCCTTCCTGCCTCACGGCAATTCATCCGTCCCTCTGTGCACAGCTTTCCCCAGAATTGACATCCCTTTTCGAGCGCGTATAATGCTCGATGAATTGGTCATCCCAGGTGTTCAGTATTATTGTGAGGAAATAAAAGCATGAGAAAGTTCTGGGTCATTGCAAGCGGCTTGTTCTTTGCTCTCGGGGTCGTCAGCCTTGCAGAGCAAAAGGTCCTGGAAGAAATCGTGGCGAGGGTGAACGACGACATTATCACCCGGTCGGATTTCGAGAAGAGTAAACAACAGCTTCGCCAGGAGTTGGGCCAGCAGTACTTTGGGACGGACCTCGAACGGGAGGTGGCGGTCAGGGAAAAGAATGTGCTTCGCGATCTGATCGACCAGCTGCTCCTCATCCAAAAGGCGAAGGAAGTGGGGATCAGCGTCGATACCGAACTCGTCAAGACACTTGACCGTTATCGCGATGAGAACCACTTGAAGACGCTCGATGATCTGGAGCGCGAGGTTACCCGGCAGGGAGTCAACTACGAGGATTTCAAGAATAACATCCGGAATGGATTGTTTACACAGGCCGTCATACGTCAGGAAGTGGGGCGGCGCATTCAGATCACCCAGGAGGAGATCAACAAGTATTATGAGGGCCATAAGAAAGAATTGGAGCGCCCGGAGGAAGTGAGATTTAGGGAGATCCTGATTTCCACGGAAGGCAAGGATGAATCCCAGGTCAAAGAAGCGGCGAAGAAGGCGGCGGATCTGGCCGCGCGGGCGAAGAAGGGGGAGGATTTTGCAGATCTCGCCCGGAAGAATTCAGACGGCCCCACTGCCAAGGATGGAGGTGAGCAGGATTACATTCAGCGCAACCTGCTCCTGAAGGAAATCGCTGATGTTGTGTTTTCCTTGAAACGCAATCAGGTGAGCGACCCCATCCTCACCAAGTTCGGATACAAGATCATCAAGCTGGAAGACAAGCATGATTCCGGGATCCCCACCGTCGATAAGGTGAATGACCAGATTTCCAATGCGCTCTATATGCAACAGTTGGCCCCCCAACTGCGCGATTACCTCGGGCAGCTGCGACAGGAATCGTACTTGGAAATCAAACCGGGTTACGTCGATAGCGGGGCGACCTCTTCCGAGAGCAAAGCAGAGGCCAAGTCGAGTCAGTAACGAGCCCCCATCCCGCCCCCTGACAGGATGGGGTGGTGGTCATCGGAGCAGAGTTCGAGTAGTGGCGTGAATGAGGTCGATTCATCGAATCCCAATCCGGCGCGCCTGCGTTTGGATTTGTTTCTCAAGTGGAGCGGTCTGGTCAGGCGTCGCACCTTGTCTAAATGGATGTGCGAACGGGGAGCGATTCGGGTGAATGAGCAGACCGCTAAGCCGGGACGCGCAGTCAGCGTGGGGGATCGGATTGCCATTCTCCGTGGCGACCGGCGGTTGCTGGTTGAGGTCCTCCATCTGCCGGCACGAGCTTTAGCCCGTCCCATTCAGGAGCCGGAAGGCCAAGGATCCCCCGAGTGGTATCGCGTTATTCCTTCGGAGTAGAGGTGGCCCGCCGAGTCACCCCGCCGTCGAACCTATGAAACAAAAATTCATCCGGGACTTCGAAGCCAATACCGTCGTGACGGAGGCCTTCCTCGTTCGATCCAAAGAATTGCGCTCCAAGAAGTCCGGCGAACCCTATCTTTCACTGATTCTCGCCGACAAGACCGGTGACCTTGACGCGAAGATGTGGGATAACGTAGAGGAATTTGATCCCCTCTTCGATAAGGATCACTTTATCAAGGCGAAGGGCTTGGTCCAGATTTACCGCAACAAACCGCAGATGACCTTGCACAAGCTGCGTCGGCTCGAAGACCACGAAGTGGACTTCATGGACTTTTTCCCTTCCACGTCAAGGGACGTCGACGAGATGTATTCCGAACTGCTGGAGGTTGTCGCCGGCTTCACCAGCGAACCGCTTCGCGCCGTGATGCAGGAGCTGCTTCTGGATGACGACGTGATGCGCAGGTTAAAAAAAGCCCCAGCGGCCAAGAGCATGCACCATGCTTACCTGGGCGGGTTGTTGGAGCACATTGTTTCCCTCTGCCATCTCGCCCGCCTCGTCGTCCAGAACTATAAGAATATTGAGATTGATCTGCTGTTGACTGGCGCCATCCTTCATGATATCGGAAAGATCTACGAACTCTCGTACGAGCGAGGCTTTGGCTATACGACCCAGGGCCAACTGCTGGGACATATGGTTCTGGAACTGGAAATGATCAATGGCATCATCGCGCGCCATGCGGACTTTCCGCCGGAACTCAAGACCATGATCTCCCATCTTATTATCAGCCATCACGGGGAGTATGAGTTCGGTTCGCCCAAACTCCCGATGACGGTGGAGGCGATGATTCTTCACAAGCTCGATGATTTGGACTCCAAGGTCCAGGCCATGCAATGGATGATCGAGCGGGATGGCAGTATCGAAGGGGAATGGACGGGTTATAGCCAGATCCTTCAGCGGCCGATCTTCCGAGGCCAGCGGACACCAAAAGCGACTGAAGCAGCATCGAAACAGAAGCCGAAGTCCTCCGAGGAGGTCGCTCCCGTCGTTGGTTCCGGGGGCGCCAAGAGCCAATCTTAATGTCCGCGATCATGACCTTACTTTACGCGTGGAACTGTTTGCACGAAACCCAAGAACGTGGCTGAACTCACCCCGCTCAACAAAAAACTGACCCCCCGCCCGACCAAGGATCGGCGCCGGCGCGAGCACCCGATGATTCTCACGGTTCAGGAATTGGAACTGATGATGATCATTTGGGAGCGGGGAGAAGCCAGTGTCGCTCAAGTGAGACAGCATTACCAAACCGAACATGACCTCGCCTACACAACCATCATGACGGTCCTCTCTCGACTTGAAAAAAAAGGAATGCTGAAACAGCGAAAGGCCGGCAAGGCGTTCCTTTATTCAGCGTTGCATTCCCGGGAAACGGTCGCCGGGGCCGCGATCGATAATCTCGCCCGCATTTTCTTCAATGGGTCCCTGGATTCAATCGCGGAATTCTGCCGCAGGGATTCCTCACTCTCCCCTCCATCTGCGCCGGCGCCGCAGGAGACCGATGTGATCGACGAAACCCTTCTGTAAACCTGCTTGAACCCCACCCCAGCCTGGATCAGGCCGCTCAACACAGAATTCAATTTGACAAAATCCGGGATTTCGATTCCAATCGTCCCTTTCCAAACCCCGGTGAAATTTGACATGAGTAAGCAAACGACAAACGCCAGCTCATCGGTCGCCCCGGTCGAGCGACGGCCCATCGCAAAGACGGTACTGGCGAATGGCCTGACCGTGTTGACGAAGGAGGTTCCCCAATCTCCCATCGTTTCGACCGTCGTTTTTTATCGGGTGGGATCCCGCAACGAGGAGGCAGGGCAGACCGGCAAGTCACATTTCCTGGAACATATGCTGTTTAAGGGGACCACGAAGTATCCCAAGGGAGCGATCGATCACATTACGCTGGTCAATGGCGGAGCGAACAATGCCTTCACCAGTGAGGACTGCACGGCCTACTACTTCGATTTCTCCGCAGACCGGTTTGAGGTGGCGCTCGACATCGAGGCGCAGCGAATGGTCGACACCCAATTTCTGCTTGAAGAATTTGAACACGAGAAGCAGGTGGTGACCGAAGAGCTGAAAATCAATCTGGATTCACCCTGGGGTGCCTTAGGCCAGGAAGTTCGGGCAACGGCGTTCAAGGTGCATCCTTATCGACACCCGGTCGTGGGATGGATTGACGATCTGTCGCGATCCTCGCGCGAGGAGATGGAGGCGTACTATCGCCGTCACTATCATCCGAACAATGCCATCCTCGTTCTGGTGGGAGGCTTTGTTACGGAGCACGCCCTGCGAACTGTTGAATCCACCTTTGGGGCGATTCCCCGAGGAGCAGAGGTTCCTCCGGTAAAGATCTCGGAACCCCCCCAACAGGGGGAAAAACGGGTCACCCTGAAACGCCCGACGCAAATCGAACGGATGCACATGGTCTATCATGCGCCAAGCGTCTCCAACGACGATGGCTACGCCTTGCGGCTGGGCGCCCTGACCCTGTCAGGAGGCCGGTCGTCGCGCCTCTATCAACGGCTGATCGAACGCGAACGGTTGGCCGTCAGTGTCTCGGCAGAGTTCTCGGAGTCCATCGACCCGACCCTTCTAGAAATTCGGGCCGAAGTAATTCCCGAAAAGACACCGGATTCCGTGGAGGCCGCCATCAGTGAGGAAGCGTCTCGATTGCAAGAGGAGCTCCTGACCCCTGAAGAACTTGAAAAGACCAAGAACATGATCGAGGCCCACTTCGAGTTTGGTCGGGAGCGGACGCTGAACGATGCCATTCAGATCGGCTATACCGAAGCGATTATCGGCTACGAACACCTGGATCGGTATGTGGACCGGATCCGAGCCGTCACGGCGGAAGAAGTCCGGACCGCTTCGCAAAAGTATCTAGGAATTGATAATCGCACCGTTGGCTGGTTGAGATTCAGACAATAAATGAATGCATCCGGCGTTCGACACAGGGACCCAAAGTAAGAGCGGATGAAACCGGGCCGAAATCTCAGTCGTGTTTTTTCACTTATGAGGACCTCAACTCCTAACAATATGTCTCTGGCTTTTCAGGCGTCGGACATCATCAAGAAGGTCCTACCGAACGGGCTGACCCTGCTCGTGTGCGAACGACACAACACCTCCACGATCTCGATCGAAGTATCGCTCCTGGCAGGATCCCGGTTTGAAGCCGACGCGGAGGCCGGTCTCGCCTCTCTCACAGGACGGCTGTTAACCGAGGGCACGGCCTCGCGCAGCGCCGAGGATCTCGCGCTAGCCATCGAGTCGGTCGGAGGCTCGCTGGACTCCGGAACGGGGACCGAGGGCGCTGTTGTTTCGGCTTCAACCCTCTCGCGGGACTTTGGTCTGGGCCTGGAACTCAGCGCCGATGTGTTGCTGCATCCCGCCTTTGAGAACGATCGAGTGCTGCACGAACGAGAAAAGACGATTTCCGAGATTCGGAGCGCCAAGGACCGGCCACGGACTGTGCTGGACTGGAAATTCAACGAATTGATTTACACGACCCACCCGCTGCATCGGCCCTCCGTGGGGTACGAAGATTCGGTGGCCAAGATCGACCGCGAGCAGGTCGTGACGTTCCACCAGAGATTCTTTGTCCCGGCGAATTGCTCGGTTTCAGTGGCAGGTGATTTTAGGGGCGAAACCATCCTGCCTCAATTGGAGGATATCTTCGGATCCTGGTCGGCGTCTGCTCCGTCCGTTCCGGACATCCCTGTTGTTCATCGCCAGACCGCGCCCATCGAAGAATTCGTTCGGATGGACAAGGAGCAAGTCAACCTCTATGTCGGGCACCTCGGAATCCGACGCTCCAATCCGGATTACTACACCCTCAATGTGCTGGATGTGATTTTGGGAAGTGCGCCGGGGTTCACCTCGCGTATCCCGAAGCGGCTGCGGGATGAGCAGGGACTGGCCTATTCCACCTTTGCGAACATCACCCAATCCTCCGGACTCGACCCCGGACGCTTCGTGGCCTATATCGGGACGTCCCCTGAAAACCGGCTGCGGGCCATCGAGGGGATTCTCGGCGAGATCCGGAGGATCGTGGATGAGCCTGTGACGCCGGATGAACTCCACGATGCCAAACAATATTTGACGGGCAGCTTCGTGTTCCAGTTTCAGACCAATTCTCAAATTGCGCACTTTATGATTCTTGCGGAACGTTACGGCCTGGGCTTTGACTATGTGGAAGAATATCCCGGGCTGATCAACTCCGTGTCAATCGACGACGTCGCCCGGGTGGCAAGAACCTACCTGCATCCTGAGGCAGCCACCACCGTGGTGGTGGGCCCTGAGCGCTGAAGGCGCAAAGTCCAGAGTCCAAATTCCAAAAACCAATTCCAAAACAATTCTCATGTTCCAAACAGGGGCAAATCCGCCTCGGCGGATCAAACGGCAGAGTAAAAAGAGTACGCATTTGCCCTCTTGAATTCGATGTGAGGCTCCTTGGATTTTGGTTTTTGTTTGGATTTTGGATTTTGGAATTTGGACTTTGATTTCTTAATCCCCGGTCTGTTGGGGGGTGTATTTGAATTTCAGATTTTGGAAGCGGATCTCCACGGCAGTCGATTTCCGCAACTGGGCGATTTCCTGAGCCACTGCTTCCTTCCTGTGCTCGTTCGCGAGGAGAGTTTGAATTTGGCGCCGTGCCTCATCAAAGGGGGTTGCGTGGCCAGGTTGGATCCCTTTCAACTTGAAAATATGGAAGCCGTAGTCGGTTTTGATCACCCCCGAGTGCTGTTCGGGTTTTAATCCCATCACCGCCTTCTCAAGTTGCTCCGGCAGTTCCCCTCGAGCGAACCACCCCAAATCACCCCCTCGGGCAGCCAGTTCATTCCGGGAGTACTTCCGCGCGAGAGATTCAAAGGATTTTCTCCTGGCTAGCATTCCCTCAATCCCACGCGCCAATGGTTCGTCCTTAACCAGAATTTCCGCCACGTGGTAGCGTTCCGGCTCCTGGAAGGATTTCAGGTGATCCTCATAATATTTCTTTTCCACAGCGGCAGAAGGGGCGTACCGGGCGGATCCGATGGATTGAAGGTAACGATTGATGATCAGGACCTCCCGGGCGCGTTCGAATCGCTGAGAATCCAATGTGTTCCCGGCCTTGCCGGGGTTAGAACCCTGAACGAGGTCACTGTTGGCGAGGTATTCCTGAACGTCCCGGTCGGAGACCGTCACCTGATGCTGGCGGGCGCCGAGGAGTAACAGCCGCTCGTCGATGGCACGGTCGAGCAGTTCACTCAGGACCGCGTCATTTCTGGGGAGGGGGCTGGTGGATTCGGGAAACCTTTCGTGGAGGAATGACTCGAACTGCGCGGCAGTGAACTCCTCTTTGCCGATTTTGGCCAGCGTTCGAGTTGAATCCCGATCTTCACGCTGCGATGGTCGATCGGGAGTTTTTCCGCATCCGACCGCCAACTTCATCCCCATGAAAAGCACGAGAAGGATCAACCCGAGCGGGTGCCGTGGACGAGCCATTTTATTGAACTCCTACGGGGCTGGCGAGTTCGTGCAGAACTTCACGTGTCCGCGCCAGGATGTAAGACGGAACGGTTTTCTCCATTTGGATTTTGATTCGGCCGGTAGGAGAGATCTGGACACGCGGGTCCCGGTCGAGGAGAGCCACCAGCGCTTCCGGGGCGGTTTGAGTGTGATCGTGAAACTGTACAAGGACGGTCGCCCGGTCGCGGTCAATGGATTTCACCTGCATCGATTCCGCCAGGAACTTCAGCTGGGCGTAACTGAGCAGGTTCTGAACGGGCTCAGCCAGCGCCCCAAACCGGTCAATCAATTCCTCGCGGAGGCGAACGGCCTCGGCATCTGAATGGATGTTGGAGACTCTCTTGTAAGTGACGAGGCGCAGATTCTCGTCGGCGATGTACGTGGGCGGGATCTTAATGTCGAGATGGAGATTGATCGTGGTATGGGTCTCAGGCGGCACCTCTTCTCCTTTCAGCTCTTGAATGGTGTTCTCCAGGAGCTGACAATACGTTTCGAACCCGATCGAGTTGATGTATCCGTGTTGGCGATGTCCCAGCAGGGTCCCGGCGCCACGAAGCTCCAGGTCAAGGGCAGCGATGCGAAAACCGGAACCGAGATCGCTGAATTCCTTCAGCGCATTGAGCCGGCGCCGGGCGATGGGGGAGAGTCCCTGGTCGGGAGGAACCAGGAGATAGGCGTAAGCCCGTCGATTGGACCGGCCAACCCGCCCCCGCAACTGATAAAGTTGGGCGAGTCCAAATTTGTCGGCCCGATTGACAATGAGAGTGTTCACCAGCGGGATATCCAGCCCGTTTTCGATAAGGGTAGTGGCGACGAGCACATCGTATTCGTGACGCATGAATTTCAGCATCACTTGCTCCAAATCGCGCTCGCCCATCTGTCCGTGGGCCACGGCCACGCGGGCGCGAGGACACTGGCGTGTCACCAGGGCGGCGACGGAGTAAATCGATTCCACCCGGTTATGAACGAAATAGGCTTGGCCGCCTCGCTCCAACTCGTGTTCCAAGGCCGTTTGGATGAGCCTCGGATCAAACCGGGTGACAACGGTGTTAATGGTCAAACGATCTTTCGGAGGCGTTTCGATGACGCTCATGTCGCGTACCCCCATTAACGACATTTGCAAAGTCCGGGGGATGGGCGTCGCGGTCAGGGTAAGGCAATCGATGGACTTCGTGATTTGCTTGAGCCTCTCCTTGTGCGCCACGCCGAAGCGCTGCTCTTCATCGACGATCATCAACCCAAGATCGAGGAATTCGACATCCTTGGAAAGCAGCCGGTGAGTCCCGATAAGGATATCAATCTTTCCGGCCGCCACCTGCTCGAGGATCTTCTTCTGTTCCCTTTTGTCACGGAAGCGGCTGAGCATTTCAACCGAGACCGGGAAAGGCTCAAAGCGGGTCCGAAAGGTAACGAAGTGTTGATATGCGAGAACCGTGGTGGGCGTCAGGACGGCCACCTGCTTATGATCCACCACGGCCTTGAGGGCGGCACGCATGGCCACCTCGGTTTTGCCATACCCGACATCGCCGCAGACCAGGCGATCCATCGGTGAGCCGCGCTCCATGTCGTGCTTGACGTCCTCAATCGTCTGCGCCTGATCCGGGGTTTCTGTAAACTCAAACGAGGCTTCAAATTCACGCATCCACTCAGAGTCGGCGGAGTAGGGGATCCCCGGCTGTATCCTCCGTTCAGCGTAGAGCTTGAGAAGATCTTCTGCGAGGTCCCGGATCCGCCGTTTTGCCTTGGATTTGGTGCGTTGCCACGTCACCCCGCCGAGCTTGTCCAACAGGGGTGGAGCCCCGCCCGCTCCCGAATACTTTTGGACGAGGTCCAGTCGTTCCAGGGGAAGATACAACTTGGCGTCGTCCTGGTACTGCAACTCCATAAATTCTTCAGTGGCGTCCTGGAGTTCCAGGGATTTGATCCCCATGAACCGTCCAATGCCATGGTCAACGTGAACCATCAGATCCCCGATTTTCAGGTCGCTGAAATCCGAAATAAATGCCGTGCGCTTGGGGCGGGAGGTACGGAGACCCGCGCGATATTCCATCGGCTCGAAAATATCCAGATCCCCAAACAGGGCAAGCTGCCGGTCGGGTAAAAGAAATCCGGTGTCAACCGCTCCAATGAAGACAGGGATCGGTGCGGTCAATGAAAGGGATGAAGCCGCGGGCAGACCGCCCTCTCCCTTCTCGGGGAATGAAGGGGTGCGCGAAGCGGGGGTTCGATGCAAATATTCCCGCAAAACATCTTTTAAGATCTCCGCCTTGGCGCTGGTCCGAACCACCGCTGACAGTTGATAGTTTCGCGACTCAAGCGAGGCGGCCTCAGCAATAAATTGGCTGAAGCGGCCGTGAAATCTTCGTACCGGCTGGGACGCGATTGAAATCGTCTCCGTCTCCCCGGTTGATGACGGGAGTGCCAGGGTGCTCAGGCGCAGTTGATCCGTCGTGCCGAACGTCGATTCTGCTTCCCCCGGCGCGAGAAAAAGCTCTTCGGGCCGCACCAGGGCATCGAACACCGGGCTCTTCTCCCTGAACTCACTTTCGGATTTGTGCCACAGGGTTTTCCAATGGTCTTCAATCTCCCCGGGCTCATCGAAGACGAGGAGAGGGTTTTGAAAATAGGCGAGCAGGGTGTGCCGGTAAGGTTGAAGCAAGGGGAGTTGAAATTCAACTCCGGCAAAGGATTCCCCCTGGTAGGCGGCTTGTATCTTTTCCTCCCACACACTGCGGGCTTCCGGCGCCAGCTTCAGGGTCGCAGCCTCCGCCCAGCGTTTCATCAGCTCAGGCGTGACGGGGATGTCACGAACTGCAAACAGGGTGAGAGAATCCAAAGCGCGAAGGGAGCGCTGAGTTTCCACGTTGAACTGGCGAATGGATTCGATGTTATCGCCGAAGAACTCCACGCGAACCGGCTGGGGTTCTGAAGGCGAGAACACATCGAGGATGCCGCCGCGGATCGAGAATTCACCGACGCCACTGACCGGTTCCGAAGGGTAATACCCGCTTGAAACAAGCCAGGCGCGAAGCTCGTCGACTGCGAGGGACTGGTCCTTGTAAAGGCCTTTCGCCAGCGGGATGAAAAAATCGGGGTCGGGCCATCGTGACAGGAGTACTGCCGGAGAGGTCACGGTGAAATGCGCCGCGCCGGAACGAATCTTCGCCAACGCGAGGGCCCGCTGTTCGGCGATCTCCGAGTGGGGAGAAAGATGATCGTAGGGTCCGCAGTCATACCCAGGCAATGCGACTGCATGAGTGGCTTTCCGTTCGGTGCGTTGCCGGAAGTAGAAATCGATGGAAGCCGCAAAATCTTCAAGCGATTTCTCGTCGGCCCGGACAATCACCATCGGCCGTTTTAAGAGGGCCGCCATGGCCACCAGCAAGGGTGCTTTAAGGCCGTCCGTGAGGCCTTCGAGGACACACGTACGCACTTCGGCCGCCTGGAAGCGGTCGAGCAATGAGCGAAAACCCGGATCGGCTTCGATCGCGCCGAATAGTTCCTCAAAACGAGTCATCGATGATCGATGTTCCTGCACAACAGCCTGAAACGGCCGCCTGGAAGGGCCTCCGTCGAGGCAAATTGCGCGCCCCTACTTTTTACCATAATTCCGGGCTATCGTCTCAATGGTCTCAGTGGTCGAAAACCCGGGAAGAAAATCAATGGACGCCACATGCCCGCCGGCCGCTTCTACTTCGGCCCGTCCTATGATTTCATCAAGCGCCCAATCGCTACCCTTCACGAGGATATCCGGGAGAAGGGCCTGAATGATTTTGCGAGGGGTCTCCTCCGCGAAGATCAAGACGAAATCCACGCACTCCAGAGCCGCCAGGATCTCGGCCCGCTCCTGCTGCGGGACAATGGGGCGCAAACTCCCTTTGAGCACGCGTACGCTAGTGTCACTGTTGATGGCCACCAGCAGGCGGTCACCCAGCGCTCTTGCCTTCTCCAGGTAGTCCACGTGGCCGGGATGAAGGAGGTCAAAGCAACCATTCGTGAAGACCAGCTTCAACCCTGCTTCCGAAAGTTGCTGGCGCAAGGGAAGAAACTGGTGAAGTGAATTGATTTTTGCCGGGACCTGCGGGGAGTCGACGTTCATCGGAGTGCCTGGGGACCATGCACCAGCGCCTTGCCCACAACGACCGCCATCACCAGGGTGCTGTTGTAAGCGAGGTGGATGATCCAGCTTGGTGTCAAAAGCCCTGTCACGGCACGGGTGAAGGAGAGCACAAAACCGACAAATACAATAAGCGCAATGGCCGGCCAGCTCCCCCAGAGTTGGGGAACGTGAAGGCCCGAGAAGATCAGTGCCGTGACAATCACCGCCACCGGTCGCCCCCCGAGATTCTCGAAGATGGGATACAAGAACCCGCGAAAGATCAACTCCTCTGTGAACGGCGCGATGAAGATTGCAAAAAGTGCAAAATAGTAGATGGCATGCCCTTGGCTGAAAATCTTCTCGAGCGGGGTTTCACGCGCGGAAGGGAAGAGTGAAGAGAGAACCATGACGATCAGGGCAAGCCCCAGGCCGAGCAAGCCAAATTGCTTCAATGTGTTTGCGGAGAGTTTGGACAGACCCAGCGAACGGCGGAAGTCGAGCCCGTACTTCCTCGTGATCAAGAGATACAGAAAGCTGATCAGCAGGATGTAGACCAGGAGCTGAGCGATCAGGGCGATGTACGGATTGGTCCCCAGCTCCGCGGATCTTAATGGCGGCCAATGGTACCAACCTCCCAAAATGAGGTAGCCCATCTGGCAGAGCAGGGTGGCAAACAGCGTCCCCAAAATGAAAAGCCCGAGCAAGACAAAAGCGTCCCAACCCGTCCAGAAGCCCGGCTCCGGCGCGGAGCTCTCCGGCATGAGCAACGGACCTCCTGGCTCAGCCGGGGTCTCACTGGACTGGGGGGAGGACGGATCTGAGAGAAACGGTTCTTCAGGCATGAGAATGGGATTCTTTCTTACAGGCGTCCGCCAGAAAGCACAAAATCCCGCTCGGTGCTTTCCCCCGTTCCACCCCGAAAACCTGGGCAGCCACCTAGTGAATGAGGGCTGCCGTCAGGAGTGGAAGCATCAGTTCGTGATGCCCCGTGATGGAGTAGCCGCGGCCCGCCCCGTCTTGGGTCGGCCGCCGGACGATGTTCTGGACTCCCCGATAGTGCTGAATGAAATCGAAGTTGGCGGTCGTAAAATCCCTCAAGGGGAGTCCCTGGTTCCGGATCAGGCTCACGGCTTTGAGAAACACTTCCGGCATCAGGACGGCCGAACCGAAGTTCAGAAATACCCCGCCATTGTTGAGCGAAGCCACGCTCGAAACGAAAGTCCGATAATCTCGCATCGCCCCTTCGCCCAGCATGCGGCCGTTGGCAGACGGATGGTTGTGGATGATGTCTGTGCCGATGGCGAGATGGACGGTCGCGGGGATTTCCAAACGAATCGCCGCCGCCAGCAGGGAGTGATGAAGATATTTTGGATTGCGGATTTCAGAGTTCAAATCTTGAATCTTGGGTTTTCGATTCGACCCCCGCTTCGACCTGAGGTGTGAGCCCCCCTTCTCTCGCCTGCCGAATCCCTCGACCAGCCCCTGGCCTACAGCGGCCGCAAGTCCGCTGCCGGTCAAAACATAGTGATTGATGGCCGCGTTAATCCACTCGCCGGTCTCACTCGCCATACCGAACGCGCCACTACCGATCGACGCCTCCACATCTTCGCTGGTGGATCCAATCAGGGCAACTTCAAAGTCATGGATCAGGCCGGCGCCGTTCAGGGCGAGGTGTTGGACGAACCCGTGCTTCATCAAATGGATCAATAGGGGCGATAGCCCGCACTTGATGACGTGTCCTCCGATGGCCCAAAGGATGGGTCTGAGCCGTTTTCGGGCCTGCTGACAGGCTTCGACTACTCCACGGAAGTCCTTTGCAGCAAGGATATTGGGCAGGGTATCGAGGAATTTCGGGATCCCACTCGGCCGGGCCGCCACTCGCGCAAAGTCACGAACGGTGACTTTGCTTCGACGCTGGGCCAGCGGATAGGTATGAACTTTTGAAAAATCGATCGCCATGGCTTTCAAAGATTTAATCGGGGTTGACCGGTCTGAACTCTAAGACGTCAACTTCAATCCATACGACGGTTTCTCTCATGGGAGGACCCTTCCCGGTGGCCGGAGTGTTTCGTGCTCCACTTGGATCATCTCCTGATCGACAATCTCGCACAGAAGATGAATCAGGAGTCCGTGAACTTCCTGAATTCGCGCCGTCGATTTGGACTCCACGGTGAAACAGTCGTCCACCTTTCCAGCCAGCTTGCCCCCGTCCCGGCCGGTCAGGGCGATCGTCATCATCCGTCGCGCCTTGGCCTCCTCCACCGCCTTCAGCACATTGGAGGAATTTCCACTGGTCGAAATGGCAACGGCCATGTCGCCCTCCTGGCCATGGGCGGCGATCTGACGCGCGAACGACCACTCAAAGCCGAAATCGTTGCTCACCGAGGTGAGAATGGAGGTATCTGTTGAGAGCGCAAACGCCGAAAGTGCCGTCTGTCGCCGGGAGTCGTTGGAGAAGCGGCCCACCAGCTCGGATGCCAGATGCTGCGCATCGGCGGCGCTTCCCCCGTTCCCGAAAACGAGGAGCTTCTTCCCCTGCCTGAATCGCTTTGTCATCTCCAGGGCCACGTGCTCGATCCGGCTCGCGTATAAGGCGAAGAACTTTTGTTGGAGCACGAGGCCTTCAGCCACCGACTCTTGAATGAATTGCTGATAGCTCATAGGGAAAGATTTGCCGGGGACAACTGGGATCTTCACGCCCTTCAGCGTGTGTTCCATGTGGCATGGGATCAGGTGGAGGTCTTCATTTCGCCGGCACCGGAATTGAATTCTGAGGCGGTTTCCGCGGCCTTCAATCGGGAGCCGTTGGAAAAAAACTCTGCCAGCGCCCGCCCGGTATAAGACCTTTGAATACGGCCAATGTGCTCCGGGGTCCCGGCGGCCACCACGCGCCCTCCCGCCTCGCCCCCCTCGGGCCCCAGGTCGATGACCCAATCCGCGGTCTTAATCACATCCAGGTGATGCTCGACGATGATGACGGTGTTTCCCAGGTCTGTCAAGCGATTGAGCACAGCCAGAAGCTTCTTCACATCGTCGAAATGCAAGCCGGTGGTGGGCTCGTCAAGGAGATACAAAGTCCGGCCTGTCTGACGGCGCGAAAGCTCTTTTGCAAGCTTGATGCGTTGGGCCTCTCCCCCCGAAAGAGTGGTCGCCGATTGTCCGAGTTCGAGATAGCCCAAGCCCACGTCGTTCAATGTCTGAAGTTTTTGGGCGACCTGGGGAATGTTTTCGAGGAGGGGCAGGGCGTCGACCACGGTGGTGCTGAGCAGATCGGAGATGGAGAGCCCCTTGAATCTTACGGCGAGGGTTTCACTGTTGTAGCGCTGGCCGCGGCAGACGTCGCAGGTGACAAACACATCCGGCAGAAAATTCATCTCAATCCGGCGCAGTCCGTCACCCTGGCAGGCCTCGCACCGGCCGCCTTTCACGTTGAAGCTGAAACGCCCCGCCTTGTAGCCGCGCTCGCGGGATTCCGGCAGCATCGCATACAACTGGCGAATGGGAGTAAACAGGCCGGTATAGGTGGCGGGGTTGGAGCGTGGAGTGCGTCCAATCGGGGATGCATCGATCCGGATGACTTTATCGATGTGCTCGAGTCCCTGAATCATTCTGCTGGCCCCCGGTTCCTCGATGGATCGATACAGCATTTTTGCGAGGGTCTTGTAAAGGATGTCGTTCACGAGGGTCGATTTGCCGGCCCCGGATACCCCGGTCACCACGATCATCAAGCCCAGCGGAAATTCGACGTCGATATTCTTCAAGTTGTGGTGGCGAGCCCCCAGGATTCGGATCGCCTTTCCGTTGGGCTTGCGGTGAGTCGCCGGCAAGGGGATCTGTTGTATTCCGGCGAGGTATTGTCCGGTCAGCGAGCGCTCATTCCTCGCGATGTCATCGGGACTCCCGGCCGCCACCAGGTAACCTCCGTGTGTGCCGGCCCCCGGGCCCAGATCGATGACATGGTCGGCATGGCGGATCGTTTCTTCATCGTGCTCAACGACCAACACGGTATTGCCCAGGTCGCGCAGTTGCTTGAGAGTCGAGATAAGCCGGAGGTTGTCACGCGGATGAAGCCCGATGGAAGGCTCATCCAACACGTACAGAACACCGCGAAGCTTCGAGCCGATTTGGGACGCCAAGCGAATCCGCTGGCCCTCGCCTCCCGAAAGAGTCGCTGCACTTCGGTCGAGACTCAGGTAGTCCAAACCGACCGCCGAGAGAAATTCGAGACGGTCATGGACTTCCTTGAGCAGGCCCGAGGCGATTTTTTCCTCGCGTTCCGAGAGGTGCAGGCTGCCGATGACCTCGCGCGCTCGGCCTGTCGGCAGGGAGGTGAATTCGGCGATCGAAAATCCGCCCACCTTGACCGCCAGACTCTCCGGCTTCAGTCGCTGCCCTTTGCAGTCGCTGCAAGGGATCGAAGACATGTAGGGCATCAGCCATTCGGTGGATCCATTGCCGAGCGAATCCCTCAATTGCGGAATCAACCCTGGAAACGGTTTGAGTCCGCTTGACGCTGGCCGCCGGGCCGGTTTGTTCTCATTCCGCCCGTGCCCTCCGTTCTTCCGGATCTCTCCGTACAGCACGGCAGACTGCATCTTCTCCGGTAACTCGCCAAAGGGTGTATCCGGAGAAAAGTCCTTCCCCACGAGTAATGCGTTGTAACCTTCCTCGAGTGTCCTGTTTTCCGCCCAGGATGCCAGGCCCCCGCCAAATAATGGCTTGGACCAGTCGCCAATAATCTTGGAGGGATCAAAATCAAAAATGGAACCCAGCCCGCTGCAGGTTTCACACGCTCCATAGATACTGTTGAAAGAAAACGATCGGGGTTCAAGCTGAGGAAAGTTCAAACCGCAGTCCACGCAAGCGAGTTTTTCAGAATATAATTGCTCGTCGCCATTCACGATCGCCACCTGGACGATTCCTGAGGTCAGTCGCATCGCAGTTTCAATGGATGCCCTCAGGCGTTGCCTGATCCCCGGTTTGATGAGCAGGCGATCCACGACGATTTCGACCGTGTGGTTCTTTTTCTTATTCAGATGGATGGGTTCATCCAGACTGCGGAGGACGCCGTCGATGCGGGCCCTCACAAAGCCGGTCTTGCTGAGCGATTCGAGTTGTTTTTTGAACTCCCCTTTGCGGCCTCGTACAATCGGGGCCAGGATCATGACGCGCTCGTCAGGCGGACGGGACAGGATGGTGGTGACAATCTGTTCACTGGATTGGCGTGAAATCTTCCGGCCACACTGGGGACAATGAGGTGCTCCGACGGTTGCATAGAGCACACGAAGATAGTCGTAAATTTCAGTAATGGTGCCCACGGTCGACCGGGGCGATCGGGAAGACGTCTTTTGCTCGATGGAAATGGAGGGGGAGAGCCCCTCAATCGAATCGACGTCGGGCCGCTCCATCTGGTCCAGGAATTGCCGCGCGTAGGTGGACAGTGACTCCACGTAGCGGCGCTGCCCCTCGGCGTAAATCGTGTCGAATGCCAACGACGATTTGCCCGATCCGCTAAGGCCCGTAATCACCGTGAAAGTGTGGCGCGGAATGGTGACGTCAATGTTCTTCAGGTTGTGTTGCCTGGCGCCGCGAACTGTGATTTGTTCAATTGACATGGACTCAGTGTTACAGACAGCCCGAACGTGAGATAATAAATTCTTAATGTTAACGCACCGCCAGGGGGGAGTCAAGGTTTGCTCCAGTCAAACCACGGGGGCCGAAGTTGAAGAATCGTGAGGAGGAAATCGAAAAGAGGCGCCGGCGCGCCCAAGACGAGACCTTTTCAGTGGCCCGGGTGCACAGCACCGTGGTCCAAAAGTTCCTGGTCAAAGGGGCCAGCGGCCGTGCCTATCAAATTGTGATCGATCGCGACATGAATTTGAAATCCTGCGAATGTCACGATTTTCTAAGCGCAGGCCTTGGGACGTGTAAACACATCGAGGCGGTATTGATACAACAAGGCCGTGGGGACGTCCCGCCGGTGCGTTTCGATGACCCCGGGCCCCAGGAAGGTCAGTCCTCGGACCCACGTCCCGAAGAGGCATCCCGACACCTGGTTTGCTTTGACGTGGAGACACAAAATTCTTTTGATGACGTGGGCGGGCGCGCGAACCTCGACAAGCTTCGCATCTCGGTCGCGGTCCTTTACGATGAGCCTCTGGATCAGTATTTTGTTTATAACGAAGCCGAGGCGTCCCAACTTGTCGATCACCTCTTCACGGCAGACCGGGTGGTCGGCTATAACCTCCTGGGCTTCGATTACGCGGTCCTTCAGCCGTATACGAAGAAAAACCTCGGGACCCTGCCCACCCTGGACTTGATGCGTGAGCTTGAGAAGAAATTAGGGTTTCGTGTCAAACTGGATAGTGTGGTCCATGCCACACTGGGGGCGCGCAAGAGCGGGCAGGGGTTACAGGCCATCGAATGGTTCCGGGCCGGCGAGATCGAGAAATTAACAAGCTATTGCCGGGACGATGTGAAACTGACCTACGAGCTCTTCAAGTTTGGTGCTACTCAGGGCTACGTCTCAATCGACACACGCGGAACCCGCCAGAGGGTGCTGGTGGACTGGAAATAAGACAGGACTGGCAATTCAAAAGGGGACGGACACTCGTGCTTCCGCCGGAACTGAAGAGACTATGTTCTTGGAAATGAGGAGGGGCGGTCAGGTTGCTTTGGAATATCCCACGAAGGTTTGGATTAATGAATCGGGGGCATTGAGGGGATGAGTAACAGTCGTCGATTCAAACCCTCCGAAGCGCATCGTCTTGAAGATCCGGAACGACTTCTCTGGCTTCCCCCCGGTGACGTCCTGGCACTGCTTCCCCTGAGACCCGGCATGAGGATTGCCGACATCGGTGCAGGCACCGGGTACTTTGCCCTTCCCATCGCCCGGGAGATCGGGCCATCCGGCCGGGTGCTTGCCGTGGACGTCGAACCGGAAATGATTGCCCGGCTCAAACAGAAAATCGAATCCGCGGGGGCACCTCAGAACATCGAATTAATTGAAGGGGAGGCAACGAATACTCGCCTCCCCGCAGCGCAGGTGGACTTATTGATGATGGCGAACCTATGGCATGAACTCGATGATCTCGAGGGAGCGCTCCGGGAAGCGAATCGCCTCCTCCATGAAGGAGGCCGCCTCGCCATCCTCGATTGGCGGCCGGACGTGGACCGTCCACCTGGGCCTCCATTGGAACATCGGATTCCTCCCGCAGAGGTCAATGAATTCCTTGAATCCCACGGGTGGCGGGTGGAACGCGCCTCCCAGGTCGGGCGGTACAGTTACTTCCTGTTGGCGGTCTCCCCTTCGATTTGATCCTGTGTTCGACTTAGAGTATTTTTCCGAAGACACTGGCGACACTTCGAGCGCCTCGTGCAGTTCCCTTGGCCACGTCTTTGGCAGCCTTTCCTGTTCCAACCCCCACGTGCTTTCCAAAAGATCCCACTCCCTTGCCAAAGCCGGATGCGCCCTTCACCGGTTCGCCATGCGCCGTCTCCTGTCCTAGTTCTTTTCCTCCATGGCCCATCGCTTCTCCACCTTTGCCATACTCCGTCGTGATCTGTTTTCCGGCCTCCCGAAAATCCCCACCGGCGGAAGCAGGCTTGTCTGAGTTTGTGGCCTGTTCTTTTTGAGGAGTCGTCTTGGGTTTGTCATTCTGGGTATTCGGGGTCTGAGCGAAGAGCAGCGCAGCGCTCAAAAACAGAACCGCAAAAAAGAATACAGAAATTCGTCGCATGGCACCTCCCCTGTGGAACGGTTTTGTTTTAACAATCAATTTACTTTGATGTCAGCGAGGCTGTTCGAAGTTGGCTCGATTTTGTAAGTAACAGAAAATTGGGAGGGATTTGCCACGGGAATAGGAAAAGTATTTCTGCGGCCCGGCCATTCTGGGAGTCGCTCAAAGGGCCGTCAAGCCAGTGCATCGACTCAAAAAAGAGGAGTTTGACAAGGGGGTGCCAGTTCGGTAGGATGGCGCCTTGAGATGGGCGAATGATTGTTCGGGATTTCTCCGAGTGTTGGCCTCTAAATCCGGAAGGACATGAGTTCAACGCCGACTCCGTGATTGGATCAGGGTATTCCGAGAAATTGGAATGCCTCCCGTGTTTGGAAAGGAGAAACGAGAAGATCGGAGTGCCGACTTCCGTTTTTTTGACACGGGGGTCGGCATTTTTGTTTTGAGCGGTCATTATGCTGCGTGACGGTTTTGGGAGACAGATTACCGATTTGCGGCTGTCCGTGACGGACCGGTGCAACTTCAAGTGTGTTTATTGCAAGCCGCAGCTGGAAGGCCGGTGGGTACAGCGGAGCGAGCTTCTGACCTTTGAAGAACTCGAGCGCGTGGCCCGGATCCTGGTCTCCCTGGGAATTGATAAGGTCCGCATCACCGGCGGCGAACCACTCGTTCGCCATCACATCGAACAGCTCATCGCGCCAATCGCCCGGATCCCGGGCCTCCGGGATTTGTGCATGACGACCAACGGGTATGTCCTGGCAGAAAAGATCGATCTCCTCAAGCGAGCCGGTCTGCGGCGCGTGACCGTCAGCCTGGATACGCTCAACGCCGACAAGTTCGAGGCGATCACGGGAAAGAATTACTTCCCCAGGGTGCTGGAAGGAATCGACGCCGCCGTCACCGCGGGCTTCATTCCGGTCAAGGTCAACGCGGTGATCATGCGTGATGTCAACGACGATGAATTGATCGCATTTGCCCGCTTTGCCCGGGAGAAGAACGTCGTGTTTCGATTCATCGAATTCATGCCGCTCGACGCCGATCACCAGTGGTCAAAGAATCGCGTCGTGACCCTGGATGAGATGGTGGAGAAGATCTCTTCCTATAAGAAACTGGTTCCTTTGCCCGGACACTCGATCAGCGAAACAGCCCGGCGATTCCAGTTTGAGGATGGGGTGGGAGAGATCGGCATTATCGCCCCGGTTTCGCGCCCTTTTTGCGGGCATTGCAGCCGCATCCGCATGACCGCGGACGGCAAAATTCGAACCTGCCTGTTTTCCATCCTCGAACACGATGTGCGATCGCTGTTGCGCGGCGGGGCCAGTGATGACGACATCAAAGGGTTCATCGAGAGGGTGGTAGATCAAAAGGAAGAGCGCCATCACATTAACGATCCGGACTTTGTTCAACCGGAACGCGACATGTCGTTGATTGGCGGGTGAGTCCAGCAAGGACCGCGACGATAGAGAGCAGACACGCCGCATTGGCTAGCCATAGAGAATTCGACCTCTTAATCTCTAAAAGCCATCCCTTGTGGGAATCGGAAAGGAATTCGATTGACGATGTACGACAGATATTTCACGCTCCTGGAAGCACAACAGTTGGTTCCCGCGCTGGAGGAAATCCTAAAGGGGATTGGCAGCACGCAGCCCATGCTGGAGGTTCGCGATGTGGAGTTCAGGGTGTTGGCGGAGAAGATCAACGCCAGCGGTGGGTTGCGGGTGGACTTGGATCATTGGTCCTCTCAACAGCTTCACCGTGAAGCGCTCGCCACCCGGATCGCCCGGGACGTGGCCACGCTCCAGGAAATGGGGGTGGTTTTGAAAGACGTGGGAAAGGGGTTGGTCGATTTTCCCTCCTTTCTGGAGAATGAAGAGGTCTTCCTTTGCTGGAAATCCGGCGAGAAGCAGATCCAATATTGGCACCGCATGAACGAGGGTTATGCGAACCGAAAGCCGTTCACTGCCGACGCGTTGTCCTCCTCCCTCAAAAACGGGAATTCAGTCCAGTAGTCGTCCCATCACCCCGGCGGGGCGCGTGGCATGAAAGACCCCTGATAAAACTGAAGGGCCGGGGAGCGCGTCTCCCCTGGAAGGGTTCGGGCGGGATCCCGCATCAACCCGTTCGATTCGCGGTTCCCTGAAAGGAAATCATCCATGACGCAAGCACAGTCGGGCAACCAGCTTTCGAACGCCCGCAGCGCCTACCTTCGCACGGCCTCCCATCAACCCGTTCACTGGCGGGAATGGAATGACGCCGCCTTCGAGCGAGCCCAAACCGACAATAAACCCATTCTGCTCGACATTGGCGCGGTGTGGTGTCACTGGTGTCACGTGATGGATGGCGAGAGTTACGAAAATGAAGAGATTGCCTCCCTGATCAACGAGAATTTCATCGCTGTGAAAGTGGATCGTGATGAACGACCTGACATCGACAGCCGCATGCAGGCCGCCGTCCAGGCCATCAGCGGGCAGGGAGGATGGCCCTTGACCGCATTTCTTACGCCCGATGGCAAGCCCTTCTTTGCGGGCACCTACTTTCCGCCGGATGAACGGTATGGCCGTCCGGGTTTCAAGCAGATCCTTCAGACGCTCTCGGAGTACTTTCGACGGAATCCGGCCGAGATCATTGAACAGTCCGACAAGGTGATTGCCGCCATCGCTTCCGTCGATAATTTTGTTCCGAAAGAGTCCCAGTTATCCCCGCACTTGCTGGAAGGCATCCTGAACTCTCTGGTCCATTCCTTCGATGTGCGTCACGGTGGATTTGGCACAGCTCCCAAATTTCCCCATAGCGGCGCCGTCGAGCTGCTGCTCAATCATTATCATCTGACCGGTGAAGCCTGGGCGCTGACCATCGCCGATACCACGCTGACCAAAATGGCGCAGGGCGGGGTCTACGATCAAGTAGGCGGCGGCTTCCATCGCTATTCCACCGACGAGCATTGGACGGTTCCCCATTTTGAAAAAATGTCCTATGACAACTCGGAGCTGCTCAAGAACTATCTTCACGGCTATCAGGCAACGCAGAGCGGGCTCTACCGCGAGGTCGCGGAAGGCATCCTCTCCTGGGTGGATACGACCCTCTCGGATCCGGTGAACGGCGGCTTCTACGCCAGCCAGGATGCCGACATCGACCTGCATGATGATGGGGACTTCTTCACCTGGACCCTGGAGGAACTGAATGCAGCGCTTCCCCGGGAAGAGGCCGAAGTGATGCGGTTCTTTTATGGCGTTGAACAGAACGGCGACATGCACCACAACCCGCAGAAAAACGTGCTGGAGAGGACGATGGAGCCACGCGACATTTCGTCGCGCCTCAACCTTTCACTCGACCGCGTCCATGAACTCCTCGTGTCAGGGAAAGGGCGGCTTCTGGAAGAACGGATGAAACGAAAGACCCCTTTCGTGGATACGACGTTATACACGAACTGGAACGCCATGATGAGCTCGGCTTACCTTGAGGCCTGGAAAGTGCTTGGCCTCGGCCGCTGTCGCGACTTCGCCTTGAAATCCCTGGACCGTTTGCTCGCCCTGGCGTATGAGCCCAAAATCGGTATGTATCATTCAATCGTGGAGGGAGAAGCACGTGTCCCCGGATTGATCGAGGACCAGGTCCACATGGCCAATGCGTTGCTGGATGCCTTCGAGGTGACGCTCAATAGACGCTATTTTGAGTTGGCGGAACACCTGATTCAGGTGGCCCTCAGCCAGTTTTGGGATCCCGAACACGGCGGATTCTTTGACACTCCGCGCGAGGGGGAAGCAGTGGGGACTCTTGCCTCCAAACGCAAGCCGTTCCAGGATTCTCCGACACCCGCCGCGAACCCGGTCGCCGCCATTGCGCTCGAGCGACTCTATCACTTGACCGGGAACACCGACTATCGAGACAAGGCCGAAACGATCCTGAAGATCTTCAGCGAGCCCGCTTCGCGGTATGGCTTATACGCTGCGACCTACGGCATCGCCCTGGCTTTGTACTACCAGCAGCCCATGCAGGTGCTGATCTTTGGAGAGGGTAATTCCGCCCAGACGGATGCGCTCTTGAAAGAATCAAACAAATCGTTCCGGATCGGGAAAGTGGTCCTTCAAATCGCAAAGCAACAAGTAAATTCCGACACCCTTCCTCCCGCACTGCTCTCACTGGCCAAGAGTATGCCTCTCGATTCGTTGCCCCGGGCCTTCGTCTGTTCAGGCTTTTCCTGTTCACCCCCTGTGGATTCTCCCGCCGCCCTGGCTGAGGTTCTCTCGGCCCCGTCGGGAAAGTGATAGAATGGTGATTCAGAGTTCGTCGTAGAGACGTCCCCTCGGGACGTCTCTCCAAGCCATTCCCGAGGACATGGCAGCCCTCATGAAAGCCTCCGAGCAAATCCAAAAGGACCTGAAACATCTCATCAAAGGCGACGTGTGCTTCGATGACGTGACGCGGACGCTGTTCGCCACGGCGGCGTGCATCTATCGAATCATGCCGCTGGGTGTGGTGTCGCCCCGTGATACCGAGGATGTGGTCGGTCTGGTTCGGTATTGTCACGAAGAGAGAATCCCCCTGACGGGGCGGGGAGGGGGCAGCTCGCTGGCAGGTCAGGCCGTCGGAGCCGGGATCATCATCGATTTTCCCCGTCACATGCATTCGATTCAGAGAATCGAACCGGACCGGAACCGGGTCACGACCCAGCCGGGCGTTATTTTTTCCGAACTCAACAAAGCGCTCGCGACCTACGGAAAGTTTTTTGCGCCGGATCCATCCAGTGGTGATTTTTGCGTGGTGGGAGGGATGCTGGGAACCAACGCCGCGGGCCCCCACACCCTGAAGTATGGAACGACGAAGGACCACGTCCTGGAAACCTCGGCCGTGCTTCACAACGGGGAGCTGGTCACCCTGAAAAAGTATTTCCGCGATTCGGCGGAATTCCACGCCCTCCTTTTGCGCGACACGGAAGAGGCCCGAATCTACAAACAGATCATCCACCTGATCGAGCCGAATCGTCAGATCATTGCGGATCGCACCCCGAATCTCTCAAAAAACTCCTGTGGCTACAATCTGCGCGAAGTGCTTTCCAATGGCTCGATCGATCTCACCAAGGTCCTCGTCGGTTCGGAAGGGACGCTCGGATTGGTCACTGAGGCCGTTCTCCATCTTGAGGATCTTCCCCCGGTCAAAGGGTGCGCATTGGCTTACTGCGATGATTGGCGCAAAGCCAGCGCCGCCGTGGTGGAAGTGAACCGCCTGGGCCCTTCCGCTTGTGAGGTCATGGACCGGACTTTTGTCGACATCGTGCGCGCTGCCAAGCCGACCCTGCGGCATCTCCTCCTCCAGGACACGGAGGCCATGCTCCTCATAGAATTCGAAGCCGCAACCCGCGAACAGTTGCACGACAAAGTGCTGGGCCTGACTCAGGTTTTAAAAAATAAAACGAAGCTCGCCTTCGAAGTTCTTCCCGCGTTTGAGCCGGCGGAGCAACAGCAACTGTGGGCGGTGCGAAAGTCCGCGTTGCCGATCCTTTTCAAGGCCAATCCCAAACGCAAGCCGATGAACTTCATCGACGATGCCGCCGTCGAGCCCATCAAGCTGTCGAATTACATCTTTGGTTTGCGCGAAATTTTTAAACGGCACCACATCGAGGCAGTCCTGTATGGTCATGCGGGAAACGGGAACATCCACGTCAATCCCCTGATGGACCCCCACAGCGAACGATTCATCGACCAACTCAAGGCCATATCGGACGAAGCCTTCGATCTGGCCATCAAACTGGGCGGAACCATCTCCGCGGAACACGGCGACGGCATCCTCCGCGCCCCTTACATCCGGCGGCAGTACCAGGATGATTTCTACGAGCTGCTCGTTCGGACGAAACGCATATTCGACCCTTATGGCATCCTGAACCCCGGCAAGATCATCACCGCTGAGACTGAAATCCCGACTCACCATCTCCGCTTTACCAACGATTACGGGCCCACGGGGACCTACTTTGATGAGCCGGATTGGCGAATCGAAATCGAAAAATGTCATGGCTGCGGCGCCTGCCGAAACTATTGCCCCGTCGCCAAGGCGACCCACTGGGAAGAGTCCAGTGCCCGCGCCAAGGCGAACCTGCTGATGGCGGTGATCCGCGGCGAAATCGATTCGGCACGCCTCGCCACCGCTGAGTTGAAAACGGTGGCGGATCTTTGCTTCAACTGCAAGCTGTGCCTGACCGAGTGCCCGACGGCGGTCGATGTCCCCAAGCTGGCCATCGCCGCCCGTAGTTTCTACGTTGAGAAGCATGGGATGCCGCTGAAAAATTGGATGCTGGGCAAGGCCGAATTAACCTCCACGCTGGGCTCCATCCTCCCCGGCCTCACGAACTTCATGAACCACAACTCGCTCAATCGAGCCATCCTTGATGCGACCGTGGGCATCGACCACCGCCGCGAGATGCCGGAGTTCAGGCGTCCCTTCCAGGTGGGACAAGGTTATATCACCTCGCTGAAAGGTGCCCTCCGTCGTCACAAGGTGCTTTATTTCCCGGGCTGTTTTGCCCGATTCAATGATCCCGAGGGCGAGGCGGCAGCGACGGTGACCGTACTCGAAAAAAACGATTGCGATGTCTACATCCCCGATCAACGGTGTTGTTCCATCGCGCTGTTTACAATGGGCGCGGCCGAAGCGGCCCGTTCTGACGTGGAATTCAACATCCGGACATTTCTTCCGCTGGTGGAAGCGGGATTTGTCATCGTGGCCTCAGCTCCGAGCTGTGGCCTCGCCATCAAGGAAGACTGGCCGCAGTTGATAAAGAACGAAGCCGCACGAAAAATCGCTGCCAGCACGTATGATATTCATCAGTTTTTATGGAAGCTTTTCCAGGAGGGCGAGCTCAACACGCGCTTTGGCAAACTGGACTACGACATGGTCTATCACAATGCCTGTCATTTGAAAACGCAAGGGGTGGAGCTGGAGCCGATCAAGCTGATGCGGCTGGTGCCGGGAGTGACCGTAACGGAGATTAAAGATAGTTGCTGCGGGATCGCGGGGACGTATGGATTCAAGAAGGAGAACTTTGATCTTTCGATGGAGATTGGAAACGTACTGTTCGATGAGATCAAGAAGGCCGGTGTGAAGACCGTAACGACCTCCTGCGGCACCTGCAACATCCAGGTGAAACAAGGTACGCATCTCAATGTCATCCATCCGATGCGTGTTTTGAAAGAGGCATACGAGAAGGCGGAATGAGAGAGGGGGAAGGGCGTTTCCCCTAAGAAACAGGCAATCTTAAACGACAGAGACTTAGTTCAACCACCTGATCCCGATTGGTGTTGCCTTGGTAACCCGGATTCGCTGTTCTTTGGCGAATCCCGGGGTTTTGCTTTCGTCCGTGAGAGGATGCCGACTTCGGGCTTTCCGGGATGCTCCAAAGAGCAGAGCATCCCGGCTACCAGGGTCTGGCTAAGTTGAGTCTGGCCCTACGACACCTTTACCTTCAATCCTTGGCTTACAATCCGAAAATCTATGACTCGGCCGCCGGCTGCCCGGAGCGCCCGCTGGACCTTACGCTTGCACTCCTGTGGAGTCGCAAACACCATGCAACCACCACCGCCCGCGCCGCAGACCTTGGCGGCGGTCGCTCCCTTGTGCCGGGCGATGTGGGTCAATTTCTCCATGAACGGAGTTGTGATGCGGGGGGCCAGATGTTTCCGGTGACGCCACTCTTCCGCCAGGGCGACGCTGAGGGCCTCGAAATCAGCCGCCAGGAGCGCCTCCCGCATCCGGACTGCGCTCTGGACAATGGTTTCAAATTTGGCAAAGGTGGATCGATCGCCGTTCACATGCCGCTTGAACATCTCCCAGTTATTGATGGCCGAATACCGCGGCTCGCCCGTGAAGCACAAAACGAGATGGTTTTCGAGTTTCTGGAGGTCAATCGGAATCCTTTCCACCCGCGTGCCACGCGCCGTCAGGTGCATGCACAGGGCGCCGCCGTAAAGAGGGGGATAATAGTCCTGCTCCCCTGTGGGAATGTTGATCACTTGCGCCTCGACGTTTTTGGCGAGCGATTGAATGGCCGGCTTGCTGAGCGGCGATTTTGTTAGCGCTTTTAGCGCCCCGCAGATCGCGATGTTCAACGCCGATGAGCCGCCCAGCCCCGATCCGGCAGGCGCCATGCAGTGGGTGGTCATTTCGAAGCCGGGGTTGGGGGCAAACTCCCAAATCAGCCGCGAAAGCAAAGGCAGCACACGATCACCTTTCAGCTCTTCAAGGGAATTGAAGCGAGCCGTTTTCTTACCATCGATGGATTTCAGGACGATCTTCCGGTCTCGCCGCGTGCGGATCTTACAGCGAGCGAATTGGTCAATGGCAAAATTGACCGTGCACGCATTTTCATGAAACAAATAAAGAGGCCAGATATCGACGGTGCCCCCGGCCAGGTCAACACGCGTCGGCGCTATGGATTCAATGAGCATGAGTTCAGCGTTACCTTTCGATTGTTTTGAAGAGCAGCGAGGAATGACTCAGGAATATGCATCTGTGCGAAGCGGCAACAAGCACCGATCATCATAACAAAGCGGCAGGCCTTTTGAAATCTCTATTGGACGCGGTTCTGCCTGACTTGCGATCCGGCGCCTTTGCGGTAGGTCAGGGTTTTTCACAGGCCAGCCGCATTGACAAACATTTTTCGGGATGACAGAATAGGTTCCCACGCCGAAGTGGCGGAATTGGCAGACGCGCTACATTCAGGGTGTAGTCCTCTACGGGGGGTCGGGGTTCAAGTCCCCGCTTCGGCACCAATTTTACTCGCCCTTCTCTGCTCCTTTGCGATGTGTGCATCCTGTGGTCAGGATGTCTCGGTGACGGACGTCCCACAAACCTGTGCATTCCATCCTCAGGGCGAAGCTTCCCAGATATGCCTGAATCTGTGAAAAGCAAGCTTTGGCGCTGGGCCTTCAATCTCCATCCCACCTATCGCAGTACGGGCGCTTGGGTCACCTACCTTGCCCACGATTTCCGTGAAGCCCGCGTCAAACTCCCGTTGTCCTGGCGGACTCGAAACTACGTGGGAACCATTTTTGGTGGGAGCATATACTCTGCCGTCGATCCAATATACATGATCATGCTGATCAAGAACCTCGGTCCGGGATATGTGGTCTGGGACAAGGCGGCGGCCATCCGATTTATGAAGCCCGGACGAGGCACTTTGTTTGCGGAGTTTGTTTTGGCCGACGAAGAGCTCAATTCCATTCGCAGTGAACTTCAGCGCCTGGCTTCTCTCGATCGAGTGTACGAAATCCAACTCACCAATGCTGAGGGACTGGTTTGCGCGGTCGTGGAAAAAACGATTTACATCCGGCGAAAGCACTTTGATTCCTCGGCGTGAAAAAAGGGGTGAAACCAGGTGGATCGTTCCGCGTTAACGGTTTTCAAGAAGGATCTTAGAAGCCGATGAATCGGTTTTGATTCTTCGTGTCCCATTCAATATACCCCGATGAATCGGGGTACTGTCTTTTTTGTCCAACCCCGGGGTTCGAGTGACACTGGAACCATTTCGATGACGTCCGCTAGCCTACCGCCCTCATTACACCGGACCTTTGGCCTCCTCGAAGCCACCGCCATGAATATGTCGAACATGGTCGGGGTCGGCCCGTTCATCACGATTCCGTTGATCCTCGCCGCCATGGGCGGCCCGCAAGCCATGCTGGGATGGATCCTGGGGGCCCTGATTGCGCTTTGCGATGGCATGGTATGGGCCGAACTCGCCGCGGCGGTTCCGAGCTCCGGCGGGACCTTTGAATATTTGAAAGTGGCCTATGCCCGTACACGCCTGGGACGGCTTCTTCCGTTTCTGTTCATCTGGCAGTTCATTTTGTCAGGACCGCTCGAAATTGCTTCCGGCAACATCGGCCTGGCGCAGTACCTGACGTATCTCATCCCGTTGACCCCGGGTGAGATGAAGTGGGTGGCGGTCGGCGTCGGGCTGCTCACCGTGTTGCTGCTTTACCGGCGGATCTCTTCCGTGGGAAAACTCATGGTGGCACTGTGGGTGGGGATGATCGCCACCATCGCGGTCGTGATGATCTCGGGATTCGTGCGCTTTGATTCACGAATCGCCTTCTCGTTTCCGCCCCATGCCTTTGATTTTTCCAGGGGTTTCGTCCTGGGGCTGGGATCGGCGATGCTGATCTCGATGTACGATTTCCTTGGCTATTACAGCGTGTGCTATATCGGGGACGAGGTCAAGAATCCTTCCCGAACTGTCCCGCGCTCCATTCTGATCTCCGTCATCGTGGTGGCCGCCATCTATCTCACCATGAATCTTTCCATTATTGGAGTGGTTCCATGGAAACAGGCGATGCAATCGCAGTTCATCGCGTCCGAGTTTATGGAAAAAATCTATGGCCGCGCGGGCGGAGTCCTCGTCACGGTGATGATTGTGTGGACGGCGTTTGCCTCGGTGTTCGCCCTGATGTTGGCCTACTCACGCATCCCCTATGCCGCTGCACGTGATGGGTTCTTTTTTTCAATATTCGCCCGCCTCCATCCGACAGGCGAATTCCCTCACGTCGCTCTCCTGGCCCTCGGCGCCGTGGTGATCGGGGCGGGATTCTTTACCTTGGATGCGGTGATCAAGGCGCTCATCACCACACGTATATTGATCCAATTCATTGCTCAAATTGTCGCTGTACACATGTTGCGCAGGGAGCGCAGATCGAAAGCCACCTTTCGCATGGCGTTCTATCCGCTGCCGAGTGTGGTGGCCTTGCTGGGCTGGATCTACATCTTTTTCACATCGGGTGTGCCGTACTTCATTGGAGGACTCGTGACCCTGGTTGCTGGAGTGTTCGCCTTTTTCATCTGGTCGCGTTCGGCCCGGCCAACTCCTCCGGGAAACCCATAATGACCCTGTATCTCCTGGACAGGCGTCACTCTTCGACTTCAATATCCTTGATGTCTTTTCAGTCCCGTTTTAGCTGATGCACATTCCCTGATCTCGGGTATGATTATTCCATCAAAGAGATCTCCTTCCCGAAGGTGCGCCATACACGGTGAGGTCAACGATGACTCTTGAAATCGTCTGCAGTCCCCTGAATATGCTGAAACGGATGCTCGGAGAAGTTCCCCATGAGGAAACACTTGAACGTTACGAAGCCTGGTGGGAGGGGGAAGGAAAAAACATTTCCAGCGCCACCGACCAGGCCGGAACGCCCTGGCTGCAGATGTATGACCGCTTCGGTCAGCGTGAAGATTCGATCCGATTCTCCCCCGAATATTGGAAGGGGCTTCAAATGGGTTATAAGGCGGGCGCCGTGTGGCGGGTCTTTGAGGATGACGCGCTCAAACCGCATTACCACCTGGGCTTCCTGACCTCATTCTACGATCCCGGGGTCTATTGCCCTTATATCGTTTCTTTGGCAACGGCAGTCTCTATTCATAAGTATGGGACCGAGGATTTGAAAACCCGCTTTCTGGCGCCGATGCTCCGCCAGGACGGCACGGGCTGGCAGGGTGCCACCTGGATGACCGAGGCCAAAGGTGGCTCGGATCTGGGCGCCACGGTGGAGACCGTCGCAAGATGGGTGGGACAGACGTCTTCGTCTGCCCAACAGGATCCTGACATGGCGATGGCGTCAAGGGCCCCCTCAATATCTTCCGGAGGGCGTTGGATGTTAAGCGGCGAGAAGTATTTTTCAAGCAATGTCGGGGCCGAGTTAGCCGTGGTCGCGGCACGGCCCGAAGGGGCGCCGGGGGGCGTGAGAGGCCTCGCGCTTTTTCTGGTCCCCCGTTACCGCGAAGAGGGCAGTCTCAATTATTTCATTCGTCGAATCAAAGACAAGATTGCCACTCGTTCCGTGCCAACGGGAGAGGTGGAATTCAAAGACAGCGAGGCCTACCTGCTGGGAAAGGCCGAGCAGGGGATATACCAGATCCTGGAGATCCTGAACCTCTCTCGAGTCGCGAATAGCGTCGGCAGCGTGG
The DNA here is from genome assembly GCA_041494885.1 of Terriglobia bacterium. GTDB lineage: Bacteria > Acidobacteriota > Terriglobia > JAIQFV01 > JAIQFV01 > JAIQFV01. Next base: position 101,250 of record JBGQBO010000015.1, read on the forward strand.
CCCTGGCACAGCGGGCCATGGCCGAGGCCCTGAGTTTTTCAAAACAGCGCATCGCCTTTGGAAAGCCGATTGTCGAGCACCCATTGCTGCGTAAGCAGTTTGACGATCGGCTCAATGAATTGAAAAGGGCATTCGCCCTGGCTTGGGAAGCGGTACGACTTCTGGATGAGGTGTGGCGCGAGACGGCACCCTATTCCAACCGCTACCATCTTTTTCGGCTCGTCGCCCATCTCGCAAAGTACTGGACAGCGGAAGGGGCCGCTCAAACCGCCAAGTGGGCCATGGAGGTCCATGGCGGGATGGGTACCCTCGCAGAGTTTTCTGTGGAGCGGTGGTTGCGAGAGGCCATGATTCTCTCCATTTGGGAAGGGACTCCCCACCGCCAGATCCTGGATGGATTGGAGGTGATGGAGCGGAAAGGGGCACATCAAGGCCTGTTCGAGCACTTAGCCCCGTACGCCGATCCCACAAAACTGGAGAATATGAAAGTGCGCGTCGAAGATCATCTGGCGCTTCCCACCGACGAGAAAGAAGCCGGATCCGAAGGGCTTTTCCGCGATCTGGCAGGGTTTACGGCAGAGGCCTTGCTGCGAAAGCTGGAAAATAATCATTTAGGATAAGAAGAAAGAAATCCCCACTGTGGCGGAGGTTTAGCCATGTTTCAGAAGTCTGCTTATCTGATGATCTCAATCATCCTCCTCACCCTAGTGTTCTTTTCCACCGCTTTTTGCGGCAGCAAGGATCGAGCCCACACGACTGAAGGGAGGCAGGCTATGACTCTAACAGTCTCCAGCTTGGCGTTTAAAGAAGGACAACTGATTCCCGCCCGGCACACCTGCGATGGTGAAGACATTTCCCCACCTCTCAAGTGGGATCCTGTCCCGGAAGGGACCAAGACACTTGCATTAATCGCTGACGATCCGGATGCTCCCGGCGGCACATGGGTCCACTGGGTTGTTTACAATCTCCCTGCATCAATCACAGAGTTCCCTGAAAAGGTCCCGGCTGACAAGGCCATCCCCAACGGGGGGCGGCAAGGACTTAATGACTTTGGCCGAACCGGCTATGGAGGACCCTGCCCACCCCGAGGCAGTACTCATCGATATTTTTTCAAACTCTACGCGCTCGATACGGACCTATCTCTCAAGTCGAGGGTCACCAAAAAAGATCTCACCGAGGCCATGAAGGGCCATGTTCTCGCCGAGGGGCAATTGATGGGGACTTATAGAAGGAAATAGCGTCTTGGAGTGACGACCTCAGTCGTCACTTATGAAATTCAAGTTATTCGCAAGCTACAGTCGACGCATTGAGCTTGATCTCGCCAGTAAGCCTCAAGACTCGAGTGACGGGGATGGAAAGTCGTCGCCGGATTATGTGAGACTTGGTCTTCCGATCGACCAGTGGGCTGGGCAGAGGTTTGCGAGGTCGAAATCACATATGCAACTCCAGAATATCTCCGTCCTCCAGGCGATGTGTCCGCTCCACCATTTGACCCTCAAACTTCACGGAACGATTCGACCTTGCGGAACTCCACACGCGGGCGAATTTGAGGGTGTTTTCAAAGTCGCGGTGAACGGCGCGGGCCGCATCGAGTACGGTACTGCCGATCTTCAAAACGAAAGGGGGGGTGGCCAGATCCACCTTCTTGCCGGGAGGCTTGGTGTAGATGCGAATGACCTCCAGAGAATCAAAAACAGCGCGCCGCAGGGATTCGAGTCCTTCGTTCGTGAGGGTCGATGTGGGGAACACCGGGAACTGGTCCTCAAAGAACTCTCGGAGGATCGCGAGGTTGTCCCGGGCGTTGGGCGCATCCGATTTATTGGCGACCAGCAATGTCTTCTTGCAAACCTCCGTGGGAGAACTGCCATCCCTTTCCGCAGGGGTGCCTGCAGTCAACCGGAGTTTCGACCCCTCGAGAATCTTCAACACACTCTCGACCTCTTCAAGCAACTCATCGCTGCTTAAATCGACAACTAGCAATGCCAGGTCCGCCTGACGCACAATCCCTCCGAGCCAGGGTTCGTAGGATTCCAGCGCGACGGGGGGAAGATCGATGAGTTGGATCTGGACGTTTTCGAACGGCATCATGCCGGGCTGGGGCATCCGCGTCGTAAACGGGTAGTCTCCGATTTCCGGTGTGGCTTTTGTGAGCCGGGCCAGCAGGGAGGACTTGCCCACGTTGGGCGCGCCGACCAGCACGGTCTGTCCCGCGCCCTCCTTATGGACCACGTACATCGTCGATCCCTTGGCGGGTCCATGCTTCCGCTCCGACTCGACCCGCAGCTTTGCGAGGCGGTGCTTCAGGTCGGCTTGAAGTTTTTCAGTGCCCTTATGCTTGGGCATCACCGCCATCATCTCCTCGAGGGCTTCGGTTTTCTCTGAAGGCGTCGTGGCTTCCTTATAACGTTTTTCGGCAGCGAGATACTGGGGAGTGAGGTTGGCGGGCATAGTTAATCGAAGCTCCGGTTCATTTCAATTTTACAACAAAGCTCCGTTGCAATCGCGGAGTTTAGATCGTGGCTTAGACAAAATTCCAAATCCCAAAGTCCAAATTCCAAGTAAAATCCAAAAACCAAACTCCCCTAACAACAGAAGGCATCAGCATTTGGCCTTGGGCTTACAGCGAGCTTCTGGCGTGAAGTTCGAGGTAGTCGGCCTCAATCCGCGCTCGCTCTAGGGCATCCTTGAGGTTTTGGAAATTGATCGCAGCGACTCCGCTTTAGCTGGACCGCGGCTGAGCCGTATTCACGTGGGGAATTGGGGAAAGGAATACGCTCTCCTCAATGAAGGGGAACCCAGAGTAAATATCGGCGTTTGTCGCCTTGCGGATCCGCATCTTTATCTGTCATTAGCACATGATCTGTCCGGTGTAAATGGCAAGTGAAGTGTCCGCTCCAAGCGGCGTAAGGTAGGGCTTTTGTCAGGAGGCAGACATGAGGCTCTACCCGGAGCGCGCGATGGAG
>JBGQBO010000016.1:0-103427 GCA_041494885.1 Terriglobia bacterium
CCCGTCTCTGTCAATCCCGCCCTCGCGGGTGACCCACCGACTGGAGAGCCGGATGCGGGAAAACCGCTTGTCCGGTTCGGAGGGGGGAGCAGCCGAAACCAATCGGCTGTTCCTACCCCTATAATGTATTCAGTTCCAATTATATCGAACGTCCTATTCGATATCTCGCACTTGGAAGGAACTCCCCACTATTGCGGAACGGAGATCTTCCGAGGGCGCTTCAGCTGCCAGGAAAGCCTCCAGTGTCCCGATAGCGCTTCGTGAATCCAACCGGTGGAGTTGTACACTACTCATTCGTGAAACGAGAAGGGTAACGGGGAGCTGAGAGAAAGCATTGCGGAGAGGAACATGCCAGGGAATTATTGTATGGTTGTCCTAAGATCCACCCGATAGATTCTTTCGCCCTGCAAGCGGGGCTCGGATGACATTGGGGAGACCGGTACCCCGCCCTCGCTCCGCCCCGCAAAGAACGCGGGACGGAGCTTCAGGTGGGGCTACAATCTGAGCGCCCTCCGGGCCTTAAGGGACAAGAGCCTTGCTCGAAAAGCCTCCACCTATGGGAATCGAATCTTCCCCCGACACCGTTCGCGGGCTTCAATTTCGGAATTCGAAACAACACCTCTTGACAAATATCGTTATAACGACTATTATGTCTCCATGCCGGGACAGACCAGGAAAAGGAAGGGGCGGGAACCGCCCCTTCGGACGCTCGAGGAGGAGGTCTTTCTCCAGCTCCAGCGGACGGCCGATGTGCTTTTACAGCGCCTGGAAGGGGCCCTGAAGACGGCCGGATTGTCGCCCACGCAGTACAACGTGCTCCGGATTCTGCGCGGGGCAGGAGCGCAGGGCTTGGCCTGCCAGAGGATCGCGGAGCGCATGGTGACGCGCGACCCGGACGTGACGCGCCTGGTCGACCGGTTGGAAGTCCGCGGCTGGGTGACTCGAATCCGCGAAAAAAGAGACCGCCGGGTTATCACCGTTTGTATCACCCGGGCGGGCAGCGATTTGCTGAGAACCCTGGATAAGCCCGTGGTCCGGATGCACGGGCGACAGTTGGGCCATGTTTCGGAACGGAAACTGAGATCCCTGATCAAATTGCTGGAACAGGCCAGGGGGTCCCAATGAAGCTTTTCGAAGGCCGATGGGTGATTTGTCGGTCGGGGAATTGAGGGAAGCTCGAGGAGAGGCGGATGGAGGAGGGGTGCCTGTCCAAGGAAACCTTACGCACAGGAGGACACCGACGTGGGTGAAGTCATCGGTTTTATCGGTCTCGGAAATATGGGCCTAAGAATGGCGGGCAACCTGGTGGAGGCCGGCTATGAAGTCCGCCTCTGGAATCGGACACGCGAGAAGGCCGATCCGCTGATTGCCAGGGGGGCGCAATGGGTGGCCGAGCCGGCGCATGTGGCCCGAAGCGGCTCGATGGTCATTACTATGCTTTCAAACGATCAAATTGTGGAACAGATCGCGGGAGAAGGAAGTGAACTGGCGGCACGGCTCGGAAAGGACGGGGTTCATTTGTCCATGAGTACGGTTTCTCCCGCCACTGCCCGGCGGTTGTCGGATCACCACAAGACCTTCGGGGCCAGTTACGTCGCGGCCCCGGTTTTTGGACGGCCGGAGGCAGCGGCTGCGCGCAAGCTGTGGATCTGTGTGTCCGGTCCCAAGACTGCCAAGGAGCGCGCGCAAACGGTCTTGGGGGCCCTGGGCCAGGGGGTCTTTGACTTCGGAGAGGATCCCGGCGCTGCAAACGTCGTAAAACTGTCAGGCAATTTTCTGATTGCCGCTGCCATGGAAGCGATGGCGGAGGCCTTCGCCCTGACCCAGAAAAACGGGATTGACCGTGCGGCGGTGGCTGACCTGTTTGGCCAAACCCTGTTTGCCTGTCCCGTGTATCAGAACTACGGAAAGGCCATTGCCCAGGAGCGTTACAGCCCCGCGGGATTCCGGCTCTCGCTCGGGCTCAAGGATGTGGATCTGGTCTTGAAAACAGCGGCCGCGGCCCAAATGCCCATGCCCCTGGCGAGCCTGCTTCACGACCGGTATATCACAGCGATGGCCAAGGGGCGGGAATCGATGGACTGGTCGGCGCTGGCACTGGGCGTGTCAGAGGATGCCGGATTGAAGTGAAAGGCCCGATCCAGTAAAGCGGAATTCATCTGGCGGGACATTTATCAGGAAGCCATGAGGCATGGAGAAGGGCGTCGGTAGCCCCCGCATCCGCCCTTAGTTGGGCGAATCGCCGGGGGCATTTGTGAGCATTCGCCCAAAAGCCCCCGGTGAGAATCCGCCACGCAATTCTGGCGGACACCTGGGCTACCAAAGCTTGATCCATGAAGGAATCCTCCAAGTCCAAGGAAGGAGTTAGAAATGATCATCGTAAGACCTGGCAACGAACGGGGACACAATAATCTGGGGTGGCTGGACACCTACCACACCTTTTCATTCGACACCTATTTTGATCCCCAACACATGGGGTTCCGACAACTGCGGGTGATCAATGAAGATCGTGTGAGGCCCGGCAGTGGGTTCGGGACGCATCCCCACCGTGACATGGAAATCATCACGTATGTTCTGGAAGGGGCGCTGGAACATCAGGACAGCATGGGCAACGGATCAGTGATCCGCCCGGGTGAGGTCCAGCGCATGAGTGCTGGCACGGGTATCACCCACAGTGAATACAATCAATCCTCTTCTGAAGGGGTACACCTGCTGCAGATCTGGATTCTTCCGGAGAAACAAGGGCTGGCGCCAAGTTACGAACAGCGTGAGTTTACGCGAGGCAAAAACGGCAGCGCGTTGCAACTGATTGCCTCCGGAAGCCCTCGCGACGGCGCGGTTGCGGTCCATCAGGATATTGATCTTTACGCAGCCCTGTTGAATCCGGGTGAGCACGTGACCTATTCCATCCGGCCCCATCGCCATGCCTGGGTTCAAGTCGCCCGCGGCGCCATCGCGCTCAATCAAGTTCCGCTGAAAGCCGGGGATGGAGCTGCGATCAGCAACGAAAAGCAGTTGGAGTTGACCGGCACGGAGAAAGCCGAGGTGTTGGTGTTTGATCTCGCTTGAAGCGGTGTTGTCTTGCTGGCCCATGGGGTGAAGTTCGCAGGCATGCAAAAAACGCATGCCTGCGGCACCCGCAATCCGCATTCCGCAATCCAAAATCCGAAATCCGCTAATCGGCATCAAATGCGTCCGCTTCGATTTCGACCAGCATCTCCGGATCGATTAATCGGCTCACCTGCACCATGGTCGTGGCCGGTCGAATGTTCCCAAAAAATTCCCCGTGGGCTTTTCCGATGCTCTCCCAATCTTCAATATCGGTCACGAACATCCGGGTTCGGACCACATCCTTGAGGCCCGCCCTGGCGTTCCGGAGGGCGCGTTCAATATTTTTTAAAGCCTGGATGGTTTGTGCATAAGGATCGTCCACACCGACGATCTCACCGGACTCGTTGATGGCGGTTGTTCCCGAGACGTGGATGTGAGGGCCGATTCGGACTGCGCGGGAATATCCCACGACAGGCTCCCAGGGCGTTCCGCTCGATATATTTTCTCTCTGCATGAAGGAATTCCTTTCCGGCTTCACTCGTCCTGAATCAATCCTGTGGAGTGACCCCTCCCGGATAAGATCCGCCCGATGCAGGAAAGGGTCCCTTGATTTTGATGTTCCATGTGAAGCATTATACCGAACTTGTACACAAGCACGATGGGCCCATCCACATTCAACCCAGACCAACCCCTGCGCCTCGGCGGTGAAAGATTCCTATGACAGCGATCCAGACAGGACCATTCACTCGGAAGGGCGGGTTAATCGTCGGCGCAAACGCCGCGCTGTTTGTTTACGGAATGGTCTTGGCGCTGCTCGGCTCGATCCTTCCTCTGGTGGGAGAACGAATTCACATTGACCTGGCCCGGGCGGGCAATCTTTTCCTCGCTATGAATTTCGCGATGCTCATCAGCATGCTCGGTCTTGGCGTTCTCATGGATCGGTCCGGAAAGAAGCCAATCCTGGTGGGAGGATCCCTGGTCGTTACAGTAGCGCTCCTGTTGATCATCAATGCGTCGAGTTACAGGGGTCTGATGGCGGGGGTCTCTCTTCTCGGAATCGGGGGAGGGGCCCTCAATGGAGCTGCCAACACTCTTGTCTCCGATTTGCACCCCGATCCTCGTGAGAAAGCATCGGCTCTTAACTTGCTGGGCGTTTACTTTGGGATTGGCGCGCTTTCCCTGCCCCTCATCATGGGAGTGGGACTGAAGGTGATGGGGTTGGCTCCAATTCTTTGCCTGGCCGCTGCAATTTCACTCGTCACCGGAGTCGCGTTTAGCGCATTGAGTTTTCCACCGCTCAATAAATCGCGGGGCTCACCGTTGGCAGAGGCCACCCAATTGATTCGAAATCCGCTGCTGCTTACGCTCGGCTTTATACTCTTCTTCGAATCGGGCAGTGAATTCATCGTGGGCGGATTCACTTCGACATACTTCAGAGGCAGGATGGGCAGTTCCATTTCCGGGGCTACTTACATTCTCGCGGCCTACTGGTCGGCCTTGATGTTGGGTCGAGTCATATCGAGCCGACTGCTCCTGCGTGTGAAGGGTTCGACGCTCGTGAAGGTGAGCGCCATCGGCTCGGCGATAGGAGGATTGCTATTGCTCATGCCTACCTCCGCTCCCATAGCCGCCGCCGGAGTTGTGCTAATCGGATTGAGCTTTGCGAGTATTTTTCCCACCACACTGGGTATGGCGGGGGGCCGCTTCGAGGCCTATTCAGGAACTGTTTTCGGGATTCTCTTCGGAATCGCCTTGGGCGGTGGGATGACGATTCCGTGGGCTGTTGGACAAATCTCCGCGGCTTATGGGCTGCGCTCCGGGTTAAGCCTGGTCATTTTGAACTCCTGTGTGATCTTGGTTCTTCAGTATTTCATCCAGGCATGGCACGGCGAAGACAGAAATCAACGGACCCGCTATTGAACTCGAAAGACTTTTGCAGCAGAATCGTATACCCCGATGTGACGCCTCTTGCATGGCAATCCCCCCAACGGCAGTTGGGGGATAATTGAGATCCGGCCTACCGACGGGCAAGGCTTGACGGGACAATCCCCCCAACGGAAGTTGGGGGATAGTTCAGATCCGGCCTCTCGCTAAGGCGGGAGTTGGCACATCCCACCGATTTCGCGCGGGAAAATCAGAAAAACAATTCCTGAATCCCCGCGTCGGATCTGTTGAGACGATTCAACGAGCGCGCGCGTCGGGCCGGAGAGGTGGTATCTGAACTATCCCCCGACTGCCATCGGGGGGATTGAAAGGGAGAGAATCGGAGCCGCCATTAGGCTGAATGTGAAGGATCCCCCACCTGCCTGGGGGGATTCGGGGAAAAAAAGATCCAGCGAGAATGATGGAGTCACATTCTCCCATCTTGCCTTGGGCAAATGATCATTTGTTGAAAAATCAAAATCTCAGGGGAATCACAAATGTATCTCCGCCCGATGAATGGCAACGTGAGGATCATAGGTTTTTTTCTAGACTGCGCTGGGGAAAAATGCCTGAAAGGGCGGAACCTGAAACTCTTGTCGCGCCAATGACAACAGGTTAGTTTTTGGCACGCCCGATGACCATGCTGTCGAAGTCAGAAATCATAGGCGAATTCCAATTGCAAACCGGACCGGGATTGTCTAAAATTATTGGGGATGCGTCGGACGGTATGAATTGTGAAGACACATCCGAACAACAGAGTAAGAGACCGGCGCTAATTGAGAGGTTTGATCTTTGATTTTGTCTGGGGATGTTGAGCCTGATTGACTGTGATACAGGTTTCTTTCATTAAAGTCGAAACCGCTTGGCTTGGGGGGCTGAAGAGAATCTTTTCCACCTATTGAGAATCAAGGAATGTTCTGGTGTGAAATCTCGCTGAGAACCCATTGAAGGCCTGATTCATTTCTAATTTTTTAGTGGTTATCGCAATAAAACCCCTTGATTCCTTTCTTCAGCAAAACCTGACCTTCACCCATCGGACCATCCATCCCAAGACTTCAGGCCTCCTCAACCGGGAAAAATCCTAAGCAGCGTCGACGAACCGGGTCCGACGGCAGGGAGTTCGAGGGCTAGTCCCGCGCCTGTGTGGAGAGAAGTGGTTTATCAGGAGGGTTGGGTATGAGGATCGATTTTGAAAAAATCTCGCAGATTCTCCGCAACGCCAGGGATCGTGGTGAGATTGCGTTATTAGAAACCGAAGGTTTGGCGATATTGGAAGCGATGGGCATTCCGGTGCCGGCCCACCTCTTCGTGAAAGACACCCTGGCCGTCACGAAAGCCGATCTCTCACTCTTTTCCGGAAACAAAATCGTCATTAAAGTAATCTCACCCCTGATTCTTCACAAGAGCGATGTCGGGGGAGTCGCCATTGTTCCCAAAGAACTGGATGCGATTGTCCTGACGGTCAGTGCCATGGAGAGGAGGTTTCGGGGGGAAGCGCTTCTTGGATTCACGTTGAATCAATATATCTCCTATGATTCCGCTTTGGGCAACGAGCTCTTGTTGGGAGCTCGATGGACGGAGGATTTCGGCCCCGTTATCACTTTTGGCCCCGGTGGTATTTACGCGGAGTTCTTAGCGAGTCATTTCAAGCCGGGATCAGACGTCTCGATTCATTCACCCGAATTAACGGCGCCGGATGATCTTGTCCTCCTGCTCCAACAGCCTGCCGCGATCCAGCTGATGACGGGTGGGCTGAGAGGACAGCGTCCGCGGATCGGCTTGGAGCGCATCACAGAGGTCGTGCGAAGGTTCGGGGAACTATCGGTCTCTTTTATGCCGGAACTGATTTCCGAGTGTGAGATCAACCCTCTCGTCATTGCCGGGCATGGATTGATGGCTTTGGATATTCTGGTCAAACTGGGGCGGGAGTCTAGGGCGAGAGCCTTTGGGCGCCCCATTCACAAAATCAAGAATCTTCTCCAACCCCAGTCCGTGGCGATCATCGGTGTCTCTGAAAGGCTAAACCCCGGTCACATCATTCTCAATAACCTGATACGGGAAGGGTTTTCCAGGGACCGGATGTCGGTGATCAAACCGGGCGTTGACAGCCTCGAAGGCTGCCCCTGTTATCCGGATGTTACATCGCTGCCCCATCAGGTTGACCTGCTCATTTTAAGCATAGACGCGGCGCAAGCGCCCGGAATGATCACCGACATCATTAAGGAACGGAGAGCGGAGAGCATCATCCTCATTCCCGGCGGGCTGGAGGAGAAGCAGGGAACAGAGGAGATGGTTTCCCGCATGCAGAAAACCCTGGACGAATCGCGTCTAAGCGACTGGGGTGGTCCGGTCATCAATGGTGGAAATTGCCTGGGCATCACTTCGCACCCGGGGCATTACGACACGATGTTTATCCCGCAGTACAAACTTCCTGTGCCGAAAGGGCCGGTCTCGCCGGTCGCAATCCTCTCCCAGAGCGGTGCCTTGGCGGTGGCCAAAGCCAGCAAACTCGCAGACCTCAACCCCAAGTATTCCATCACAATGGGCAACCAGATGGATCTGACGGTGGGCGATTACCTGATGTATTTGAAGGACGATCCAGAGATCGAAATTTTTGTCGTTTATGTTGAGGGCTTCCGGCCTCTGGACGGGTTGAGGTTCCTCGAGGCCGCTTCTGAGATCACAGCCACTGGAAGGACAATTCTATTTTACCGCGCCGGTCGGACCCCGGCGGGTGCGCACGCTGCAGCAAGCCATACCGCCTCCATCGCCGGAGACTATGCGGTCACACGCCAGTTGGCCGAGTGCGCGGGGGTGATTGTGGCTGAGACCCTCGGCGACTTTGAAGACTTAACGAGGTTGTTCGTCTCCTTCAGGGACAAGGAGGTGAGGGGATGGCGCCTGGGAGCTGTCTCCAATGCCGGGTTCGAATGTGTGGCGATTGCCGATAACCTGGGTCAGTTCCGGTTATCCTCTTTTCAGGCATCCACCGTGTCCCGGCTCCAACACATTTTCATGGAAGCGCGAATTGAGCGGGTTGTTGACATCCACAATCCTATCGATCTGACCCCCATGACGGGGGATCTCGCTTACGAGCAGACCATTCGGGCGGTCATGGAAGATGAGCAAGTGGATGTTGGGATCATCGGCTGTGTTCCTCTGACCTCGGCCCTGAATACATTGCCACCAGGCCAGGGATATCGTGATGATCTGTTTCACGAGGATTCGATCGCGATGCGGATGATCAGGCTCAGAGATGAGATCTCCAAGCCCTGGATGGCCGTGATTGACAGCGGTTCTTTGTACGATCCCATGACAAGGCTGCTGGAAGCGCGCGGGATCCCGACGTTTCGGACTGCGGATCGCGCCCTTTCCTTGTTTAACATCTACTGCCGCGAGAAGATGAGAAGCACAGCCAGGCTTCACACCGCCATCGCGCTGGTCAAATAGACCAGTAAGACCCCTCGAATGGATCCCACCATTGTTCATGGTTCATGCGGGTTGCGAGTCTAAGAGTCCGCCCTCGATGACAACGAAAACCAAGACCTGAATGCAGTATTTGCGGTAGAATATCGGGCGTCGGATGGTAGGTTTATCTCTTGGGAGTTGAGAATTCCCGGATGGTGGATGCGGCTTACCACCCGTACCAGGGAGGCGTTTCATTCCGGGGCAAATGCCCTGCAGATTTTGTTTGCCTTCAATCAATTCGAGTTGGAGCCGGCGGATCGATCTTGAGTATTGATCCACATCACGTTCTCCAGAAATCATGAGATCCTCGAGCCGGGGAACAATGGAGACTCTGCACTGAGTTTCACACCATTTGAACCCGGACTAAGGGTCTTGCTCAGCCAGCGGAAGACAATGGACCCTTTCCAAGTGCATTTCGGAATTGTGTTTTATCCCCAGGAGGTTTGTGCATGAAAAAGATCATTTTACTTGTTTTCGTTATTCTCATCTTTGTAGGGTTTATCAGTGCATTGTGCAGTAAAGGTGGAGCACCTTCGCTTCTGTTTGCGCAGCACAAAGGTGTCAACCTTTCTAATATCGAAATCAACCCGGATGACCTGAAGCAGTTCCAACCCTTGCCGGAGGTGGTTACTTCCGCCAGCAATCCCCTCACCGACGAAAAAATTACTTTGGGGCGAATGCTGTTCTTTGAAAAGCGTTTATCCAAAGGCAAGGATATTTCCTGCAACTCCTGCCACCAACTGGATCGGTACGGAGTGGATAATGAGGCCCGATCGAAGGGATTCAAAGGACAGCTGGGAGGCCGCAATTCTCCTACCGTGTACAACGCGGCGGCTCATGTGGCCCAGTTTTGGGATGGGCGCGCGGCTGACGTGGAGGCGCAGGCCAAGGGGCCGGTGTTGAACCCCGTGGAAATGGCCATGCCCGATGACAAGGCCGTCGTGGCGTTACTGAAGTCGATCCCGGGTTATGTGGTCGCCTTCAAGAAAGCGTTTCCTGCGGACAAGGACCCCGTGAACTATGACAACATGGGAAAGGCAATCGGCGCTTTTGAGCGCAAGCTGATGACGACATCCCGTTGGGACAATTTCCTCAAGGGGGACAAGGCGGCCCTGACCAATTTGGAAAAGATCGGTTTCAACAAGTTCGTTGAATCCGGTGGTCAGAATTGTCACGCCGGTTCCCTCCTTGGGGCTACGACGTTCATGAAGCTGGGGGTTGCCAAGGACTGGCCGGACCGATCCGATCCGGGACGTTTCCAGGTCACCCGGAACGAAGCTGACAGGATGAAGTTTAAGGTGCCCTCGCTGCGTAATGTGGAGAAGACAGGACCGTACTATCATGATGGATCCGTCGCGACCCTGGACAGAGCGGTCAGCCTGATGGCCGAATTTCAGCTGGGGAAGCCCTTGAGCAGTGATGACGTCAAGTTCATCAGCGCCTGGCTCAAAACGCTCACTGGGACTATTCCCGTTGATTATGTGAAGCCTCCCGAGTTACCGAAGGAAGAAACTCGGAATGCTCCGGTTGGAGCGCTATGATCTTGGATTCTTGAAGCGGGTTATGCATCATCCGCCCCGGGTCAGTGGGGCGGATTTTTTGTGCTTGATGAAGGGACTCCAAATTGATGAGCGGGATCCATCGGTTTCCATGAGTCCCGGCAAGGGTGCCCTCCAATGCAGCTTGAAGAGATTTCGATGAGCCTGGTCCGGGGGGATGCCGGAGCCGTGGAAAGGCTGACCCGAGAAGCTCTTGAGGAGGGATTTTCCCCCCGTCTCATTCTTGAGGAGGGTCTAATTGCCGGGATGACCATTGTCGGGGTGAAATTCAGAAACAATGAGATTTATTTTCCCGAAGTGCTTGTCTCGGCCCGTGCCATGAAAGCGGGCATGACTCCTTTGGAGCCCATCCTGAAAGCGTGCGGCATCGAACCCATCGGAAAATGTGTTCTCGGAACAGTGAGAGGAGACATCCACGATATTGGCAAGAACCTCGTGGTGATCATGTTCAAAGGGTCCGGTTTCGAGGTGATTGATCTCGGGGTCAATGTGAGCCTCGAAAAGTTCATGGCAGCGATTCGAGCGCATCGTCCGGATATCCTTGGCATGTCCGCGTTGCTCACTACCACGATGGTCCAGATGAGAATCAACATGGAAGGCTTTCGCGCTGCCGGCTTTCTCAATGGCATGAAGGTCATGGTGGGGGGCGCTCCGGTGAATCGGAAATTCGCAGATGAAATCGGGGCCCATGCTTACGGCAAGGATGCCGCCGACGCGGCCGAGAGAGCGGTCGGATGGATCAGAGGGTCGAGGAAACAATGAATCCCAAATAGGGCCAGCCGCCCCGGCGGATCGCCCTGACTGGCCGGCAAGGAGGGTATCCCTTGAACAGCAAGGAACGAGTGGCAGCGGCGATGCGTCATGAAGAGCCGGACCGTGTGCCGGTGATGTCCCAGTTGGCCTTGGGCCACTACTTCCTTCACTGTGATCTCCCGGAGGTAGAGATCTGGCATTCCACGGAGGCCTTCGGTGAATCCTTGATCACCCTCCAGCGCCGATATCAATTCGACGGCATCCTGGTGAATCTTCCCGGGCGGGATCCCAACTGGAGGTCCTACATCAAGCGCGTTGAAGAGTCCAACGGAGAGAAGACCATCCATTGGATCAACGGCTGGACCACGGTGTGTCCCCGGGACGACAACCCCCATGTTTATCGTGAAGACGGGAGCCGGTACTTCGCCGCTTTCGATGTGGTCGACCCGGAAAAACTCTTTTACATCGAACCTCACGAGATGAGTGGGATTACCTATCCCTACTACTGGGGATTTCTGGAAGAAGCCACCCGGGAGGAGGATTTCTTCTTCCCACCCTGGCAATTCGATACCCTCGACTACGTCTTGCAGCATGCGGGTGAAGAGGTTTCAATTCATAGTGAGATTTTTTCTCCGTTCACTCAGCTCCTGGAACTGATGGATTACACCCAGGGTCTGCTGGCGCTCATGGATGACCCGGGCAAGTTCAAGGCTTGTCTCGAGGCACTCACGCAGGGGGCCATTGCTTTAGGTCGCGGGCAAGCCGCGCGAGGGGTCGATGCTGTTTTGATGTCGTCGGCCTTCGCGGGGAGTGGTTTCATCTCGCCTGAGCATTATCGGGAATTCGTTCTGCCCTTCGAAAGGAAGGTGATTGAAGGGATCCATTCAGAATTCGACGTGCCGGTCTACACGCACACCTGCGGGCTGATTGGGGATCGTTTGGACCTTCTGGAGGCGACCGGCACAGACGGCATTGACACCCTGGATCCGCCCCCCCTCGGCAATGTCGATTTGGCGGACGCCAAAGAGCGAATCGGAGGGAATCTCTTTATCAAAGGGAATTTGGATCCGGTCAACGTGATTCTGAAAGGGACGCCCGAGAAAGTTCTGGCGGAAGCCCGGCACTGCATCGAAGTGGCGGCCCCGGGTGGGGGCTACATCCTGAGTTCCGCATGCTCCATCGCCCCACATGCGCCGCCGGACAATATTTTGAAATTACATGAAGCCGCGGAGCAGTTTGGAAATTACCATTGAATCACGATGACTGGTCAGGGCGCGGCTTCAAGAGTGCGCTGCCGCTTATGAGACTCGATATCCTGAAATCCCTTCAAACCCAAATCCTTCTTTCCGATGGCGCCATCGGTACGGAACTCCAAAGGATGGGTCTGGAGCCTGGGGCCAATGCCGAATTATGGAATGTTGAGACTCCCGAAAAGGTCAAGTCGCTGCATTTAGCCTATGTCGAGGCGGGCGCCCAGCTCCTCACGACCAACAGCTTCAGGGGGAATCGGCTGGCTCTGTTCCCTTATGGTTTAGACGCGCGGGTCGAGGAACTGAATCGAGCGGTAGCGGCTCTGGCCCGCGAGGTGGCCGCTGACAAAGCCTGGGTCATGGGCAGCATCGGACCGTTCGGGGGCTTTCTCGAACCGCTCGGAGAAACGTCTCCTCAAGAGGCCTTTGATGGATTCAGGGAGCAGGCGCAGGCCTTGCTTGCGGGGGGAGCAGATCTCATCGTCATTGAAACGATGGCCTCGGCAGAGGAAGCGGACGTGGCCATTCGCGCTGCCCGCGAAGCCGGGGCCCGCCTGATTATCTCCATGATGACCTTCGGAAGGGTCAGGGATGGTTATCGAACGATGATGGGTCTCTCGCCTCAACAGGCTGCAGAAGCGATGGATCGTGCGGGCGCGGATGTGATGGGTTGTAACTGTGGCACGCAGTTGGAAATGGAGGATCACGAACAGATTGTGCATGCATTGCGGGCGTGCACCTCGAAGCCTATCATCGTGCAGCCTAATGCCGGCCAGCCCGAACTCTCGGGGAATGAAATCGTATACCGACGAGCCCCAGAAGAGATAGCTGCCAGGGTGCCGGATCTGGTTCGAGCGGGGGCCAGCATCGTGGGGGGATGCTGTGGGACAACCCCCGAACACATTCGATTATTTGGAGAAGAATTGAAGAAGCTCTCCTAAGGCGAGTTTCAGAATCGCTTGACCCGGCTTGCCGGTTGAAGGAATCTCAACTTCGGAGTTCGGGTCTAATTTATGGAGAGCGCCTTAACGAACTGCTGCTTCCCGTTGTGGATTTCTACAATGGCAAGTGAACGTCGGGCATCGTGGTCGGCATTCAAGGTATAGGGCCCGGCGACGCCGGTGGTTTCGATCTGCTCCCGGATGATACGATCAAGATAGGACTTGACCCCTTCCCGGCTGAAGCCTCCATACCGAACCGCATCCCGGATAAGATAGACCGCATCATACGCAAAGGCATGCCCGTAATCGGGCGTCTGGTGTGCGAACTCCAGGTAATCGCGAACGAATTTCATGGCTCGCTCCCCATTGGCCTGAGGCAAAAAGAATTGGGACATCCGGATTCCTTCAGTCGCCTCGGGGGGGCTGGTAACAAAATCGGTAGCCCCCAGAGTGTCCCCGCCCAAAATTTGCGCCTGAATTCCCGCCTTGCGGATTGCACGAATGGTCCAACCCGACGCTCCCGTTCTCTGGAAGAGAGCGAAAAGGTCAGGTGAGCCTTTACCGGTCATCTCCGACAAAACCGATGTGATCAGGTTCTCATCGTCGGGTTCGAGGACATTGCGATGCATGACGCTTGAAACAATCACTCCACCCAACTCCTCGACTCGTTTCTCAAAAAGCCGGGCCAGACCTCTTCCATATTCGTCGTTCACATAGAACACTGCGATTCGCTTCTTTTGCAGGTCTTTGACAGCATACTCCGCCAGCGCCGGACCCTGTGCGGCATCTGACAAGCAAAGGCGATAAGTCCAGTTGCCGATATTCGTGATCGATGGATTGGTGGCGATCGTGACGATTTGCGGGATTTTGTGCTGATTATAAAAAGCTGCGGCCGAGAGAGTGGAGGTGCTGTCACTGTGGCCGATGACCGCGACAAGGTTCTTGGTCTCATCAAACCGCTTCCCCATGGTCAGAATACTTCGGGTATCAACCGGTCCGATCGTACCCCAATCCATTCCCGCTAATTCGAGGGGGACTCCATCAATGCCCCCACCGCCATTGATCTCGTTGACCGCCAGTTGGATCGCAGGGTGTTGGGTCTTATTAATCACGACGCCGATCACCACTCGATTGGGTTGGGTGTTGCAGGCCATTGACAGGAGAGCAAGGGCCATGAGCAGGAGGAGAAGAGCTTGTTTCATGCGCGAGATCCTCATGTTTTCAGAAGCTGTTGCATCAGGCGGAGGTAATCTTCGATTTGAAATGGCTTTTGAATAGTGGGAACCTCTCGGAGGGAACTAATTTCCCCGCGTTGCATGGCCAACACATCGCCGGAGATGAACACGAACCGTTTGCGCAGTTCGGGACGGTGGATGCAAACCCATTCATAGAGACGCGGCCCATCGATTGACCCTGGCATCCGGACATCAGAGACGATGAGATCGACGGGGGAGGTTTGAAGAAACCGGACGGCCTCTTCCCCGGAGCTGACCCCATGGGCCTCAACCCCGATGCGAGAGAGGATCGAAATCTGCAGCTCCAGGAGGGATTCTTCGTCATCCACGAGCAAGGCGTTACCTATGTGCTTCTCGCCCCCCATCCCGGCGGAGGGTCGGGCACCTTTTTCTTCGGGAGGGATACCCACCTTCCCAACGGGAAGTGTAATCACAAAACGGGCACCCTGCTCAAGGTTCTCCGCGAGAATTTCACCTCCATGCTCCTGGACGATTCCATAGCAGACGCTGAGACCTAACCCCGTGCCTTTTCCCACCTCCTTAGTGGTGTAAAAGGGATCGAAGATCCGGTCCGGGTCAACAATCCCCGTTCCGTTATCCGAGAACTCCAGGATGAACTTATCGCCTTCCAATTCAGTCCGGACCTGGATGATTCCCTCCCGACCACTTTCTTGAATCGCATCAATGGCGTTGTTCAAAATGTTGAGGACCACTTGCTGCATCTTATGGGGATCCGCCTGGATCAGTGGATCTGTGGAATCGTACTTCCGGGCCATCCGGATATTTCGCGTACTTAACTCATAATCACGAAGCTGGAGAACCTGCTCGATGACCCCGTTGATTCTGATCGGTTCCAGGTGCGGCTCCTGGCGGCGAGCCACCTGGAGCAGATTGGCGACAATCCGCCGGCAGCGCTCCGCTTGAAAATAGATGTCCTCCATCAGCTTGATTGTTTTCGGGTCGGCTTGACGGGCGGTGAGCTTCTTTATTTCCATCTCAGTGAAACCGAGAATGACCGTCAGGGGGTTATTCAATTCGTGAGCTACTCCACCCACGAGCCGGCCCATGGCCGACATTTTTTCCGCTTGGACGAACTGTATTCGCAGTTCGCGAAGCTGCTGCGTCCGTTCCTCGACTTTTTGTTCCAATCCCTTGTAACTCTCGGCCAGTGATTCGGCCATGAAATTGAATCCCTGGGCCAGCACCCCGCTCTCGTCCAGTCGACCCACGGGTGCCCGCGCGGAGAAATCACCTCGCCGGATCCGATCGATGGCTTCAAGAACTGAGTGCAAGGGCACCAGAATGCGCTTTCGCAGGAGAAGCATGAAGGCGATAAGCATGATCAGGAGCAAGTCCGCAAACCCGTAGATGGCGATAAATCCGTACTTGACCGTTCTGTTTGACTGCGACAGCATCTGCTCCAGTTTCCGGACTTGTAAATCACTGAGGGTTGCGAATTCCTTGTCGATCCTGCCTTTCAATCCTTCGGCCCGCTTGACCCTTTGAAGTGCCAGGCGGCGCTCTCCATGGCGCAATTGTTCGTAGATCTGTCGGGATTGGATCCCCAGCTCGGAATAAAGCTCGCGAATTCTCTCGACGGCAAGACGTTCGTCCTCTCCCAGATCGAGCCGCAAGTACTTCAGGATGGTTTCACCCAACTGGAAATTGATCTCATCGAGTTTGGTCGTGAACTGGGGGTCGAGTTCTCCGAACTGTTCATAAAGGAGGTTGGTTTCCTCGGCCGCCCCGGTCAGCAATTCCTGGCTGAGGGCGAGAGTTTTTTGGAGACCTTGCGTCAGCTGCGTCCCTTGGGTTGAAAATCTGGAAAAGCGGGAAGTCAATTGAATCGTGAAACCCAGCGCCACTCCAAAGGCGAGAAGGAGGAGAAAGACAAACTGCTTGGTTACGGTCATCCTTTTCATAAAGATTGAATGACAAAACAAATGATGATTAATAGTTGAGGACCAAGCCTACACCTTATTCATCGGCAGATTTATGAAAACTCTTACAGATTTATGGGGTTGCATGGGCAGCGAATTTTGAGGCTTTATCAAAGGTGCGTTGAAGGGGGTAAGGCGCGATACCCGGAGAGGGAGGCGAGAGGCTACCGGGCGGGTTCCACTTGGGTGGAGGGCCTCGCAAGCCTGCCAGCGCTTAAGTCCAGCAGGAGGGCGATTCGCTAACCGGGAGAAGGAATCAGGGGACGCGATTTTTGGCGTCCCCTTCATTGATGAGGGCAGAAGTCATTCTCCTGGCGGATCCGGAGACGTGCCATCGGGAGGTCTCTATTTACTTAGCTTTGAGCTTTTCACGAAGCCAAGTGCTCAAAACCTTGAGAACATCATCGTCGATCGAGATTGTGGTCAACGAACTATATTCGCTGAAAGAGCCTGTCTTGGCCGGAAGGAACAAATGGTTGAGATTCGGGAAAATATGGATCGTGACGTCTTTATTGCCGGCTTCACGCGCTGCTTGTTCCAGCGCCGCAGCCTGATCGGCGGTGACCTGCCGGTCGAGGGCTCCTTGTAAGATCAACAGAGGTTGGCGCACCTTGCGGATGAGGGGCAACGGATCGTAGGTCAGAAAATTCTTGTACCAGGCATTCTTGATGGTGTCCGGCAGTTTCGAAATATCGCCGCCTTCGGCGATCGTGCGGAGCATCTCTCGCTGTTCCGCCAATCGCTTGGCCTTCTCTTCTTTCGTGAGGGTGGGATCGCGGTCCAGAAGGTCGGCGGATTGATCCAGGATGACCGCGTCACCGCGTTTTGCAGTACCGGCCATGAGCACGATGGCGGCCAGGCCCGGATCAGTGGAGGCTACAATCGGTGCAATGATGCCTCCCTCACTATGTCCGACAAGTGCGATCCGTTTCGGATCGATATCGCGACGGGTGCGCAGATAGGCCACCTGGGACCGCGTGTCATCTGCGAAATCAAAAGTCGTGACAGCCATGAGCGTTTCATGTCCCGAAGATTTCCCGATGCCGCGGTCGTCCACACGCAGAACCGCGATTCCCTGACTGGCCAGGGAATCGGCAATTTGGCGGAAGGGGCGATATTTCTCAAGCCCCGGAATCGGGATGGGTTCGTCGCGAGTCTGCTGACCGGAACCGGTGATGGTGATGACGGCAGGAAAGGGTCCCTTACCGGTCTTGGGCATCAAGAGGGTCCCGGCGAGTGTCACGTCTTTGGACTTCACCGTCACTTCCTCGGCCGTAAACGGGGCGTGAGGGGGAGCCGAGTAATCGGGCTCAACCGCTTTGGCAGCGGCAGCCATGGCGGTCCGGAGGGGTTCAACAAAGCTGAGATACTCCTCGCGTACCGCCACGAAGTTTTGCATGGGAACAGAAACCACCGCGACCCGTCCCTTGGAATCTGTCCAGAATATGGTGCTGATGACTCCGAATTGCAGGTTATAACGATCAAAAGTCTCGGGCGCCGCTTGTGCCAGAATGCCTGTGGCCTGGACTTCATCCCGGCCCAATCGTTCCATCCTTATTTTCAGCGTTGGGAAAATTGGAAGCTCCTGAGGTCCCCCTTTGCGGGTGTCAAAGCGCGCTGCGACGAAGGGGATCAGGTAAAAGATATTGGGTGCAATGAACGACGACCCGGGAGTGTAAGGAACCTCCCGTTCCGCCCCATTGATTGAGAACTTGGCTTTTCCTTCTTTCAAAATGAGAACCTGATCGGTAGCGGTGCCGGCCACCGTTCCTTTGGCGGTAAAGTTTGAAGGGATTGCCAACTGATCTAACTCCAGCGTCGTGTTGAGGTCGACGGTGGCGCCGGGGACCTTCAGGTCCGTGTGTCCACTGACGGAAAAGCCGCCCTCCGCAGAACAGCGTACCTCGAACGACTCACGCCCCACCGGCTGTCCGTTCATGGTGAATAGATAAACTCCCTTCCCGCACAGGGCCGAAGAGAGCAGCGGCGGGGCCGGCGGGAGTGTGGGGCTTTCTTTTATCCCGGTTGTCTGCTGCGGGGCAGAGAGTTTGTGGGATGTAGCCGGTTCCTGAGAAAACACGAGTTCGGAAATAGAAAAAAGGAGAACGAGAAAAACGAATACAGTGGGTTTCATTTTGGTCCTCTTGAAGGGAGTGGTCGCAAGTGGAAGAGCGTCGGTGCAGGCGTCCATCACCAGGGTTATGTCCCGATGTTCATCGAGCATTAAGGACGGTCCGAGGTATCTTATCACCGATGCCTTGTGTCTTTGAAAGGTAAACTCACCGCTGATCCTCATATCTCAGGGGGGCACCTGCCGGATGACGTCCCAATCTGGAAGCAGGAATCCCTCCAAATCTGCTACAATCCTTGAAATGACAGTGTCATCGTCGTCACCCGGAGGAGATCCCTGCGATCGGACCTCACGGATGCAATGTCTCAAGACCGGGCTCTTGAGGTGGGAGAGGGTTTGAGTCGCTGATGAGAACCACTTTATTCATTCTGGTAGTAGTCATCCTTCTGGGCGCGGTGGTCTTTGGCATTGATCTTTACTTCGCAAATCATCAAATGCAGTCGATGGCCGCGAGCGACCCCAATGTTCGGATGGCCCTGGAGAAGGTCGGCCTCACGACACCCGGTTGGGACACGTTGATCGTGTCGGCGGAGAAGGAGGCAGCGATTCCAGCTCCGGTGTTGTGGGCCATGTGGAGCCGACTGGAAGAATGGCCGGCGTGGTCGCGTCCCCTCCATGTCTCCGCGCGTTGGGTCAATGAGGCGGAATGGAAAACTGGCGCGAAATTCGAGCAGAAACTCAATTTAGGTTTTCCCGTCGGCGAGGTCGTCTCCCTTGAGGAGGTTGGACCCGTCACCAAAGGGAGACGGGCCATGTGGTCAAAGGATGAAAATGGGATTAAGTCGTGCCACATCTGGTTCTTTGAGAGATTGCCGGATGGAAGGACACGAGTTGGTAACACTGAGGTGTTCCAGGGCAAGAAGATAGGATTGATACGGCCGCTGGTGGTGAGGCGGTGGCAGCGGATGTTTCAGGCCAGCGTGGAGGGTTTGGTTCAAAGAGCTCAAAATCGAAATCAGTAGAAATTCGACGAGTCAATTTTTCTCATGGAAGGAAGCTATGGCAGACAACGCCGTGGAGTCGACGCCTTTAAACCTGATGAATTTGGTAAATTATCAGCCGGGTTCCATCGTGAGCCGGCAAATCGTCAAGAAGGAAAAGGGGAATGTCACGTTGTTCGCTTTTGATGAGGGTCAGGCGCTGAGCGAACACACGGCACCCTTTGATGCCCTGGTCTATGTCCTGGAAGGAGAATCAGAAGTCACGATTTCCGGGAAACCTCACGTGCTGAAGTCCGGAGATATGATTTTGATGCCGGCAGATCAACCTCATGCCTTGAAGGCAATGAAGCCATTTAAGATGGTACTGACGATGATCCGGTCGTAGAGGACACGGACGAACGCGGACGACACGGAAATGACGGGGTAAAAACTTTGCTTTCATTGTAAGCAGTGACCAAACTGCTCTCGGCATGGTTAACAATCTTTGTACAATCCTCTGCCAAAATAAGGATGGAGCTTATGGGGATTAGAATTGTTCAAGTCGATGCATTCACCGACAAACCTTTTGCTGGAAACCCTGCGGCCGTGTGTGTCCTTTCCGAACGGCGGGACGACCACTGGTTGCAGGATGTGGCCCGCGAGATGAATCTTTCCGAGACCGCATTCCTATGGAAAAGAGAAGACGGGTTCGATCTACGGTGGTTCACTCCAGCCATGGAAGTGGATCTCTGCGGACACGCCACCGTGGCGAGTGCTCACGTCTTGTGGGAGGACGACCATCTTCCCCAGGGTGTGCAGGCCCGCTTTCACACCCGGAGCGGATTGTTAACTGCCGATCGCCTTGGGGAGTGGCTTGAGCTTGATTTTCCTGCCAAGGCGGAGGAACCGGCGGAGACTCCCGCAGGTCTTCGAGAAGCCCTGGGTGTTGTTCCCAAGTACGTGGGGAGAAACCAATTTGACTATCTCGTGGAGCTTGATTCAGAGGCGGCACTCCGGGGCCTCAAGCCGAATTTTACACAACTCGGAACCCTTCCGGTCCGGGGCGTCATTGTGACCAGCCGGTCTGATTCGCCCCAGTTTGATTTTGTCTCCCGGTTTTTTGCTCCTGCGGCCGGCATCAACGAAGACCCGGTCACCGGCTCAGCGCACTGCTGTCTCGGGCCTTTCTGGTCGAATCGATTAAAGAAGAAGGAAATGCTGGCCTACCAAGCCTCTGCCCGGGGAGGGGTGATTCGAGTCCGCGTCAATGGCGATCGCGTCCATCTGGGTGGGCAGGCGGTGACAGTTTTGCGTGGAGAGTTGATAGGAATGGCGGGATGAATGGGTGGCACGCAGGAGGTTATTTGCAGTCTGTATGAATTCACATGCAACCAATCTGCTGCAATCAGCCAGCTCAGGACCTTTCCCACTCGTACCACAATTGAAGGTCCACTCCCCCTTTCCAGAGCGGTGTAATTTCGTTGTACAGCACCATATCGAAACAAAGAAGGCACTTCACATCGGTCGTAGGGGGAGTGCCTTCAAGGATGTTACATCCTACTGAGGATGAGAGAATATAGTGACAGGAAAAAGGCGGAAATATGAAATGCCTGAGACTTGCGGCTCTGCCGCTCATTATTGCGGAAAAGCTCCGCTTTTCCGGCACATGCAGACTCTACCATCCTCCTAATCCGAGGCTGGAGCCAGCCGCCACTGGCGGCGGGCTCCAGCGGTCTAAGGAAAAATGAGGAAGAAGGTTCACCACGGTAAGCCGGAGGCTTACCGCAATATTGAGCGGCAGAGCCGCCCATACCACCGAAATCATTCGCAGAGGTCGCTATATTTAATCATTCTCAATAGGCTTTAAAAATCTCCTCGACCTGCTCCTGATCGACGTCCATGACATAGCGGATGCCGCTGATTGCGGCCGCTTCGGGAGTCAGGGCGGCAAGGTCATCCCGCGTTAAATACTCCGTAGAAAACTTCCGGCTTCCGGCCATCAGTTGCCGCAGCCCCTGGGCCAATCGTTCGTAGTAGGTATAAAGTCCAAGAGCACCGGTGGGCAATGTTTCAAAGACTGCATCGCCCAGTTCCTGGCGCAGTGCGGTGGCTGTGACGAAAATTTCGTCCCGCGTATCTCCAAAGCGCTCCACGTACACCGGCAACTGGTTCTCTTCGATGGCGCGGCCGATGGTTTTGCCGACCATGGCGGCGGCGATGGGGGCGCGGGCCATCCCGACGAGCTTGACGAAGGGGGCGCCCATGGCCAGCCCCTTGAAGATTTGATCTTCGAACGTAAATCCCCCGGCGACCGCGAGTGCGGGAACGTATCGGCCTTCATCGGCGAGCCGCTTGGCGTACTGGTACAGCAGGGAATGCAATTCCACGGGGGGAATACCCCATTCGTTCATCATCCGCCAGGGGCTCATCCCTGTGCCACCGCCGGCGCCATCGACGGTGAGGAGGTCAATCTTGTACCTGGAGGCATACACGATGGCGCGGGCCAGATCGACGGGGCGGTAGGCCCCGGTCTTCAAGAAGACATATTTGGCGCCCGCCCGACGGAGCTGCTCAACCCTTCCCGCAAAAGATTCCTCGGTGACCATGCCGACGCGGGAGTGGCGCTCAAATTCTTTGAAGGCGCCGCGTTCAAAAGCCTGGATGACGACGGGATCGGTCGGATTGGGGAGCACGATGTAGCCGCGGTCATAAAGGATCTGGGCCTTTTTCAGATTATTGACTTTGACTTCCCCCCCGATATCCTTGGCCCCTTGCCCCCATTTCATCTCGACGCATTCCACACCCAGTTTCTCGATGGCGTATTCATGGACCCCCAGGCGGGTGTCTTCAATGTTGGCCTGGACGATGATGGCGCCATAGCCATTGCGCTGGAAATCCTTGTAGAGCCTCACGCGGCGCTTCAAGTCAACCGTGTCGACGACCCTCCCATCCTTGAACTGGGCTTCCGGATCCATCCCGGCCACATTTTCACCAATGGTCAGCCCGGTCCCGGCCAGCGCCGAGCCGATGGCGAGCCCCTCCCAGTTATTCTTGGCGATGTTGGTCGAGCCGATCCCGGGGATGATCCAGGGGAGATGGAACTTGATCCTCTTATCATGGCCAATGGCCACTTCGAGGTTCACCTTGGGAAAGATGGCCTTATCGCTATCGGCCTCGATGCCGTGCGCGCCGGCTGCGGTGCCCATGATGTTGAAGTGAGAGTAGTCCACCGGATAGGTTTTCTCTCCCGCCGTGGTGATCACTCCAAAGGGCTGGGGATAACTCACCTCGTGGCCGCGATAGGCCGACTTGCCAATCTCGCACATTCCAATGCAGCCATCCACGCAGGTCACGCACATTCCGGAGGTGGGAACAATCGAGCCTTCGGTCCGGTTCTTGGTCAGCGTAGCGGCTGAGGCGTTGATTTTTGAAAGTGACATAGTGCTGCTCTCCTTTGGTCTTCTCAATCTTTTCTGATTTCGCACGCCACACAAGGCTTCATGTAGCACATCATGTCGTCGAACTGTTCCTTTTCCAGGCAGGGTGGGCTGAGGTTGGTACAGCCGCCACAGATGGCCTTTTCCGGCTCCGTGTAGGTACATCGCAGTTGGCAGGCGGGGCAGACATACATGCAGCCGCCGCAGAGCCGGCAAACTTCGGATTGGACATCGAACGGTGTTCCGATGCTTCGATGCTCACCCCGTCCACGGAAACCGATGGCCTTTGCCATCATCTGTTCTTCACACATCCGGACGCACAGGCCGCACAGGATACAGGTTTCATATTCCTGTTTGAACCGTTGCCGGCGGACTTCGTAGGCAGAGGCCAGATCCTGGATGGTCTTCGACTGCGGGCAAGACGCCAGCAGAAGTTCCAGGATCATTTTGCGGGCTCTCATGACTCGCGAGGAGGCGGTACGTACTTTGAGCCCCTCTTCAGCCGGATAGGTGCAGGACGTCACCAGTCTTGCCTTTGAGTTCTCACCAATCTCAACCACGCACAGGCGGCAGGCGCCATAAGGCGTCAGCCCGTCCATGTGGCAGAGAGTCGGGATGGGGAACCCAAGAAACCGGGCCGCCTCGAGGAGCGTCGTGCCATCCTCGACTGACAGTTTCAATCCATTAATGGTCAGCTCAATCATACGGTTTTCACTCCTGCCGTGGCGAACTCCGGCTCACTCGCCCTGGGCACGGTGAATTCCAGATCACACCGAAGGCACCGTTTGGCCTCGCGCCGGGCGTCTTCTTCCAGCAGTGGCAATTCCACTTCGGAGAAGCTTTGCTTGCGCAGTTCGAGGGGAAGAGTAGGGGGCTCGGCGCGACGGATTTCGGCAAGTTCTTCCTCCGAGATTCCACAAGGCGCCACGTAAACTTGAGGCAACCGCACGGACTCAGGCGGTTTCATTTCCTCGCCCCGGAGATAGCGGCCGATCATCACGGCAGCTTTCTTTCCTGCAGCGATCGCATCCACAACCGTGTTCGGTCCGGTCACCACATCGCCTCCGGCAAATACACCTGCCCGGCATGTTGCCAGGGTGTCCGGATCGGTCCGTACAGTTCCTCGCTCATTGATCTCGATACCCATGGAGGTCATGTAATCGATGTCGGGCTCATCCCCTATGGTGATGATCAAGGTATCCAGTAAGCGCAAAAACTCTGTGCCGCGGATCGGATTGGGATAACGGCGGCCGCTGGCATCCCTTGCGCCCAGCTCATTCCGAACACATTGAATACCGGTCAATCGGCCCTCCTTGCACTCAATCTTGACCGGGGAGACCAGGGTCTCCAGTTGGATCCCCTCCTCGAGCGCCAGGTCGACTTCTTCTTTCAAGGCGGGCATATCGTGTCGCAGACGGCGATAGTAGAGAGTGACGCTGTCAACGCCTTCCTGTCTTAAGGCCACGCGGGCCGCATCGACTGCAGAGTTGCCGCCCCCAACAATGCCCACGTTTCCTTTTGCCAGCTTCTTCCCTTGCAGGTTAAACGCCTTGAGGAACTGGATGGCTGGATAGACACCGTCGAGATTCTCTCCCTCGATATTCAATCTCCGGCTCTTATGGGCGCCCAAGGCCAGGAAGACCGCCTTGTAACCTTGCTCAAACAAGGTGTCGACCGTGAAGTCGCGACCCAGGGCGGCGTTGCACTTTAGCGTGATGTTCTCATCAAGTAGAGACTCAATCTCACGTTTCAGCACATCACGACGCAGCCGATAGGCCGGGATGCCGCTCGTAAGCATTCCGCCCGGCTCTCCATCCGCCTCGAAGACAGTTACCCTGTACCCGTCGAGGGAAAGGTAGTGTGCGGCGGTTAGTCCGGCGGGGCCGGAGCCCACCACGGCCACCGAGGGGGAATCCGGCAAGACGGAAAAGGTCCGTTTGGGCTTGTAGATCGAGGGATCCATACGGTCGGTGATAAACCGTTTGAGTGCGCGGATGGCCACCGGACGATTCCCGCTGGTCCCGAGGCGACATCTCGATTCGCACTTGTGATCGCACACTCTCGCACACACCGAGGGGAATGGATTGGTTTCTCGAATAACTCGATAGGCCTCCTCAAACTCGCCGTGAGCAAGATGCGCCACGTATCGCCACGCCTCTGTTCCCAGGGGACAGGCCGACTGGCACGGAGCGCCGACCAGGTCTTTACAGACAAAGGCTTCACATCGCTTTTCGCGGATATGGCGTTCATATTCCTGCCGGAAATACCGCAGGGTACTCAAGACCGGATTGGCAGCGGTCTGTCCCAGGCCGCACAGGGTGGTGTCCTTCACCACCGTCGCCAATTCTTGAAGCAGCTCGAGCTCGGACGGCGTTCCTTTCCCCCGGGTGATATCGTCGAGGATCTCCCACATACGCTGCGTGCCTTTTCGGCAGGTAAAACACTTGCCACAGGACTCGTCCTTGAGAAAATTCATGAAATATTTGGCGACATCCACCATGCAGGTGTTCTCATCCATTACGATCATTCCGCCGGATCCCATGATCGACCCGGCCTGGGCCAGGTTTTGGTAGTCGATCGGAAGATCAAACATCCTGGCGGGAATGCAACCGCCGGACGGTCCGCCGGTTTGAACAGCCTTGATTCTGGCCGGACCCGCGGGACCACCCCCAATGGTATTGACGATCTCATTGATGGTGATGCCCATCGGGACTTCTACCAGTCCGGTATTTCGGACCTTTCCGACCAGACTGAAGATTTTTGTTCCGGTGTTCTGGGGAGTGCCAATCCTGGCGAACTCGCCTGCACCTTGGATGAAGATGGCGGGGATGTTCGCCCATGTCTCAACGTTATTGATGGCGGTCGGCTTCCCGTCGATCCCTTTCTGCACGGGATAGGGGGGGCGCTGGCGAGGTTCTCCGATTTTTCCCTCGATGGATCGAATGAGGGCGGTCTCTTCGCCGCACACAAATGCTCCGGCCCCCTTGACCATCTGGATCTCAAACGAGAATCCAGTTCCCAAGATATTTTTGCCGAGCAACCCGAGTTCGTTTGCTTGCCGGAGGGCGATGACAAGGTGTTTGACGGCGAGCGGGTATTCGTTGCGCACGTAAATGACGCCTGACGTGGCTCCCGTGGCATAGGCGCCAATCAGCATCCCTTCGATGATACTGTGAGGATTGCCTTCGAGCACACTGCGGTCCATGTAAGCGCCGGGATCGCCCTCGTCGCCGTTGCACACAAGAAATTTTCCACGGCCGTTCCGCTGGTCCGCCAGCATCTGCCATTTCTGTCCGGTGGGGAAGCCGGCGCCCCCGCGGCCGCGAAGGCCGGATGCCTTGACTTGCCCGATGGCCCAGAGGGGGTCTTGCCGGGACATCACAAGCATCAGCGCGGAATAACCGCCGTTTTCAATGGAATCATAAATGCGAATCGGATCGACCTGCTCGTTGCCATGGAGGATGGTTCGAGTCTGCCGGGCGAAGAATGGAATGTCATCCTGCCTTTCAATGATCGCGCCGGTTTCGGGGTCCACGTAGAGCAGATCCTGAAGCACTTTCCCTGTTGCCACCGCTTCGACGATGCGACTCATCTCCTTCACGCCGACGCGAGGATAAAATGTGCCATACGGCTGGACCAGGACGAGTGGCTCCATCTGGCAGAATCCCTGGCAGCCGGTGATGCGCAGGCGGATCTTCTCTGTCAATCTTCGGGAAAGTAATTCCCGCTTGGAGATGCGAATCAAATCATTCGCGCCGCTGGCCTGCCCGCAGGTGCCCGCCGAAATTACCAGGGTGGGAATATTCGGATTGACATCGGACTCAATGCGACGCTGCAGTGCCTTGAAATCATCAATCGATCTTAGTTTCTCCATGAACGTTTCCTGTTCGCCTGCCCTCTCGCCGCGCGCGCCCTCATGCCCGGAGTTTTCCGGACTTCACAAAAGGAGGCTGCCTCCCAT
The DNA here is from genome assembly GCA_041494885.1 of Terriglobia bacterium. Taxonomy (GTDB): domain Bacteria; phylum Acidobacteriota; class Terriglobia; order JAIQFV01; family JAIQFV01; genus JAIQFV01. The sequence goes on from JBGQBO010000016.1 coordinate 26,570, forward strand.
ATCGAGAATGTGCCCCTTGCAACCACGCCGGGAGCAGATTTGGACAATGCCCCCTCCGCGAACGATCATCGGGACCATGGGGGCCTCGCACTCGGGGCAGCTCGAAGCACCTGTCAGCTCGGTGTGACAATGGGGACAGAAAAAATTGACCACGGTGTCCGGCGGAATCTTGAATTCCGATTCGACGGTGTAACTTCCATACAGGCAGGACAGGCGCAGCCACCCGTGCTCGTTTCCGAAGGAAGCGGTCACGCGGATTGAAGAATAGCCATCCACGGGATGGTCCGAGTCCATCAAGCTGTGGTTGCAGCGGGGACAGCTCACCTCGACGGCGAAGATCCGCTGGTCGCGGAAGACCTCCACGTTGTCAAGGCCCGCTCTCGCCTTTTCCACAATCTCCCGTACCCGCACGGGACTCACATTCGAAAAGTAGTGGCCATCCACCACGACAATCGGTCCCAGGGCACAGGCGCCCAGGCAATTGACGGTCTCGAGCGTGAATTCGCGATCGGCTGTGGTTTCACCCGCGGGAACCCCGAGTTCCTGCTGGAACTTCTCGCCCACCGCGGCCCCCCCTCGAACGTGGCATGCAGTCCCCTGACAGACCGACGTCAGATGTTTTCCACGCGGCTTCAGGCTGAAGGAACGATAGAACGTGGCCACACCGTAAATATCCACGAGAGAACGGCCCGTCTGTGCCGCGACCGCCTTCAGCGATTCGGCGGGAAGATAGCCATACCGTGATTGAATCTCCTGAAGGATGGAGATCAGCCCGCCCCGGTCACCCGCGTGTTTTTCTATAATGCCGGAAACGCTTATTTCAATGACACTTGAGATGTTTTCTGTCCTCATGGCTGCTCTTGTCCGGAGGTGCTCTGCGCTTGATTCCAAGCGGAGAGATCACGCCTCTTATCGATACTCCACGCAGTGCCAAACCCCTCCTTCGGGCTTTGGATATGTGCAGCCCGTTTGCTTGTCACAGCTGGCGCAAAGCCCGGGATATTTGCTGGCGTCGCCCCGTCCGGTCACCACTCGGTTCGACCGCAGAGGGTCAGACTTGGAAGTGTTAACGGCACTGACTTTCGGCTGAGCGGGTGGGTAGGGCACATACTGCTCACAGAGGATCGGAGGGTGATCGAGGTCTCTCGGATAAGTACAATTGGGACCTTCCTCACACGATGCGCATAGACCTCCGTACACTTCGATGACCACTTCCTGGGCCATCGTTTTACCCGCCGGGGTTCGATCAACTTCTGGGATGAATTTTCTCAACGTGGATGACATTTTCTCCTACCTGCTTCCCCTTGTGGTTAAACAGTCTGTAGAATCCGGAGGCATTCATCAGCGTCCTTGACCGAAGGGGAAGAGTCTGGTTGTCGGCTGATGGATGCCCCCTTTTTAACGGGTCCTCTCTAGTCCATGACTTGGACCGGATGTCACACCCAATGGCACCCACATAGAGATCTTGCAACTGTTCGACCAGGCTCGTGCAAAAAGCGTTGAGAATGAAAATTTGTAGAGATGGAATCGAGGCGGCGACTTAACTTTGTGCAGGGAGGAGGGTTGCCGGGATGGAATTCACTTAGTTGCAGCCTCGCTCAAAGGAGCGACTCAGAATTCAAGCCGCGTAATATGGAGAGTTTTCGACCACTGGGGAGAATTTCTCCATTCGGGGGATGAAGCCGGCGATTAACGTCAAGATTAAGGTTCCGTGCCCATCAGGAAGGAAAGATGATTTGAGGGCCGAGGTTTGTTCAGTCAGATGAAAGAGGGGTGTCTTTGAGCTTTTCCCGGAGTGTCTTGCGGTCGATGCCAAGGATTTCCGCGGCGCGGCTCTTGTTTCCGTCAACACTTGCAAGCACGTTGCGGATGTACTCCGCCTCCACTTGAGCCAGAGTTCGATCCAGACCTGTGCCTCGGAGGGCCGAGAACCTCATGAGAGAGGGCAGGTCCGGCACCTCGATCAAATCTCCTTCCGTCATCACCAAGAGTCGTTGAACCACATTCTCCAATTCCCGCACGTTCCCCGGCCAGTGATAGTTACGGAGAACCTCCAGGGCGTTTTCAGAAAAATGGGGAATGGGTTTGCCGAGCTCCTCCGCGAATTGGGTGGCGAAATGTTTTATAAGGAGGAGGATGTCGTCCCCTCGTTCACGCAGGGGGGGAATATCCAGGGTGATCACATTGAGCCGAAAATACAAATCTTGCCGGAAGAGACCTTTATTCACCAGGGCCTGCAAATCTTTGTTGGTGGCGGCGAGGATTCTGACATCCACTTTCCGGGTTCGGCTCGAACCGACCATGCAGACTTCTTTGTCCTGGAGCACCCGCAGCAGCTTCACTTGCATGCCCAGGCTGGTTTCACTCACCTCGTCGAGAAAGATCGTTCCTCCGTCGGCCGTCTGAAAGAAACCGGCTCGAGTCTCGGTGGCGCCGGTAAAGGCCCCCTTGAGATGACCGAAGAGCTCGCTTTCGAGCAGTTCTTCGGGAATTCCTCCACAGTTGACGGGGACGAAAGAGGCCGAAGCGCGCTGGCTGTTATAGTGAATGGCACGCGCGGCCAGTTCTTTTCCTGAGCCGCTCTCCCCGGTGATCAGGACGGTGGCCAGCGTAGTGGTCGCCTTGCTGATCGCGAGCGAGACTTTTTTCATAGCCTCAGACTCACCGATGAGCCCGAGATGGGTCGGGAGGGGAGGAGGAAGATGATTGTCTCCGGTCCTGCGCACATGCAGCTTATTGAGGGCCCGGGAGACGGCGGCAAAGAGCTCGTCATCGGTAAAGGGCTTGACCAAATAATCTTCGGCTCCTGAGCGGACTGCCTCGACCGCTCCTCCAATGGAGGGATACCCCGTAATCATCATGACTTCGGTGTCTTTGAAGTTTTCCCGCACATGACGGATCAAATCAAGGCCGCTGATCTTGGGCATCTTGAGGTCGGTTATGACCAGGTCAACCGCGGTTGCATCCAGAACGTGAATGGCCTCGGTCACGCCGGGAGCGGTGAAAACCCGATACCCTTTGGACGCCAGGTTTCGTTGAAGGACCTCCAGGGTTTCTGGCGCATCATCAACCACCAAAATCTGTTCCTTGTCACTCAAAGATGCCATCGGATTCAACCCCTTTTTCATGGAACCCATACGAGACCGGCAGGAGGATCTCAAATCGCGAGCCGTGGCCCACTTCACTTTCCACCTTGATCGACCCCCCATGGGCCGTGACAATCCCGTGGACCACCGGCAAGCCCAGGCCGGTCCCCTCCCCGATGTCCTTGGTGGTGAAGAAAGGAATGAATATCTGTTGCATGACTTCCTTGCTCATTCCCGATCCGGTGTCTTCCACAACAAGGGAGACGTGACTGTTGCAGGCGAGGGTCCGGATGATCAGCCGGCCGCCCTCCGGCATGGCCTGCAGAGCATTGACCACCAGATTGACCAACACCTGGTGGAGTTGAGAGGGATCGGCGTTCACCTTGGGAAGATCGGGGTGCAGATCGCGGACGAGTTCGATTCCCGCTTTGATGCACCGGGCTTCTAGAAAGTAGAGGCCCTCCTCGACCATCTGGTTCAAGTCAACTTTATCGGTACGCGGAGGCAGTTGGCGTGAAAACAGCATCAGCTTTTTCACCACCTCGCGAGCATGGAGGGTGGCGGCGACGATCTTCTCAAGATCCTGTGTTGTCTGCCGGGGCAGCTCCGTAGACTTTATGGCGAGTTGAGCAAATCCCAAAATGCTCCCCAGGGGTTCGTTCAACTCGTGGGCAACCCCCGCGGACAGTTGACCAATCGTGGCCAACCGGTCGGCATGGCGGAGTTGTTCCTGCAGTTTGCTCCTTTCCTCTTCGGCCTGGAGACGTTCGACGAGCAGGACCACCTCCTTGGCCACCGCGTCGATGAGGCTCCGCTCCTCCTTGAGGAAAGGCCCTTCATCAATTTCCGGTCTCGATTCTGAGTAGGTCATCTCGACAATGCCGCGATGGTCGCCGTTGGCGATGATCTTAGCCTTCTGTTGATGACAGCCCTCCTGGAAATGGGTGGAAACAAAGGTGCGGCCATCGAGGATAATTCGTGCCGAGGCAATCTCCGGATACAACCAGGCGGGAGGAAGCAGATCCACGATCCCCTGGAGGATTTCGTCCTGGGAGACCCCGGGACGTTCCACCCACTGGGAGATCCCATAGAGGCACGTCAGTTCTTTGACTCGCTCCCGCAGCTTTACCTGGGTGATCCGGTGGACGAGCGACACTCCCAACATCTGCGCGATTCCCTCGTAAAACTCGATTTGATCCTTTGAGAAGAAATTCTGACGGGCGCTCCTCATTTCAATCAAACCGACCTTCCTTCGATCGTCCATGATCGGGATCATAGCCAGGGATTGAAACGCTCTTTCGGCCGGAAGGACCGGTCCTGAATTTCCTTTTCGGCCGGAAGGCCGGTCCTTTAGGAGTTTCGACACATTGCCAGTCCACAGGCTCCCTCTCTCTGTCAAGGGGGGAAGGGCAGAGGAACGTCGATCCCCCATGAGTGCCGAGCGCCACCGCTCCAGTTGAGGATCGTGTTGACGCATTGCGTCTGGAGGGCTGCCGGTCTCTTGCCTACCGGGAATGACTTCGCAATGGAACGGGGGCTCGTGACGGCGATGCAATTCGGTTCGGTAGCAATTGTCATGCTCGCGCAATCGCATGGCGACGCAGTCGCATTTGGAAGAGGTCAATAAAATCGCTGAAACTTCCCGCAAAAAATCGATTCGCAGGAACCCCCGGGTTGCCAAGTGAAGAATTCGACTCGAGATGTCCCGGAAATCGTGGACACGATGGGGGACGTGGATCTGGCTGAGGCGATGTGGGGATGCGGTTATTCTAGTGGGCATTGCAGTCGGTGGGAGTAAGCCTTCCCGTGAGTTCACACCCTTGTTAACGGCAATCTTCGTCCATGCGAAACACTAGTCTATCATGGCAGGGGAAGTGACTGATAGGGCGGGAAGCCATTTCCGAGCCATCGGGTGAAGAGGCGACGACCTCATGCACAATACCGAAACCCCCGAATCACACAATGATTTGCCGGATCCCATCCCTCAACACGGGAACATTGAAATTGATGAGCAAACCCAGCCGTTTTCTGCTCAGCCTGAGGGTGGTAAGAAGCTGCGCTTCGTAGAGCGGGAGCAATGCTTCCGCCGCCTTGATCTTGACGACAAGTTGATGATCAACGAGCAGATCGATCCTCAGCCCGCCCTCCAGGCGAACTCCATCATAGATGATCGGAATGACGAGTTGACTCTGTACCTCGGCACCGCGCCTTTTCAACTCATAGGCGAGACAGAATTCATAAACTGATTTCAGCAAGCCGGGACCCAGGATTCTGTGGACGCTGAAGGCCGCATCGAGCGTGAGGGTTGCCGCACACTGGTTTTCGAATGAGAGGGATTCGCATCTTGACATGGTGCGCCTTTATAGGGGTATGGTTGAAGATGGGGGGATCCATCGAGGGGGATACAACTATCTGCCACTGCAAACCATATCGACTTCTTCGAGGCCCGTCAAGGTTTATTGAGGAGGATAGAACTTAGTGACACCGTGCCTGCGGGAATTACCCCATTTTTACGGTCTTGCGTGCTCGGCGGGCGCCACTATCTCTCATCACATTCGAGAGTTCATGTGTTCATGGCGGGCCGCGACTTCGCAATCTCACTTCGGATGGTGCGCAGGGTCATCCCGGTTTGGCTCAAGGCGAAGAACCCCAGGATCCAAAGCGGAACGGTCAACAGGATGAACACAACGACTGAAAATCCAGTGGCGAGAGTCTTGTCCACCCCGAAGAGGGTCAAACCCACCACGGTGAAGAACTGGTAGGTACCCACGTTCGCAGGGGCATTAGGCAAGGCAGTTCCAAGATGCACGATCAGAAAGACAACGGCGCCTGTCCACCAGGGAAGCCGCAACCCATAAGCCCACATGACCAGCCAGAACGACAGGGCCTGAAGCGCCAGCATGAGCAGGGAAACAAGCGTTGTCAGATAAAACGGGCGCGACAGGCCGATCGCTTGAATGCCGCCGGCAAGGCTCGTCACCACCGAGCCCGCGCGACGCCATAAGCCCGGAGCGCTCGGCTGTGCATTGCTCGGGCTCGGGGCAGCTTTTGGCCTGCGAAGAACGACAAACACAAACAAGGCGGTCGCAACCAAAACAATGACTCCCAGCACATCGCCGGCATCAAGGAGATCCTTGGGTAAGGGAACGAGGATCGTTGTGAGGCCGATGGCGAGGGCCATCCAGACGCCGTCCAGCCAGCGCTCCACCATCATCGAAGGGACGACCGCCGTCATGGGAGCAGGCAGCCAGCGGGAGACCAGGTAGGCGCGAACCAATTCGCCAAACCGCATCGGCAGCACTTCGTTCGTGAACAGACCTGCATAAATGGCCTGTGTTGAACGCAGGATCGTCGTGTGACCCACGGGGTTCAGCAAGAGTTTCCATCGCCACCCTTGAGCCACATAGTTCAGAACATCGAAGAGGATGGCTAACGCGACCCATTCCCAGCGGACGGAGCCCATATTCTGAAACAGGTTTCCGGCGTGGATGTCGTGGAAAACCCAAATCAGGCCAGCGAGGGCGAGGGTGTAGGCGGCCGCCGGCTGAACCCACCGCCGGGCGCCTCCGACGTTGCGGGGAGACGTGTCCTTCAATGTGTCGGTGACTTGATCCATTCGATGCCTCTTCGAAGGGCACTAAAAAATGCCACTGAATTTCCACCGAAACGGTGATCGTCGGCTTCTACCAGCTCAAATCGTTTGGGGTCTTTAGCGGCCGAAAACAAGTCTCGAGACGTTTGAACAGGGACGTAGTCGTCGTGCGTCGACTGGAGCATCCATAAGGGAAGCGGAGTCACCAGCGGGAGATAATCGGCGGTATGAAATTGCGGTTCCTGCGGAATTTTTTTGGTCAGGTAGGTGAGGTAGTCCGCCATCCGCCACCCCAGGATATTGATGGGACCGAGGCCGATGGTGAGGAGTCCATTAAAGCGCATCTTGAGGTTGGAGGAGGCGGCGAGCAGGCATAATCCGGCCCCTTCCGACCAACCGACCAGGGTCACGGGTTCTTTCCTGCCCTGAACCATCAGGTCTGCAATCAGGCTGAAATCCCCCGCAACGTCCGCTACGGTCAGCCCGGTCTTCCCGCTGAAGCTTTCAAGATAGCGTTTCGTGTCGAGAGCATAAACGTCGTATCCCCAGGAGGCCATGGTCTCCGCGATCGTGAGGGCGAAGCCTCGCCAACCCCCGTCTCCCGGAGCGAAAAGAATCTTTGGGTGAGGGGAGTGCATGGGAGGACTTCCGGGGATGAAGTAGATGTCTTGCTTCTGACCCCGAATCATCCATGTGTTTTTGACGGGTGTGAATTCCCGCCCAAAGCAGGCGGGTTCCACCGCAAGCAGGGAAAGGAGACCGCAGACGATAACTCGTCTAAGCATACAGGGTCACTTCTTCCTCGAAGGCGCTGACCTTGCTCAAGGCGATGGCGAGTCGGGGCAGGTCAAGGGAGTTACGGTAGATGGCGTATCGGGGCTCCCAGGAGGTTGCAAATTTGGCCTTGTATTGACGCAGGCCGCGGTAGCTGAAAAGAAAATTCAAATACTGGAAGAAAAAATGAACGGCTCTTTCCTCCGGTGACGCTGCCTCCTTTTCCGCAAAGCCCGACATGGGAGCCATCCCCAAATCGAATCTCTCAAATCCCCGCTCCCGCTCCTGAATAAACAAGTTCACAAAGAGATAATCCATGATTCCATTGGGGGCGTTGGTCTTGTGCCGCATCAGATCAGTGGTGGATTCTCCTTTGCGGAAGGAAGGAATGATGTTGACGAAAGCCAGGACCTGCTCGTCTTTTCCGGCGACCACAAACAAAGGGGTCTTCCGGATGTAATCGGGGTCGAATTGGCCCAGGGTGAATCCGCGTTCACGGCGGCCGGGGATCTGCAACCATTGGTCGGAGACTTCCCGGGCCTGAGCCAGCACGGAGTCGGGGAGGGGAGGTTCGTATCGACGGGAGTGGATTCCAGCATTCTCCAGGCGATTGATGGTAAGCCGGAGCTTCTTCATGGCCCTTCCTTCAAGGCTGAATTGCTTCAGATCCACGATGGCGTCGTCTCCGATCTTGAGCTTCTTGAATCCAAAGCGGTAATAAACGGGCAGAAGATCAGGAAGGGTTTGATGGAAACCCACTCCCCAATCGTTCTCGGCGCATCGCTCCGTAAACTCGCGGATAATCTCTTCAATCTCCCCCGCGGGGCCTACGGGATCTCCCAGCACAATGGCAAAATTCCCTGCCACGCGATACGCCAGGAAGCAGTTCTGCGACCGTGAGATAAAAAGCGATTTGTCCGGCCAAATCTTGAAGTAGTCCAGAGAAGAGCGGCCATGCTTTTCGAGCAGATGGGTCGCCAGGGTGCGTTCATGAGGCAGCATCGCATACTGATAAATTACCGGTCGAAAGAGGGCAAAGCCCGCATAGCTGAATGCGGTGATGCTCATAAGGTAAAGGGAGTCCAAAAACCAGTGTGCGTACCGGGTGTGTGGAGTGAGGGCCGGGTCGCCGGCGAGGGAAAAGAACAGCAGGGTTCGATGGATCGACTCCCAGAAGTTGAAATGGATGCCGAAATGTCGTGGATCGAGGGCCCAGAATCCGGCGACGCCGTATGCCAGGGCCACCAGGGCCGCGATCCCAAATCGAAGAAGCCCCCAGTGGAGATCCGGGATACTGCTTTTAACTTTGAAGGCGTTCCGGTTCAAAAGCAACACCATCACGAGAACCAGTGATAGAAGAACATGTTCGTAGTCGCGTCCTTTCAGGAGGTGGACAATGACGGAAAGGCAGCCCAGTGCGAGCACCCCTTGAAAAGCCCGCTTCTTTCGCTTGTAAATGTTAAGGGAGGAGACGGCCAGAGCAAATCCAATCAACAAGGTCAAAAACCGGCGCAGGCGGAGAAATTCCAAGGGAACGACGAGCCCCCAAATCTCGCGGTGATGGGGCAAGGCGGGATCCGTCACGGAAAGGATGTTAAAAAGGCCGCTTCCGAAAGTCACCAGTGCTACGATCCAGATCCAGGGAGAGTGTTTTTTCATAAGTCATCGAAACCAAGGGTACCCGGGAACCATAAGCCGTTCCATCAATGGAATTCTAAACCTCGATCCGGGTGGTTTGGCCCATTGTTTAAGATGCCCTGTCAGGCTCAGAAGGGTGCCGCCTAATCCGACAGCAATCCGGCCTGCGGCGGTCAGGGCGTCGGACAAGTGCCTCCTCTTGCATTCCGGTGGTCCATTATAATCGACACCACCGCTTACCTGCTCAAAGGCTATAACAAAAAAGGCCTTCAGGGGTAGAAAGTTTTTAAGTCTGAATTCCGAAACGAAGAAGCCGGGGGATTCTTAAAAGATTGCTGGAAAGCATCCATGGATTCCTCTCAGTTCCACATGGTGCGGGAGCAATACGGTGGTTCGCTTGCTCGTGAGGATTGCTCCGCAAGGGAAGAAGCGGAAGGTGGCAACGCGACCGCGCAGGTCCGTCAGAACTTGCACGGGAACTTTCCCGCAATCGGCCTACGACATCTGAGATTTCAAATTTGAGATAGGGGAGTTCTTGTGACCGGCATCGTTATTCAACAGCAGTCGTGGCTCTCCATGGTCTTGATTAATGAGGCCCGATCTGATTTTGTCACTTTCTTTTCCCTGGGCACTTCGAAAAAACCCGGGTTTCGAACCATTGTCCATCAGTCTGCCTCCGTTACTATTACGGCACGACCTTCCGGATCCCGGAGAAGGGCATAGCTTCCCCGCTCCCCCCTGACCACTTCGTGTTCGGATTGAACCCCCCGTTCTGAAAGCAAAGCAAGGGTCTTCTCGACTGAGGTCACCTTCAGTCCAATGACGGGATCGGTTCCTCCGGCGAGGTGAATCTCACCGTCGGCCAAATCGACACAAAGGCGCAGCCCTCCCGCATCAACGATGAAAAAATGGCCGGGCTTTTCCTCCGTAACAGAAAACCCAAGCTGGTCAACCCAGAAGCTGCGCGCACGCGCGAGGTCCGTGGTTGTTATGGCAACGAAAGAATAGCGCTCGAACATTTTTCCACACTCCATAGCCGGCAATTGACGTCGCCCATGCGTCACAACCCCATCGGGGATGCGAAGATCTTGTTTGCCTTGGGCCTGTTCCTCAGGCCCACGTTGGGCCTTGAGATGCAGCACCGTTGGCGCAGATGATTCCGCTTGAGTCTCCCCACGGGATCCTATTTCAACTTTGTTCCGCAGAACGCGCAGTTGACCCATCCCGTTTCCACATTGCGTTGACAACCGGGACATCGTTCCTTCAACTCATGACGGCATGCGGGGCAAAAGAGAAAGTCCGGCTGGATCACCTGACCGCAGTTTGGGCAGGGTAGCGGGATGGGTCGTCGCACCACGTAGTACACGATGAATCCGATCCCATAAGGAACGAAGATCACGACCAGGGTCCACATCAGACGGCTCATGCGTCTGCGTCCGGAGTCGGCGTTGACATAGAAGATGAGCAAGATCCACGCCGAGATGATGATCCCCATGAACACCCCGACTACCGACAGCAACACGCCTTCTATCCCCGCCTGTTGATTGGGAGGCAGGGTATGGATCATGGCCGGAAGGCCCAGACCGAACCAGAGCAGGAGGGCGATGCCCAGAATGACCCAGGCCGCCCTGTTGATGATTCTTAACTCTGCCTTCAATGAGGTTCGCGGTTCGTTGATTGTCGAGTTCATAGTCGTTTCTCCTGCCGGTGAATTTTGTGCAGGTGCAGCAAGGGGACGAGTCCAAAACTGATGGTCCAGCAGAAGGTCCCCCAAAGGATCAAGGTGGTCAATCCCGAGACCACCGGCGGCCAGCCAAATTGTTTTTCCAGCGCATGGTTCAGGGGAGTCAGCAGCAGCAAGGAACAGAGGAACATCACCCAGGCATAAACCGCCAACGCCGTGATGACCCAGCGTTGCTGCCGCTGCTCCATCACCTCATCACGTCGCGCCCGGGCCAACGCCGCCAGCCGACCCAACTGCGCCCCTGTCAACTCAGGATGGGGGAAGTTCCTCACCGTCTTTGCCATGGCGATCAGCGCATCTCGTTGTCGAGTGCATTCAGCGCACACCGCAATGTGTCCACGTACCTTAGTGGCTTCTGCGCTTGACAACGAACCCGCAATCAGTGCAGCCAGATTATTTTGTGTCACCTCATGCTCAGTCATGAGATCTGTCCTCCCATTGGGTCAAACGCTGCCGCAAGAGTTCCAGCCCTCGCCGCACCCGGGTCTTTACCGTTGAAAGCGGGACTCTAAGGACCTGTGCAATCTCTTCCAGCGGCATCTCTTCCTGGAACCGCAGAGAAAGCGCTTCACGGTAATGAGGCGGAAGGCTTGGAAAAATCTTCTCCACATGCACTTGCAGCTCGTGCTCTTCCAATTGATCGAGGGCCGAGATCTTCTCGTCGGCTATCCGGTCCATCGGATCACCGGCATTGCTGTCCTCCGCCATCCACCCGTTGGGTTCGCGGCCCTCTCTGGTTTGGCGACGCCAGGTATCGATAGCACAGTTTCTCGCGATCGCAAAAAGCCAGGCCCTAAACGAGTACGCCGGATCATAACGGTCGATGCGCTCCATCGTTTTCAGCCACGTTTCCTGGAGGATGTCCTCTGCCAGCGAAGGGTCCCCGGTCAGGCGAACCAGATAACGATGGAGTGAGGGGGAGTGTCGGTTCACCAGGACCCCGATCGCCTCGCGATCTCCACCGCGGACCCAAAGTGCAATCTCCTGGTCGTTGGCTGAAGGCGGTAGAGGCATCGGATTAATGGTTTGTTGACGCGGCCAATAGAAGAGCGGTCGTGCCACGATATTGATTGCGCTCATCATACCCCTGTTACGGACGCAGCGAGCGGAGAGTCGCAAAATATTTTCATTTCAACATCAGGGGGTACCCAAAGAGGAAGAAAAATCAGGACTGTGTGGATGGGATCCTACGTTCGAACTGGTTGCGACAAACGCTTTCAACCGGAGGTGGGGGATAAGCCCTCCATTCCGGAAAATGGGGCAAGAATGCCCTGGCTCGGTGCGTAGCTGGGCCTTGGAGAAAAGAGAAGCGTCCAGATCGGTCGTTTCAGCGAATGCTTTCTCCAGGCTTCAACCACCATGCCTGGGGATGGTGTGTAAACCCGATGTGGGGATAGTACTCTTCGGCGGCAGGGGCTGCGAGCAGGACCAGTGTGGCCTGGGGGCCCGCTTCCTTCTGTGTTTGCAGAATCAGCTCTCTTCCAATGCCCTGTCTCTGGTGTGATTGTCGAACCGCGAGATCCGACAAATACGTGACATAACTGAAATCCGAAAGCGATCGGGAAATGCCAACCAGGAGATCCTGGTCCCATGCGGTGATCACAAGATTGGCGTTCTTCAGCATGCGGAGCATCCGCTCTCTATCGTCGACCGGCCTCCGTTCGCCCAGGGTGGAGGCCCGGTACAGGTCGATCATCTCATCGATGTTCAGGTCGTTTCCCACACGGTATTGGATCATGATTCGCAGTCCAAAGACTATCCTCGAATGACCACGCGTTCGATGGAGCGCGCGCGACCTGTTGATTCATCCACTTCGACCAGCACGGCGCTGAGCCGCGGGTCTCCGGCAGCGGTCTCAAAGCGGCGCGGCATCTGATCGAAGAATTTCTGGATGATCTGGTCTTTATCGACGCCGATGACTGAGTCGTAGGGACCGGTCATCCCGATATCACACAAAAAAGCGGTTCCGTGAGGAAGGATATGCTCATCGGCCGTGGGGACGTGAGTGTGTGTCCCGACGACCGCGGAGACCCGCCCGTCAAGATACCATCCCATCGCCTGTTTTTCAGAAGTGGCCTCTCCGTGCATGTCAACCACCCGAACCTTCACCTCATCGGGGATCTTTTCGAGAATGTTCTGCGCGGTTTGAAAAGGGCAATCAGTGGGCGGCATGAAGATGCGGCCCTGCAAGTTGATGACCGCATAGGGAATGCCCTTTGATGTCTTTCCGAGGAAAAGGCCTGAGCCGGGAGATTGGGGCGGATAATTGGCCGGGCGGAGCAGGCGCGCGGTCCGCGCTATGTATTCAATGATTTCCTTCTTGTCGTAAATGTGGTTTCCCGAGGTCAGGACGTCAACTCCCCAGGAAAAGAAATCCTCAGCGATGAGGGGGGTCAGACCAAACCCTGCGGCGGCATTCTCCACATTGGCGATGAAGAGATCGATGGCGTGGTCGTGCCGCAGGACATCCACATGGTCGCGCACCATCTCACGACCCGGCCGGCCCACCACATCTCCAATGACGAGAAGCCTCATCTCATGAACCTTTCGTTGGACGTCAGCCAAACAGAAGGAACGGGTTCACAACGACAATCCGTGAGTTTACGCAAATCCCGCCGAAAAGCAAACGGAGAAAAAACGGCCCCCAAAAAAGAACAGCCACAAGAAGGCCGAAGAAACACAAGGGATAAAAGGCATTCAAGCCATCTTGTGTGTCTTGGGATTCTCTGTGGCTGGAAGCTGGGGAAAACTTTAGGAGTAATCCACGTGGGCCGTTGGGGTCGTCTATTTGAACCTAGACATGCAAGGTGGGTGCCCTACTCAGCGCATTAGGCAGTCCCGCTTGGCGGGACTGAGCACACCGCGATGAGACGCGGACTCCCGTTCAAATAGTTAGGCTCAAAATTCAACAAACCACCTGACGAACCCTGCAGACTACTCCTAACCCGTAAGAACTCGGTCTGAAGTTACTATGATTCCTGGATCACGGAATCGAGTAATTTGATGCAAGCCTCTGTTTTCTCCGTAAGCGTGGTTGAAAGTTCCTGGTTTTCCAGTTTCAGTCGCGCCACCTCGTCCGCCATCGTCAACGCCGCGAGCACCGCCACTTTGAGCGAATCGATGGTTCTCGTGGCGTCAGCAATCTCGCGCATTTTTTCGTCGAGCGACGCCGCCAACCGCTTCACATATCCCGGATCAGGCCCACCGCGCAGGTAGTAGGTCTGGTCATAGATTTCAACGGGAATGCTATCGTCGGGATTGTTCATTCCCCTCCCACGCGATTGATGGCGTTGAGGATTCGTTCGACCTTATTCTTAACCAGTTCCCGTTCCTTTTTCAAGCTCTTAATTTCCTGCTCCAGGGCGCGCAGCTCCGAGCGGAGGCGCTCCATCTCCCCCAGCTGATCGGCGTGCTTCTGATGAGCGGATTTCAGTCGCTCACCCGCCTGATGAATCTTGCGTTCAAGCTCTGCGAACTGGTCCTTCGGATTCACTTTTCTTTCCGTATTTTCGCGCCCAACTCTGTTTCGAGGGCATGCATCACCTTTTCAACTTGAGGCGCGACTTCCTGCTCGACGAGGGTTCGATCCTGCGATTGAAAAACAAAGCGGAGAGACAGGCTGTAGTTTCCGTCACCCAGCGAAGCATGTTGATAGCGATCAACGGGCTTGATCTCGATCAGGTTCTCAACCGGGACCCGGGAAAGGGCCTTCAACACCCCTTCGTAGGATACTTTTCCGGACAACACAAACGAAAGATCCCGCTCCACTGCCGGGAACGGGGACAAGGGCCTGAACTCAACCCGCCGCCGGCCTTTCTCCAGCAGCCACTCCAGGTCAATCTCTGCCGCAAACACGTCCTGTTTGATTTTGTAGCGTTCGCGGAGGGACGCGTCCAGCATCCCGAAGGTCGCCACGCGTGTCCCGTCTGCGAAGGCATCACTGGATTGCTCCGTGCGATAAGTGCGGAACTGATTTTCTGATTTGCAGAACTTCATCTCCCCTGTTTCAAACAGGGCCAGGGCTTGCTCGACGTCTCCCTTGAGGGTGAAGAAGTCATAATCCCTGGGATTGTCATCTTTGTCATGCAAGATCTTCGGGCGCCAACATCCAGTGGCTCCGAGCACCAACGTGGTGCGCTCGACCGGTGCTCCTCGTTCCCCCCGAAAATAGATCTTTCCGACCTCGTACACCCGGATGTCGCGTTGCCCCCGATTCAGGTTTCGACGCACTACTTCCAGGAGTGAGGGCAGCGCTGTGGGGCGCAAGGCGCCGGCAACCTCTGAGAGGGGGTTCGCGAGTTCAACCGAAGCTCGCTGTGTAAAGCTTGCGGCTTCTTCGACATCCAGGAACGGGAAGGAGATAAACTCAAAATATCCCATCGCACCGAGGCAGTCCTTTAAGCGCGAAACGGCTCCTGCCGCAGGCAAATTGCTCCCGCGGGTCGCAGTCCGCAACAATCGAGGGGGAAATTGGTCATAACCATAATGACGAGCGACCTCCTCGACAAGATCAATCTCGCAAGTGACGTCATTACGCCATGTGGGGATTTGCCATTCCCATTCTTCAGGGGTTGTTGCAACCCGCAGGAACTCGAGAGAAGACAGGATCCGTTCCACACGGGGGGGCTCAACCTCAATCCCCAAATGTCGCTTCAATGCCGCACGGCGCAGCCTCAGACGGGATGGAAGGATCGGCGTCGGATAGCAATCGATGAACCCTTCCAGGATCGCTCCGCCGGAAATCTTCTGGATCAGTTGGGCACACCGGTTCATCGCCGTCACGACATTCTCGACATCCGTCCCGCGCTCAAAGCGGTGAGAGGCCTCGGTGTGCATACCAAAAGCCCGTGCAGTCTTGCGGATCGAAGTGGGCAGAAACCATGCGCTCTCAATTAATACGTTACGGGTCAACGTGGAGATCTCGCTGTCCGCTCCACCCATCACGCCGGCGAGGGCTACAGGCCTTGCAGCATCCGCGATCACGAGGTTTTCACTGGACAGGGTTCGATCCACTCCATCAAGAGTCGTCAAATGCTCTCCGTGTTTGGCACGGCGAACGATGATCTTTCGTCCGGTGAGACGGTCGAGATCAAACGCATGCAGCGGATGGCCCAGCTCGAAAAGCACATAGTTGGTAACGTCAGCGATGTTGTTGATGGAGCGCTGACCCACGGCCTCCAGTTGCCTGACGAGCCAAGAAGGGGAAGGGGCCACCTTCACGCCAGTCACAACGCGAGCACAATACCTGTAACAAAGGTCGGGATCAGTAATTTCAACGGAGGCAGACCGGGAGGCAGGCTCCCCGGCTTCTGAGAATGCCATGGGAGGAGGCTGGAGAGGAATCTGGTAGATGGTGGCCACTTCTCGCGCCACTCCCCAGTGACTCAAACAGTCGCCTCGATTGGCTGTCAGCTCCAGCTCGATGAGGAAGTCGTCGCCATGGGCTTCGATCGATTCCACAGGAAGCCCCACCATGGCGAGGTCATCGGCGAGCTTGTGGGCCTCGACAGGTACCTCGACGTATTGTTTGAGCCATTGATAAGAAATCTTCATGTTAAATCAGTCCACAGAGGCCACAGATTCCACAGAAGGCCGAAGACATCCCGAAAAAGAGCAAGGTCTGCAGCGATAAGCTGGGATTTTATACTCCTCTGCGCCCTCTGCGTAATCCGCGTAATCTGTGGATCTTCACCGGAACTGTTCCAAGAACCGGAGGTCGTTGTTGAAGAAATAATCCAGACTGGGCATATTAAACTTCAACATGGTATAGCGATCCAGGCCCAACCCAAAGGCAAACCCTGAATACTGCTCTGGATCATAACCGACATACTTAAACACGTTAGGATGGATCATTCCCGCGCCCATCACTTCCACCCAACCGCTCTGTTTACAGACTCGGCAGGGAGTCTCCGGGTTGACGCGGCCTGTCCCGCCACAAATCCCGCAGGAGACATCTACTTCCGCGCTGGGTTCCGTGAAGGGAAAATAGCTGGGGCGGAAGCGCACCCGTTTTTCGGGCCCGAAGAAGGCCTTCAGAAAATACTCCAGGGTCCCCTTGAATTCGCAGAAGGAGATGTCCACATCGACGGCGAATCCCTCGATCTGGTGGAACATGGGAGTATGCGTCGCATCCGGGTTATCGCGGCGGTAGACTTTTCCGGGGACAATGGCCCGGACGGGCGGTTTCATCCGCTCCATGGTGTGGATCTGGACCGGCGAGGTGTGTGTCCGCAGGAGCAACTCATCACGTCCCTTTCCACCCCCCTTGATGAAGAAGGTATCCTGTTCACTGCGGGCGGGGTGGTTCTCGGGCGTGTTCAGGGCCTCAAAATTGTAATAAGCCGTCTCAATTTCGGGTCCCTGCTCCACGGTGTAGCCCATGGAGATGAAAATCTCCTCAATCTCCTCACGAACGAGAGTGAGAGGATGCCTGGCGCCAAATTGATGGGAAAGGCCGGGAAGAGTGACATCAGGGATGACTTGAACTTCTGTTTGAAACCCGTCCTTAAGAGAACTGAATTTGTCTCTGAGTGGTAATTCAATTCTCCCTTTGGTCTTAGCTATAAGCTCATTCAGGTATTTTTCCGTCTCGGTTCTCAGTCCGTTAAGGAGCTTTCCCAGGATGGGTTTCAACTGAGGCGGAGCGGTTTTCAACCAGTTATCACTCAAGAAGGACAAGCGACCGTTTTTGCGTCCCAGCCAGGCAATCCTGAACTCTTCGATTTTCGCCGGCGAATCGGCTGCAACTGAGTCTGCTTGGAGTAGTTGTCGCAGCTCCTCGAACAGAGAATTACACTGCTCGGCCGACGTCACGCCGATTTCCAAAAGCGGTTTTCGAAGCTTTTCATCCAGGGTCATAAACCAGTCGCGTCCTGTTGAGAGGTTTGACTTCTAACCTGGAGAGCTCAAACAAGGCCGCCTCATACAGGGAAAATCCTGCGAAGAGCGGCCCCTATGAATTTAGGCGGAGGCTGGACCCGACATCGCCTGCTTGGCGGTCTCAGCCAGCTTGGCGAACGCGGCTGCGTCACTGAGCGCCAGGTCTGCCAGAATCTTCCGGTCGAGTGTCACCCCGGCCTTTTTCAGTCCGGCAATGAGCCGGCTGTAAGATAGGCCGTTCTCGCGTGAGGCTGCGCCGATGCGGATGATCCACAATTGCCGGAAATCCCGCTTACGCACGCGGCGGTCACGATAGGCATACTTCAGGGCCTTTTGAACGGATTCTTTGGCGGAGCGATGGAGTTTGCTTTTGGTGAGAACGTAGCCGGAAGCTAACTTGAGAATTTTCTTGCGCTTTCGGGCGCGCTTTGGACCTCGTTTAACTCGGGGCACGGTTTTCTCCTTTCAATTTGGAATCGGCTTGCAGGCACCGTGTGTTCCATTCGATGGAGCGATGGAATCCGCCTGCTCGCACGAGATGATTTCAATCAAAGATCAGATTTGTCAGAACCGCAGAGTGCCAAGTCGATAACATACCGGGTGACGGCTGCCGGGGGCATCGCCTGGTTCTAGCCTCCCATCAGCATTCGCTTGACAGATTTTTCGTCGGCCTTGCTGACCAGCGTGTCCTTGTCAAGTTTCCGTTTCACTTTGGTGGTTTTTGAGGCCAGGAGGTGACGCGCATAGGCATGTCCCCTCTTGATCTTTCCCGTCGCGGTCAGCTTGAATCGCTTGGCGGCCCCGCGATGGCTTTTCAACTTAAATTTCGGCATGAATGCTCCTCTTTGGAAACAGAAATCAGGCCAGCTTGCTTCGCGGCGTTAACACGAGGATGGCCAGGTGATTCGGGTGACTTTTTCGAAGCGGCCGCTTTGACGAGACTGAAACTGGGCGTCCGTTGGAAGCGGAGTTTTCTCCTAACTCTTCTTGGGCGCCAGGACCATGAACAGGTTCGGGCCTTCGAACTTGGGGAAGAATTCGACGATCCCCACCTCACCCACATCCGTGACGAGTCGATCCAGCAATCTCCGACCGATTTCCTTGTGGGCCATCTCTCGCCCACGGAATCTCACGCTCGCCTTTACCTTGTCTCCATCCTTCAGGAAATCCAGGATGTGATTTTTTTTGAACTCGTAATCGTGTTCATCAGTTTGGGGCCGGAACTTGACCTCTTTAAGCTGGATTTGCTTCTGGTGTTTCTTGGCCTCATGCGCCTTCTTGCTCAGCTGGTAGATATACTTGCCATAGTCCATGATCTTGCAGACCGGCGGCTGGGCTTGGGGCGAGATCTCCACGAGGTCGAGTGAGCGTTCACGCGCAATCTTGAGCGCCTCGTACGGTGGCATGATTCCGAGCTGAGTTCCCTGATCATCAATCACGCGAATCTGCGGGACACGAATGCGCTCATTCGTGCGAATCGACTTGTCGTAAATAAAACTCCTCCTTAGCTTGCTCTTCCCCCTCGGGGAACAAGCGGCTTATTGGTTTAACGTAAATGGCTGCAAGTGTTAGCGGGAGCTGCCACACACCCTCGAGAGTGAGACCTCTACTCCCGGGCAGCAAAGCCTCTCAAGCGACGCAATTCTCACCTGTTCGCTAAGTAATGTCAAATCAAAATGGGTCAGGGCGAAGGGGCTTTGCTTGTGACAAGTTGTTGAAGCATCACCAGGAAATCATCGAGAGACTTGGGTCCGAGGTCTCCCTCGACGCGATTACGGACTCCCACCGTACCACTGGATTGCTCCCGGTCACCCACGACGAGCATAAAGGGGATTTTCTCCAGTTGCGCCTCCCGGATCTTAAAGTTGACCTTTTCGTTTCGTTCATCCGCCTCGGCGCGGATCTTCGCGGACCTCAGCCGCCCGACGACTTCCTTCGCATAGCCCAAATGGCGCTCACTGATCGGGAGCACTCGCACTTGGACGGGCGCCAGCCAAGTGGGGAAGGCTCCGGCGTAATGCTCGATGAGCACGCCGAAGAACCGTTCCACCGAGCCCCACAGGGCCCGATGAACCATGACCGGCTGGTGACGGCTGCCATCTTCGCCGATGTATCCGAGCTCGAACCGCCGGGGAAGATTGAAATCGAACTGGACGGTTGATAGCTGCCAGGGCCTGCCAATCGCGTCCACGAGTTTCATGTCAATTTTAGGGCCGTAGAACACCGCCTCGCCTGGCATATACTTGAAGGGAACCTCCATCCGTTTCAGCGAGTTGCGGAGCGCCCCCTCGGCACGATCCCATTCCTCAACCGTGCCCGCGTAATGCTCCGGATGGGCCGGATCGCGCGCCGACAATTCCACTTCGAATTTGTCGAAACCAAACGTGCGTAGAACGGCAAAAGCAAAATCGACGCAGCCCTCGATTTCCTTTTCAAGTTGGTCCAGGGTGCAAAAAATATGCGCGTCATCTTGAGTGAACCCGCGAACGCGCAATAAGCCGTGCAGCACTCCGGAGCGTTCGTAACGGTAAACCGTGCCGAGTTCGGCGAAACGAAGGGGAAGATCGCGGTAACTCCGCAGGCGCGACTTGTAAATCAGGATATGCCCCGGACAATTCATGGGTTTCAGTTGGTATTCAGCCTTCTCGACCTCCATGGCGCCGAACATGTTCTCGCGGTAGAAATTGGTATGGCCGCTGCGATTCCAGAGATCAAGCCGCATGACGTGCGGGGTGAAGACCAAGTCATAGCCGCGAAGTAAGTGTTCCTCGCGCGACCAGTCCTCCATGAGCTTGCGGACGAGGCCCCCTTTGGGGTGCCAGAAAATAAGTCCCGGGCCAGCGTCCTCTTCAATACTAAAAAGATTAAGTTCAGTGCCCAGCCGGCGATGGTCGCGGCGCTTTGCTTCCTCCAACTTCTTCAGGTGGTCGTCCAACTCTTTCTGGCTGAACCACGAGGTGCCGTAGATGCGCTGCATCTGCTCCTTGTGTTCGTCACCCTTCCAGTACGCACCCGCAACCGACAATAGCTTAAAGCCCTTGATCTTTTTGGAAGAAGGCACATGCGGTCCCAGACAGAAATCGATGAAATGATCACCCAGGGTGTAGCAGGAGAAGACCTGATCAGCTTTCTCGTCGATCAACTCACACTTCATCCCTTCACCCATCTCCCGGAACATCCTCAGGCCTTCTTCTTTAGGGAACTCCTTTCGACCATAGGGCAGATCCCGATCCGCGAGTTCCTTCATCTTCTTCTCGATCTTTTCGAGATCCTCCGAGGTAAAAGATTCATTCCGCTGGAAGTCATAGAAGAAGCCATTTTCGATTGCGGGACCAATACCTAGTTTGGTTCCCGGGAAAAGTTCAAGGACAGCTGCAGCCAGAAGATGTGCGGAGCTATGACGATAAACTTCCAAGGCATCCGGGTCTTTGGAGCGTGGGGTCAGAATCTCCACCCGTTCGTTCCCTTTGAGCTTGTAGGAGAGGTCACGCAGGACGCCATCCACCTTGCCTACCAGAGCCTCCTCGTACAGGCGGGAACCTACGGTTCGCGCCGCGTCACCCACCGTGGCGCCATCCGGCAGTTGAATCTGACTGTTATCGGGCAAAGTGACCTGGATCATATGTTGAAAAAACCGCCTCGGACGCGAGTCCAGCATCCCCCTTACGAAATGGAGAAGAATCAGCCGAAAAAGAGCAAATAAAATAACAGAATTTCGCGGAGGGGTCAACGCAGGGGGATTTATTTGTCCGGCTTCTTAATCTCGGGAGTGGGTCACCGATCCGTCAATCCGATGCCCCCAATCACTCGCTTGTTGTATATTGGCTCTTGCCTCCGGCGGGGTTTCTGTTTGGAAATCCCCGGGCCAATGAGCAAAAATGG
Organism: Terriglobia bacterium; assembly: GCA_041494885.1. GTDB lineage: Bacteria > Acidobacteriota > Terriglobia > JAIQFV01 > JAIQFV01 > JAIQFV01. The sequence goes on from JBGQBO010000016.1 coordinate 48,165, forward strand.
ATTTCCATCGATTTCTTAAGTACTGGCTTCCGGTCATTCTCGTCATGTTATTCATCTTCTACATGTCGACCGGAACCTTTTCCTCGACGAACACTGCTTTGATTATTGAGCCGTTACTCCGGTTCTTGGTTCCGTCCATTTCCGAACAAACGGTGGACTTGATTCATAGGATCATTCGCAAATGCGGTCATCTGGCGGAATATTTTTTTCTCGGGACTTTGTTGTTTCGTGCCTTTCGAGGAGGATCCAGGGAGTCTCGCGTCTGGCAATGGATCCTGGGTTCTGGAGTCGTGGTGGTGCTTTATGCCATATCAGACGAGTTTCATCAGTCGTTTGAGATTACGCGAACCGCCTCATCCATCGATGTCGCGATTGACACTGCGGGCGGGATGGTTGCTCAGATTGTCTGTGCCGTGCTGCATTATCGTGGTTTGAAGCAGGGGGTTCCCGATTAAGCGCATGGCGTTCCGTTCAATTGACATCGGGGAAGCGCGGAGGGGCATTCGCATCAGGCCCCCCTGCCGTTGACGGCAGCACTCGCCGTCGCGGGCGAGAAGGTTTCAGAATTGACGGATTGCGACGGTTGGCTGAGGCGTGAAGGCGTTGTATACTGAAGGGCTTCGAGTAGAGTAACTGAAGGCCGGTTAAAAGAAGCATGAACCCCCCCGGATGGGAGTGGAAGGATCGAGGAACTCATGTTTGATATCCTGACCGAAAAACTACAGCGGACATTCAAGACCCTTAAAGGGGAAGCCAGACTGACCGAAAACAACGTCGATTTTGCCATGCGTGAAATTCGCCTGGCATTGCTCGAGGCGGACGTCAACTTCAAGGTCGTGAAAGACTTTATTGACCGCGTTCGAGCCAAGTGCCTGGGGACAGAGGTCATGACGGCGCTCTCTCCGGCCCAGCAGGTCATCTCCATTGTCCGCGACGAACTCATCGCTACACTGGGCAATGCTGAAGCTCGACTCCTCTTTTCAAAGAACCCACCGTCTGTGTACCTGGTGGTTGGGCTTCAAGGATCGGGAAAGACGACCTCCGTTGGAAAGATCGCCAAGTGGATGATGAAGAACGGTCATCGGCCGCTGCTTCTTTCTGTCGACGTCTATCGTCCGGCGGCACGGGAACAACTCAGCGTGATCGCTCGCGAGGTGAGTGCCAAGATTTTTCCGGGAGAAGGAATCGACCAACCCCTGGCGCTTGCCAAAGCGGCCTTGCGGGAAGCAAGCCTCTCGGGCTATGACGTGCTTCTGATTGATACCGCAGGCCGCCTTCACATCGACGAGGAGTTGATGCAGGAACTCGCGACTCTCAAGCAGCACCTCAACCCCAGTGAAATCCTGTTCGTGGCGGATGCCATGACGGGCCAGGACGCGGTGAAAAGTGCCTATGAATTTCACCAGCACCTTGGCATCAGCGGAGTGATTCTGACGAAGCTTGACGGCGATGCACGCGGCGGCGCCGCGCTTTCGATCCGGGCTGTGACCGGACAGCCAATCAAGTTTGTCGGTGTCGGTGAGAAACCGGACGCCCTGGAGCTGTTCTACCCCGACCGCATGGTGTCGCGGTTGCTGGGAATGGGCGACGTGATGTCCCTGATCGAGAAAGCCCAGGAAACCTTTGATTTGAAGCAGGCCCAGAAGTTGGAAGAAAAACTCCGCAAGGACGAGTTCACTCTGGAGGACTTTCGCGACCAGCTTCGACAGATGCGCAAGCTGGGGCCTCTTGACAAGATCCTTGGGATGCTTCCTCAGATCGGCCCGATGAAAGACCTGCAAAAGGCCAACATTGATGAGAAACAATTGATTCATACCGAAGCGATCATCAACTCGATGACGCCCCGGGAGCGGCGGAATCACCAGATCATCAACGGCCAGCGCAGAAAACGCATTGCGCGCGGGAGTGGGACAACAGTCAATCAGGTGAATCAGTTACTCAAACAATACGCCCAGATGCGGAAGATGATGAAATCCATGGCCGGCGGCATGCTGGGCGGACGAGTGCCCCGAAACCTGGAACGATTCCTCCCCCGTCAGTGATCATGCGGGCATTCCACGTCGTGCGGGCGCAGCTTTCAGTCCGAAAGAGACGGGGCGCACTCGTACGTCGGGACCCCGGCCAATTTCAAAAAAGTTGCGGGAACGGCGGGTTTCCTATAAGATTAAACTTCACGAGTGTCACCGTTATCCGGTGATGTTTCACCGTGCAATTACACCAAAGGTGGAGGGTAGTGATTTGTTAACCATTCGATTGACCCGGGTGGGCGCCAAGAAGCGACCGTACTATCGCATTGTGGTGGTCGAAAAAGCCGAGGCGCGCGACGGGAGTTATCTGGAAGTTCTCGGAACTTATAATCCGCTGGCGAAACCGGCGGAGATCAAGTTGAATCGTGAACGTTACGACCACTGGCTGCATCGGGGAGCACAGCCATCGGAGACCGTAAAAAGCTTTCTCAAGCGTCAGGCCGCGGCCTGACATCAACGGCTGCACCGGCGATTGAGATTCCTTGTTGATGAGGTTCATGATCTGGGCCCTGAAATTTTGAACGCCAACTCTGGTTGTTACCTCAGGTTGACATTCTTCGTCTCCGAGAAAATCGGAGTAGGTTCGCGTGAGGCGGTAAGGAGAAGAGGGTATGAAGGAACTCATCGAACAAATCGCCAAGGCACTCGTGGATAATCCTGATCAAGTGGTTGTTCGCCCCATCGAAGGAGAGCAAACAACGGTCCTTGAATTGAGAGTCGCTCCCAGTGATCTTGGGAAGGTGATTGGCAAACAAGGACGGACCGCTCGTTCCATTCGAACGATTTTGGGCGCCGCGGGAATGAAGCTGAAGAAACGCTTTACCCTGGAGATTCTTGAATAGCGAAGCTAAGCCGCTCCTGCGACATCTGGAAGAAGGGGAGATCACTGTGGCCCTGGTGCGCAAGACACAGGGCCGGCGAGGAGAGGTAGCAGCGGAGATTTTGACTACTTTTCCGGAACGCTTTGAACAGATCCGGGATGCCTGGCTGGTGAAGGACGGAGAAGCCGGGAGTTGGCGGAAGGTGGAGAATTCCTGGTTTCACAAACAGGCGGTAATTCTGAAATTCTCCGGAATCGATACGATCACGGACGCGGAAGCCCTGGTGGGATCTGAGGTTCGAGTCCCGCGTAGTGAGGCGCTCCCGCTTCCAAGGAATCACCATTACATCTTTGATCTGGTGGGTTGCCGCGTGGTGGAGGATGAGAGCAACCGGGAAATCGGCCAGGTCAGAGAAATCTTGGAAGCAGGGGGGAACAACCTGCTTGCAGTTGAAACGGATCGCGGCGAATTTCTGGTCCCTTTTGCCGAAGATATCTGTTGCTCCGTTGACACACACCGACGCGAGATCCGGGTTCGATTGCCAGAGGGGCTGTATGAGTTGAATCGCTAAACGGTTGCGCCGATTCTGCGGACCCCCCGGGGGATCGGATCCTCAAGTAAAGATTGGAAGAGAACTCCGCGAGGTGTTCCTTGCGGATTTTTTTTGCATGGAAGCGCATGCTTCAATTTGATGTTGTGACGATATTTCCAAAGTTCTTTGACGGCCCGTTCTCGCATGGGATCCTGCGACGTGCGTGTGAAGCGGGATTAGTCAACATCAATGTCCTTGACCTTCGAATGTTTGCCGAAGACAAACACCGAACCGTGGACGATCGTCCGTTCGGAGGAGGGGATGGGATGGTCCTGAAACCCGAGCCCATCTTCAAAGCGGTCGAGCATGTGGAGCCCCCCCCGGGGGTGGGTCAGGATGCGGCCCGCGCCGTGATCCTCCTTTCTCCTCAGGGGAGAAGATTTTCACAGGCCGACGCGGTTCGCCTGGCAACATTCTCTCGCCTCATCTTCATCTGTGGTCGTTATGAAGGGGTGGACGAGCGTGTGGCCGAACATCTGGCCACGGAAGAACTCTCGATTGGCGATTATATCCTGACAGGAGGAGAACTGGCTGCCGCCGTCGTGATTGATGCGGTGACACGTCTGATCCCTGGAGCGCTCGGCAACGAATTGTCATCTCAGCTCGATTCCTTCTCGTTGCCTGCCAACACTCAGCCCTGTCTTCCGGGGCCGCCTCCGGCGATTGGAACTCTGAGTTGGCCCCAGTACACGCGTCCCGAGAATTTCCGAGGTTGGAAAGTTCCCGAGATTCTTCTCTCAGGGAATCACCAGGAAATCGAAAAGTGGCGTCAGCGGCAGGCGATTGAGAAAACGGCGCGGATGCGTCCGGATTTGTTGGAAGGAATACCCTCCACCCCGGCCGTCAAGACCATGTGACTAGTGGCCTGTCCCACACCGGAAGGAACCACCTACCACCCAAGGAACGATAAGAGCACTTAAAGATTTCAAGGAGAAAATGTCATGGGGTCTCAAGCGATCTTGGATAAAATAAGAAAAGAGCAGTTGCGCACGGATCGTCCTTCTTTCAAACCAGGTGACACCGTCCGCGTGCACGTGAAAATCAAGGAAGGTGACAAGGAGCGGATCCAGGTATTTGAAGGAACCGTTATTGCTGAAAATCGCCGGCTGAACGAGTCCACCTTCACGGTGCGAAAAATGTCGTTTGGCACGGGTGTCGAGCGGATCTTTCCCCTGCACTCCCCGGTGGTTGACAAAATTGAGATCGTCAAGAGCACCCAGGTGCGTCGGGCCAAACTATACTATTTGCGCCGGTTGAGAGGAAAGGCAGCGCGATTGAAGGAAGAACGGTATACCGAACCCGAACCGATCGTTGCGGCCAATTAGGAGGCACCCTTCCTGGAGCTCTCCCGAATTGTGCCCGCATACTTCAGTCGGCCGGTCCGGAATTGTGGAACGGCCGTCTACTTCCATGACCCAAAGGCGTAAAGGGCTCAATGGGGCCGATGCCATCCCGAGGGCGGTCCTGAGTGCCGATCCACGTGGTTTTGTTCTGTCATGGTTTCTTGCAGTCAGTGCCGGAGGATGATTTACCGGATTGACCGGAGACGAAGTCAAAATCCTGGTTTTCTCGCCTCCTGGGGAGATTTTCTTACCTTCCACTATACCCCGCGAATGGGCAGCGTGAGCGAAGCATGCAGCCGAAGAAGCGCCGTCCGTGCCCCACTTGTACCTGCCGGTTTGAAGAAGAGATCCATCGCAAGGGATATTCACGTGTCGCCGGCCTTGATGAAGTAGGTCGAGGGGCATTGTCGGGGCCTGTTCTGGCGGCAGCGGTCATTTTAGATCCCATCCGCATACCTGAAGGAATTGATGATTCCAAAAAGCTTTCGCCTTCGAGGCGGGAGGTGCTTTTTGAAGAGATCATCGGGACGGCTTTGGCTTGGGGTGTGGGTCGAGTGGATCCCGAAGCCATTGATCAGGAGAATATCCTCAAAGCCACCCTTCAGGCGATGGCTGTGGCGGTTTCCCGGCTCTCCCCGGGTGCCGACTTTTTGCTTATCGATGCCGTCAAGTTGGACGCCCTGGACCTCCCCCAGAAATCGATCATTAAAGGGGACACCCTGTCGGTATCCATCGCGGCAGCCTCAATCGTGGCGAAGGTGACACGTGATCGCATCATGATCGAGTTTGACCGGCTTTATCCCCAATATTACTTCCGACAGAATAAGGGCTATGGCACTCGCGACCATTTGGAATCCCTGCGACGGTTTGGCCCCTCACCGATCCATCGGAGGACCTTTAGACCGGTCTATCAACTGGATTTTCCTTTTGCCTTGGCCGGCAATTGACATTTCGGAGCCGAGCCAGCGCCTGGGACCCTGCACAAAGAAATTGCGACCCTGTCCCCTTTCAGATATAGTCTCGTGAACAAGAAGGAGTGGCCCACGGGCCATGTCGTCTGGAGCCGGGAGGGGACATTCGTGGTTCCGGTGTCACCTCAGGGAGTCTGAACCGCCTTGAACAAAGCAAAGATACTGAAGAACGCCGAAAAACACGTGATGCAAGGCAGACTTCATTCGGCGATCTCAGAATACAAGAAGATCCTGGAAGACGACCGGAACGACTTTCCGATCCTTAATACCATCGGCGACCTCTATGTCCGCCTCGGCAGGACTGATGAAGGGCTCAAATACTTCAATCAGCTGGCAACCGCCTACCTGGAAGGGGGATTCAAGGTCAAAGCGATCGCGATTTACAAGAAGATCACCAAGCTGGATCCGTCGGCCATGGAACCGAGACGCCATCTGGCCGAGCTTTATGCTTTGCAAGGACTGATGAGCGATGCAAGGACGCAGTACCTGCAACTGGTTGATGCGTACCTGGCGGAGTCACAGCCGGATTTGGCCGCCGAAGCCCTCCATAAACTCCTGGCTGGAGATCCCAACAATGTGGCCATTCTCACCCGGCTGGTGGGCGTCGAAACGCGCCGGGGGAACCAAAACGGTGCCCTCAATCTCCTTTTGGATGCCACGGAGCGATTGCGCAAGAGCGGGGAATTGGGAGAGGCAAGAAAGATGCTTGCGCGCGCGCAGGAAATCGAGACGGAAAGCCCGGAGGTGAAGATGGTCTTGGCCAAGGTCCTGTTTGCCGAAGGACAACAGGACGAAGCCATTTCGATGCTTTGGAAAATGGATCCAGAGCGAACCTCGACGGAGATTCAACTCTCCCTGTGGGAATGCCTGCTTGAAGCTACTCATCTCGAAGAAGCGGGAGATGTCGCGCAACATCTCTTCGAGATGGATTCCGTCCACTTTCCGTTGCTCCTTACACTTAGTGAACGTTATCTTGCCGCTTCCAAATTCGAACAGACGGTTCAGGCACTCGACCCGCTAATCGAGTCCCCCATGATCGATACCTTCGGGGGAAAGATCTCGGAGACGCTTCAAAAGATCCTTTCCGAGAAACCGGATTACTTCCCTGCCATCGAACGTACGGTAAAGGTCAATCGGAAACTGGGCCAGTCCCACCTGCTTTCCCTCTCGCTGGAGCATTTGGCAAGTTATCACCTCAAACAAGAGGACTTTCCCGCAGCACTGGCCGCTTATCAGGAGTTGTTGGATATCGATCCCACCAACTCCATTGTGCGACAAGGCATTGTTCGTATCCAAAGGCAGATGGAGCACCGGACTGGATCGCAGCCCCTCCTCGAGACAGAAGAGGCAGAGGAAGTCGAGCCCCAGGAGTATTTAGACGAGCAACCTGAGATGACTGGGGAACCGAAGACTAAAGAATTCATCCTCTCGGAATTCCCCCAAATAACCCCGGAAGAGGAAACTGTTGGGGTGTCGGATGAGACCGTTTCTGCCGAAGAAACCAGAGAAGAAACGGTTTCTCCCCAGGAGAGCTCGCCAGAGACCACGATGAGTTCGGAGGAGAGGGGCGAGTTGGTCAATGGCTTGATCCTGGAAGGGGAGTTGTTAATGGGCTATGGTTTGCTCAAGCGAGCCGGGCAACTGTTCGACGAACTCCTGAGGATCTCCCCAAACCATCCTGTAGCCTTGAGACAGTTGGTTGAAATCTATTCCTCCCTGGGTCAGCAGGGTGAAGCCGCCGCCTGTTGTACAAAACTCTCGGAAGTAGCGATTAAAGGCGGACAGGGTGAAGAGGCTCGTCGGTGGGCGGAAAAGGCCGCAGAGTTTGGGTCCAGCCAGGGGCAGAAGGTGAAGGAGGAAGAAGCACCCCCTCCATCCGAGCCGGAATCTCTGAGGATCGAAGAACTCCCGACAGGCGCCAGTAAAGAGAAGGTGTACGACCTGTCCAGCGAACTGGAGGAGATGGGTCCGTCCCCCGAAACGCCAAGGGAACCGAGGGTTGAAACCGGAGCGGAGGTGCCCGAGCCCGCAATTGCAGACCGAGAACAGGTGCTTCGGGAAGCCACAGAAGAAATTGACTTCTACATGGAGCAAGGCTTCTGGAAGGAAGCTCGGGCTTTGATCGAGAAGACCTTGGAGAGTTTTCCAGACTCCCAGTCTTTGCTTACGCGGCTGGAGCGTTGTGAGAGCATACCGGAAGCGGTTCCCGGGGAAACCGAGTACATGCCTGAGATCGTCGAGAAGGCAGAGGAAACAACGCCCTCTGCTCCAACCCCCGAGCCTGTTGCGGAAGCTCAACCGGAAACTGTGGCGGAGGAACAGCCGGCCCTCGAAGTGGCGCCGGTAGATGAACAGGGCCCTCAAGCGCCCGTCCCTCCCGAAGTAGTCCCCTCCCAAGGGCTGGGAGACATATTCGCAGAGTTCAACATCGTGGAAAGCCCCATGGATGCCAGTGGGGATTTCAACACCCATTACAATCTCGGGATCGCATTTCGAGAAATGGGTTTGCTCGAAGAGGCCATCGCGGAAGTCCAGAAGGCCATCTCCATTTTAAATCCTCGCGAACAGAAACAGGACTATCTCAGCGTTTGCAGCCTGCTCGGCCTGTGCCTGGTCGAAAGCAAGAACTATCCGGAGGCGATTGAATGGATGGTGCGAGGCTTGTTGGCGCTGGGTGATGCGGAGAAGAACGACGAGTATCTCAGCCTGGAGTATGATCTGGCCAACGCGTATCAGCTGGCGGGAAACACGGAGCGCGCTCGCGAGATTTTTCAAAAGATCCAAAACGAGAACCCACGGTTCCGCGATGTCGAGAAGCGGCTGCATTCGCTACACCAATCCAAGCTCTCGAATTGAGTTCTAGCCAAAGATATTTGATCGCACAGAGTGGGATCGCCCCGTCGGGGGGAATAAAGCAGACTCACGCAGGTCTGGACAGCGATCACGCATTTCTATCCCGCAATCGAAGTCCGAACCCCGAAATTGAAGCGGCATCGCAGGAGACTGCGAGAGTCGTTCTGCATAGATTCAAACAGTAAGTACCTAACAATTACGACGGTGGTTTTCGGATCCCATGCGAAAGAGGTTCCCCAGCGTTCTATTGAGCGTTTTTTTTGCGGAAATGGGATTGTTGTTGATTGTTTTTCCTTGGATCGAGATCTGGGAAAGGAATTTCTTCACGAGGCTATCGCCGGCATTGTCTTCGGTCATGTTGAATTACTTTTTTCGTGGGGCCATTTCAGGGCTAGGTATTGTCAACCTTTGGTTTAGCCTCTCTGAAATCCTCAACATTGGGAAATCCATTACTGAAATTGAGAAATAACCCCCCACGCCGTACCCCCTTGGAACCGAGCGGCTTCTCCTCAGTGCCCATACTCTGCTTCGTGACCGATCGCTCTCCCCTTGGTGAGAGACGGCTCCTGGGTCGCATCCGACAGGCCTTGGAGTCCGGGGTGGATTGGATCCAACTCCGCGAAAAGCAGACACCGACAAACGAACTGTTGCGTTTTGCAGAGAGGGTACTGCAACTGCCGCGAAATAACGACCAGAAGATAATTTTGAACGATCGATTGGATCTGGCCCTGACTTGCGGATTTGATGGAGTCCATCTGGGTGGAACATCATTCCCCGCCGGGATCGTTCGAAAGAACGTGCCTGCCGGGTTTATCGTTGGGGTTTCCGTCCATCATGTGGATGAAGCGTTGATTGCGGAACGCGAGGGGGTCGATTATGTGCTGTTTGGTCCGGTTTTTCCCACTCCCTCAAAGATGAAGTATGGGCCCGCGCAAGGCGTTCAGAAACTCCAAGCCTTGGTTTTGAAACTCTCGATACCGGTATTGGCGATCGGGGGTATTTCGTTAGCCAACTATCAGCAATGTCTGGAGGCTGGGGCGGCCGGCATTGCAGCCATTTCGCTTTTTCAGAACTCCCGCTCCATCAAGGAAGTCATTCTGAAGATGCGGTCTGCAAAATCCCCTGGTAGACTCCATCGATCTTCATAACCTGCCTCACATTTCACGTGGAAGAGTGCTTCCGGCAGGGTGTGCCATACACCAATTCTATCCCAGTTCAGGTTGTTTTCCCCCAGAAGGGGTCCCTTTAAACTTTGGTTGTTTCGAGCGAATCAAATAGAGACTTTCGTCCCTCCTTTGATCCGTCCGCAGCTGTCTTGTCGCCCTCAGCCTGCTCACATCGGGAGCCATCCTCGCGACCAACGAAAGCACGGACTGGGTTCCGGCTAACGGTGGAACCGAGAAGAGTCTATTGTTCCTTCCTGCAATTCTTTGGAGAATACAGTGGTTTTTTGACTCCGAAATTCAGGTTGGAAGTGCGAAAGGGTTCCCCTCTCTCCGCAAACTTGGCGTTTCACCCACCTGCGAGTATGATTTAGAGTCCTGAATCCCGAGATTCGATCCTTGGGAGTCATCTGAACAGGAGAGTTGGAACGAAGGAGAATTGAGGAATGGGCCACCAACGTTGTCTGACACTTTCCGGCTTTATTCAAGATCACCTTCACACACTTCAAAACCTGACCACGGAGAAGCTGTATTCCAGGAATGAAGTCATCTACTTTATGGGTGATTCTGCCGAAGATATCTATCTGATCCATAGCGGCAGAGTCAAGATCACACGTGTTTCGCTCTCGGGAAAGGAAAAGATCATTGATATCTATGAGACCGGTGACTTCTTTGGAGAGCTCTGCCTATGCGAAAACAGCAAGAGAACGGACCAGGCGGTCGCCCTCGACGACGTCAAGGTGCTCTCATTCAAGATCAGTAAACTCTTGCAGGTGATCTCAAAGGATCCCGGAGCGGTATTGGAATTGCTGATGCTCTTCTGCCAGAGGCTTTCTGAAGCGCAGGGGCAGATCGAAACGCTGGCTTTTGACAACATTCCCCGGCGCCTGGCGAAGGAGCTTCTTAAAATGACCCGGGAGGGGGGCGTAGAGGTCGCGAATGGAATTCGGGTAAGACAATACCTCACCCACGAAGAGTTGTCCCAACTGGTCGGGACATCCAGAGAAATCATCACGACGGTTATGAACCAGTTTCGCCGCCAGGGCCTTGTAGTCTACAATCGGAAAACCCTAGTCGTTAGTCCCTCAAAAACGGAACGGTACCTTGAGCAACAAGTCCTCTGAGACTCTCCTTTAGATAGAACGCTGCGCGAATTCACATTCTCCCTATTAGGGACAAGCCTTCCAAGCTTACCTTTCGAATTCAGGCTTATGGGAATTGTTTGATGACAGGACGGCCGGATAGGCCTAATTGTCTTCAGCCAAGGGGGCGTGGTGAGCCTGAGAACACGAGAGAAATGACGCTATCATTTGCCTGCTTATTGAGACCAGGTTTCTGATTTGACTAAGCAGGGCAGCCCTTTTTTGACGTTAGAATAATCGGCGATATTCTTCTATCCTTGTTGAAAACTACTGTTGTGGTGCGTTTTTAAACGTTCAGCGTGAGATTGAAAGAGGCACTCCCGTTGAATCATGTATATGTCATTTAGTTTCATTGGTTTACAAAATTGAACAAAAAAAGTGCAAACCGCTCTAACCTCTAGTAATTTCCTAGTTTGCGGCGATGAGAATCTCCTTTTCCACAAAGATTTCCACACAATTGTGGAAATCAAAAACTCACTTTGATTTTCGAATTATTGCCTCGCAATTGATACTGAACCAGCGTGGTTAAAGTATCTAAGAACAGGCAGAGCGATCCCCTCTGAGAGCGGGTTTACACTTTGTTCGGGGAGTTTTTTTGTGAAGTTTAGCGGAGGAAAATTTCGAGTGCATCCAGAATACTGAAAGCTTCGGCCCCCGAAACCCCTGCCTGGGGTAAGAAGTGATCGCCGGAATCAAGTTGCATCAAATGCAACAGGACCACCCGGGCAATCGCATCGCGCTGCGGGTTTGTACGCGGGACATCTGAGATTTTTATTTGCGAGACGTCCAAATCCGGGCGTCGATTAACGAGAGTCAGCAGGTGGTCGATGGCGGTGGCGATTTCGTAACGCCGGATGATCGCTGAGGGTCGGAAGCGATGGTTAGGCGCTGCTGCAATGAGGTCGAGCCCCGCCACGAGAGGCAAGTATTTCTTTCCCCAGTGAGATCCCAGGTCGGTCAAGATAACGGGGGGGCCTTTGAGAAACTCTTTTAGAAAAGGGAAGCGAACGGCCATCATCGCCCCGAAATCGCCGCGATTGATTTGGGGGTGCTGGCGGATTTCGCGAAGGCCTTCCTCCTCGGGATTCAACTGGGCGAGGATTCTGTCGAGCATCGACTTGATTTCCTCGTCTTGTGAATCCTGGGCCGCGAGCTCTTTGAGCAGCCCCTCCGCCTTTTCCCGCTGATTGGTGCGGACGTAGACATCGGCGAGCTTTTTTTTGGCTTCAAGATCGGTGGGATCCAACTTCGTGGCCCTGAGGTAGCTGCGTTCAGCTTCTCCCCACTTCCCCTCATAGCTATAAATATCTCCGAGTTCACGAGGGAGTGTCTCCAGTTCAGGGGCGACGGACATGGCTTGCAGATAGGCGGACTCCGCCTCCTGCCATTTGGCCTTCGTCCGCGCGGAATGAGCTACAGCAATCCACTGGTCAGTGACCAGGAGACGCAATTCCTCGAGGTCCGAACGAGCATGGGGATCCTGTGGACGAAGTTCAACCCAGGTCGAGGTATACCGATAGGCCTTCACGTAGTCCTTTTGATTAGTGAAATGGCGTGCCAAAGCTTGTACGGCGGGAAGGTATTTTGGATCAGCGTGCAATGCGGCTTCGAGTTTGGCAACGGCCAGGGCGGGTTGTTGCTGGTTGAAATCGATGTAACTCAACGCAGTCAGCACGGAGGCGGAATTCGCATGCTTCTTGAGAAGCGAGCCCCAGTCTCTCTGGGCCTTTTTTGTCCGACCCTCACTAAAACTTTTCCAGGCGTCTTCGAACCGCTTGGTTTCTTTGGCCGAGAGGGTATCGAGGGCTGACGGTTGGGGATAGGTCCACTGCGAATTGGCGCCAGGGGGCTCCGACAAGGTTTGTGAGTAAGAAGGGAACTTCCCCATCGTGCCGATGGCCACCAGGAGAAGGGTCGTCACCCATAGCGGCTGCTTAGACGGGAGCCGTCTCATGGGTCCTATTATTGCACAAATGAGTTCAACTGACGCGCGACAGATTGCGGTATTCTCGCGTGGACACGGATGAGGTCTGTTGTGATCTCTTTTTCGAGGAGAAGTCCCTTTCGATGGATCAGATTCAATACCCGTGCTTCCGCGTGTGGAAATTCGAGGTAACAATCCACCAGGGGATCGCGAAGGAGCATTGAATCGATTCGGTTTACAAGTTCATCCAGCCCTTCACCATTCAAGGCCGAGACGAAAACTCCCTCCTCGGGACCACATCGACCCGGAGGCGCCTCCATAAGATCCCTTTTGTTATACACCTTGAGGATCGGCGTGTGTTTCACATGAAGCTCCTCCAGCACCCCATTCACGGCCCCCTCGCGATCCGCAAATTGTGGATCGGCGCGATCAATGACATGAAGGATCAAATCGGCCTCAACGACCTCTTCAAGGGTAGCTCGAAAAGCGGTCACCAACGTGTGGGGGAGTTTTCTGATGAAGCCGACGGTATCTGAGAGAAGAGCCATGCGCTTCGAGGGGAGGACGATCTTGCGGAGCGTGGGATCGAGGGTGGAGAAGAGCTGCTTGGAGACCGTCACACTGGAAGCGGTCAAGGCATTAAAGAGGGTCGACTTGCCGGCATTCGTGTAGCCGACCAGGGAAACGGTCGCAATCAGGGTGTTCCGACGATGTTGGCGGTGCAGTTCGCGCTGGGAACGAACGCATTCCATTTCCTCGCGAATCCTGGCAATGCGCTGAATGATGCGCCGACGGTCCATCTCCAACCGCGTTTCACCTGGACCCCGGGTCCCGATGCCACCCCCCAGCCGGGAGAGCTCCACGCCTCGACCGGTCAGGCGTGGTCGCAGGTAATCAAGCTGCGCCCATTCCACTTGCAATTTGCCTTCGCGCGTTCTCGCCCGTTGTGCAAAGATGGCGAGGATCAGTTGCGTTCGATCAATCACCCGGCATTCCGCGAGTTGTTCCAGATTGCGTTGCTGCGTCGGAGTCAGCTCATCATCAAAGATCAGGAGATTGATCTGCTGTGCCTTCGTCTGCTCGCGGAGATCGAGAACCTTTCCCCGCCCGATAAAAAAAGCCGGGTCGAGGGTGGGCCGCGATTGAACTATGCGACCCACCACCTCGGCTCCGGCCGTATAAGCTAACTCCTGAAGTTCGTCGAGTGAATCGTCCCCTTCATGTCGTGCGCCATGCGCGCGTCGGCGTGAGGAGACCCGCGAGCAAACAGAAACCAGTAAAGCCCTTTGTTTCACAGGACTGAATGAAAAGATCCTTGGTCCAAGCTAACTCACATTGGCGGGCGTGGGGGCCGCCACGGGAGTTGAGGTTTGAGAGGATACGGATCGAGCAACGACGACGGTTGAAATGGCGTGTTTGAAAATCAATTGGTCCTGATTACTGGCCTCCAAAATGACAGAGTACTTATCAAAACTTTTAATGCGACCCGTCAGTTTCACCCCGCTCAGCAAATAGATCGTTACCGTTTGTTTTTCTTTCCGCGCGTTATTCAAAAAAGCATCCTGGATGTTCTGCGCCACCTTGTTGTCCACAATACCCTCCTCAGCAGAGCTCCCGCGAGCCTGCAATAAACTCCAAAAAATTCAATACCTGCATTTGAACGGTCCGATCGTCCCCGAACCCAACAAACCAGGTCACTCCCCCCTCCTTGCTGAACCAGGTCATCTGACGCTTTGCGTACCGGCGCGTTGCCTTCTGCGCCTCCGCCACCGCCGCAGGATGGTCAAGCTGCCCGAGGAATAACTTTGCCGCCTGCTTGTATCCTAAAGATTGAAACGGTTTGGCCGAGAGACCAACGCCCCGATTCAGAATTGTCTTAGCCTCCGCTAACAAACCCAGGTTGAACATCTGACTGACGCGATCGTTAATCCGAGTATATAACTGTTTTCGCGGGGGATTCAAGCCGATTTTGAAGGCGGAGAATCCTTTTAAAGATTGCCGTGGCTGTAGAAAATATTCGGATTGTGGTTTTTTTGTGGCCAGGTAGATCTCCAAGGCGCGAATCAGTCGATGGCTGTCCTGCGGGGCTATTCGCGTTGCTGAGATCGGATCCCAGCGTGTTAGGAGATGATGCAGGTACGGTACCCCCTTCTGCCGTGCCCGGGCCCTCAATCGCTCGCGGAGGCGTTCATCCCGTTGTGGCCCCTCGAACAAACCATCGAGCAGGGCACGCAGGTACAGCCCCGTGCCCCCCACCAGGATGGGAAGATTCCGGCGTTCTCTGACCTCCTCGAGGACGCTTCGTGCACGCCGGGCGAATTCCCCTGCCGTAAAGGATTCATGGGGTTCCAATAGGTCGATCAAATGGTGAGGAATGCGTTCACGGTCTGCGGTCGAAGGCTTGGCGCTGCCGATGTCAAAGTATTTATACACCTGAATGGAATCAAAGTTGATGATCTCGCCCTGGAACTCGGTGGCCAGGGTCAAGGCGAGGGCGGATTTTCCGCTGGCCGTTGGGCCGACCAAGGCCACGAGCGGATACGGAAGCGCATCAGCAGGGAGCATCATTGCGAGGGAAGGTTGCTTTTCTCGGGGCTCCAGGCATCCACGAGCCAAGTCGAGTCGAACTTTTTGACAGTCACTTTGACCCTGCTGGAAATCAATCCGGGATCCCCGGTCACCATTTCATACAGGTCCACGTCAAATTCCGCCTCGTCTCGACTGGGCAAGGCGATTCGGCGAGTGGCATACGCCACGTGGTGCGGATTGGAAAGCCCGATGAAAATCTGTCGCAACTCCTCCGGCGACTTGAACTGTCGTCCAAGGTCCACGCTCATATATCGCATCGCCGTGTCTCCGTCACGGTCCGCCCAGGCTCGCATCACGATTTTAAGCACCCGGAGGGGGTCCCGATATTCCTTGGGGGTGTCAGACCCCTCCACGGCTGCCTTGGCTGTCGGGCGCTCCTGACCAAACTTGATTCTGTCAGCCATCCAACCGCGCGGTGTTTGGATGAAGGTCTCCCGTTCATCGATTTCGCCAATCAGGTGGTCGTTGAGGTTCTTCCAGATTCCAACCACGTCCACTTCGAAGCTCTTGCCATCTTCCTTGGCCTCGAGCTTGTTTGGATCATATCGGAAACTCAGCAGAATGCCGGACTCGCGCCGGATCTTCACTTTCTTGTCCCCGCTGTAGTAATCCTTCAGGCGGTCGGTCATGTGGGTGTATTCAATAACGTTGTTCGCGTGCGTCCGGCTCCAAAGAAAATCATTGAGGGCCTTGAGACGGGGATCGTCCGACGCGGAGGCAGGGGTTGGAGCGGAGAGGACGAACGACAGGCAGGCCAGACCCATCATCCAGTTGATTCGGAATGACGCAGTCGTCAATGATGGCATGGGAGCGAGTACCCCGCTTCAATAGGGATCAATTCTGTGACTCCAAAGTTCCAGGGACCAGATCTTGTACAGCAGGTACAACAACATGGCGATCGCCAGGAGGAGCAGGCCTCGAAACTGTACGCGCTCAATTTTCACGGATGTCTTCCTGGACCACATCCACGTTGTAGTAATAAGTCTTCAAAATGGACTCGAAGTCCTGACCTTTCCTCGCCAGCCCATAGGCTCCGGTTTGACACAATCCAACGCCGTGACCCCAGCCGTGGCCAATAAAATCAAAGGCCTCAATTCTCCCTCGACGGTCACGTACCCGGTCAAGAATAAACAAACTATCCTTGAGTCCCAGGGCGGACTTGACTTCCAGGCCCTTGAGGGTGAAATCCTGCT
The DNA here is from genome assembly GCA_041494885.1 of Terriglobia bacterium. GTDB lineage: Bacteria > Acidobacteriota > Terriglobia > JAIQFV01 > JAIQFV01 > JAIQFV01. Next base: position 64,783 of record JBGQBO010000016.1, read on the forward strand.
TGCGACCCTTGACCTTCAATTCAATCACCCGGTTCGAGATCCCGTATTCCACCGGCTCGAGATCGACGAGTTCATCGAGCGGCAGCGTTTTGCGCAAGGTTCTTTCAAGCTCCGTTCGTGTGACATGAACGGTCCACTTCAAGTGGTATCCTGACACTTCCACCAGTCGCGCGTCAACTTCAGCGGTGTTTTCAGGGGGACAAGAAGTGCCTCGGAGGTACGGCGCGTCTATGGTCCGAAATACATTTTTTGCATCTTCCGTGTGACCTCCGCAAGTGGAGGTATAAAGGGAGTCGATCAATTCGCCTTGGTATTTTATCACGATCCCCCGGGTGGCCTCGACGGCCTCAGTGCTGAGAGGTCGCTCCGAATCCGCCCCCCGGTAAACCTGGCAGGCAATCGTGGCACAGAGCTGATACCCCTCCCGTTTGAACCTTCCCTCATTCTTCAACGCGTAAGTTCGTGCGGCCACGGCCTGGGCTTTGAGTGCTTCGATGGCGTCAAACTTTGAAGGGGGCATTTCATTCGGGACGACGCCTTTCAAATAATCGTCCAGATCAAGGATGTTGACGACGTTCAATTTGCCGCGGGCATTTTCGACGATTTCGAGGGTGCCGCGATAGGTGAGTTTGTCAAAGGTAAGAAGATCCCCGGAGTCCTGAGTCGACATCTTCACCATCCTCACCGGCGCAAGTCGCGGGTTGGGGAGGGGAACTGCGGCCAATCGGCTCCCGTTATCGTTCCGAACCTCCAAGGTAAGAGAGCCCGGAGGCCGCACGGCAGGGCGAATTCGCGACGGCCCAACGGCGGCAGGAACTTGGGGAACCTCTTCGCTGACGATCCAACCTTCAGCGTATCCGGCCTCCTGCAGGCGCTCTCCCAACTCTTCCGCTTCCACCCGTGTATGGCATTCTCCCGCGCGAACCCGGTAGGTCGCCGATGCCTCGTTGAATGTGATGGCGACAGGAACCTCAAGCCGGGATTCGATCTCGTGCTTCAGAGAGTCCGCGCGGCTCGATTCACGGAAGGCGGCAATCTGGATTCGATAGAGGGGTCCATTCCGGCCCATGTTAAGGGGAACCGCATTCCCCGATAAGTCCGCTTCACCTGATGGAGATTCGAGCGCGAGTGTGACCGCTCCCTCTGCCACATTCGGCGGCGAGGTTGCTTCCAAAAGGTTCTCGATTAAGATGGGTCCCTTGGAGGTGATTCGAACCGTACGGAGGTCGGTTGCCAATCCAATGCGGATCCATCGAGAGATGCCCGTGAGGGACGGGGTCTTCTCCGGCGCCTGGGCAGAAGAAACTCCGGGCCCAACTTCATTTGGCGTTGGCCGTGGGACGTTTGTTTCCCCCGGACGGGGTGGGGATGGACTCGAGGGGGGGCTCGACTTCGCAGCCGAGGGGGGATGCTGGACGGGAGGAGCCACCGGATGCGACTTGCAGGAAATAGTCAGTAGAACGGCAGGAGCCAGTCCGAAAATGAGGCCCCGGTAAAACTGCTTCAATAGGCCGTCCCGCTCCACCCGGATTGGCGCTTGTCGGATCAATGGTTTCCGCTCGAATGAGGCATCTTATGAAGGACCCTTTTCCCCTTAGGTTCTCGGAGACAGATTATACAGATAGGTGTACTGGAGTGTAATGTGATCACCCGGAAAATAATTCGGCAGCGCAGGCAAGGGAGTCGACATACTTAGCGACCCCACGGCCGCATTATCGTAAGGCACCGTTCCCGACCGCGCCACAACGTTCATGTTGAGGATCCTGCCGTTTTTTTGAATATCAAAGACAACAGTGACGCGCCCCTTTCGCCCCGTATAAATCAATTCCGGAATCAAGGAATACCAGTTGGCGCGAACAATGAAATAAATCCGTCGCAGGTATGGATCGAGATCGACTCCGTAAGTATCAGAAAGGACGATCGGCTCGTCAATGCTTAAATCCGAGCGTTGGCCGCTCTGAGGCCCCTTGAGTCCCGATCCTGTGCCCATGCCACCCCCTCCCCGGTTTCTGGCGGTTTCGCGCATGGCCTCTTCCAAGCTCTTTCCTGCGGATTCACCTGGAAGCTTCAAATCGCTCTTTCCTTTCTTGTCCACGGAGTTCAGGTCTTCCAAGGTCGGTCCTTTGGGAACATTTAATTTGGCTTGATCCTGGGGGTCGGCCTGAACACCTCCCTTTTGTTGTTGCCCCGGAGGGGGTTCAGCAGGGTTTTGTTGCTGCGCAACGTCCGGTTTCGGCAACGGTTCTTGTTTAATAAGGGGAGGAGCCTCAACGCCACCTCCCGGTTTGGGAGTCGTGGGTGGAGGTGCGGAGATGTGGCCGCGCACCGGCGGCGGGGCGGGCACCGGCTTTGCTTCTTCAAACGCGGGAGGGGCGACGAGCTCCGTAAGTTCCTGAGGTTTTTCCCGAACTGGCGGCTCCGATTTGAGGAACGACAAGAATTTCGGGTTCGCGATGATGATGATGACAAAAACAAGATGGAGGATGACGGAAAAGAGAACAGACTCCCTCCGTCGCGCCGAATCGCGCTCTTTCTCCAGCAGAATTATGAGGTGAAGCTCATCCGTATTGGCCATGCTCAGTATATAGAAAACCCTATTCCGATGCGTATTTTACCATTAACGGGATTCCATCAGTGAGGCAGGAGGAGAACCTCGGAGGATTGTGTCACCCGCTTGCGCTGAAAAGGCCGATTTCCGCAACCTGGTTCAACGCCATGCACGCAGCAGCGGGCTCCAAAAGACGTGTGGAACCCTGCAGGAATTCAATGGAAAAACTCGCAGCCTTGATCTCCCGATGCACACGAAGATCATTCTTGTTCGTATGAGCCGTGACTCCTTTTTCGACCGATTCGTTTATCCATGAGGGGGGCGGCATCATGGCAACTCCTGCATTCAAGAAGGCGCCCCATCAGTTCTCAGTGCTTTCCGGAACCCTGACCCAGTGGCACCTTTCTTTGGATGCAGATTAGGACGCAGGAGTTGAGCACGAGGTTACGGTCGGATACCCATTCGATGGGCACATGGGCCTGTTTACGAGGTTCTGAGGGCAATTCTTGAGTGTTCGGTGATTTTTTCTGCAATTTCTGTGGCGACCTTCAACGCCCGCCGGCCGTCTTCCCCCGAGACGACGGGAACGGCTCGGTCACGGACGGCCTGGACAAAGGACTCCAGCTCCAACCTCAGAGGCTCCTGCTGCAATCCGGCCACTTGATGTCCGTCAATCTTCGCTTCGCCTCTTTCGTTGCGAGCCAGATTCAGAACCAGCATTTCCTGGCGGGTATAGTCGATCGAAACATAATCGTTCGGTTGGAAGAACCGCAGCTTCCGGACTTTCTCAGTAGACACTCGCGAGGCGGTCAGGTTGGCCACGCATCCGTTCGTGAATTCAAGGCGCACATTGGCGATGTCTACTTTTGGGGTAAGGATCGGCAACCCGACAGCGCGAATGTCAGCCACTTCCGCGTCGACAAACGAGAGGATGATGTCGAGGTCGTGAATCATCAGGTCGAGGACCACGTCGGTGTCCAAACTGCGTGGGGTAAACAGGCTCAGTCGATGCACCTCAAAAAATTTAGGTCCCTTCAAGATTTTCCTCGCGGCCGTCACGGCGGGGTTAAAGCGCTCGACATGGCCGATTTGAAGTACTCGCCGATGGGACCGGGCCGCGCCGATCAAGGCGTCAGCTTGTTCCAGAGAGCTGGCCATGGGTTTCTCCACAAGGACATCAATACCCTGCTGAAGGATCTGGATCCCGAGGGAAGCGTGATCGAGAGTCGGAACGGCAAGGCTGACGGCATCCACCTGTCCAAATAACTTCTCAAAGTGGTCAAAGGCCCGCGTGTGATGAGCCAAGGCCACCTCCTCGGCTCGCGCGAAGTCGGTGTCCGCCACTCCTACGAGTTCGATGTCCGGCATTTGGGAGTAGATGCGGACATGATGCTGCCCCAGGCTCCCCACGCCGATCACTGCAATGCGTAGCTTCTTTGGATCTGAACTCATAAAATTGCCCTACAAGGAATCCTTGAATGCCAGAAATGTTCCACTGGGATCAGGTGTCAGGTGTCAGAAAAAACCTGAAGATTCAAAAGCTGGAAATCAGAAGCAGTTGACCGTTGTCATTTTCCATTCGTCACAGGCTTGAAGTCATATCAAGGCCCCTGGCTTTGGATCTTGGATTTTGAACCTTGAACTTTGAACCTTGAACTTTGAACTTTGGATCCTCGAATTCAGGATGGAAAAGCCTGAATCGTGATGTGGTGTTCGTTCGCCAGTGCCACGAGTTCGTCGCGGTCAATCAGCAGTGTCTTCTCCGCGTCCAGTGCCAGGGCAGAGGCGTTTGACTCCGCCATGAGTTGGATCGTGGCCTTTCCCACCACGGGCACATCAAATCGCATATCCTGATTGGGCTTGCTCACTTTAACCACAGTGATGCGGCCGCCGTGACTCAGCTCCGCCGCGCGTTGGATGACCGCATCGGTCCCTTCCATGGCTTCAATCGCAATGCATGCACAGTTTCTGACCACCACACACTGTCCAAGATCCATCCCGGCAATCGCTTTGGCAATCCCGCGCCCATATTCGAAGTCGGCGCGTTCTTCAGAATTGGGTTTCCGCGCAGTAAGGATGCCGGATTGAGGGATCAAATCTTTCAGAAAAAAAGTCGAGTCGAGCAGGTCGATCCCTTCATCCGAGAGCACGCGTGCCACCCCCCCGATCAAAGCATCAGTATTCTTCTGACGAAGGCTGGTCAGCAGTTTTAGCAATCGCCAGTCCGGCTTAATGGAGCTGAAGATGATTTTGTGCTTCACCTGACCGGCCATGATCGCTTTGGTAACGCACTCCTTCTTAAACAATCGGATCAAGCCTGACAGATCGCCAATGGAGAGCCAATGTACGCTGGCGGCCTCCTCCTGGAGTTCCGGGAAGGCCTCCTCCTTGATCGCGGCCACCACGAGCTCATGCCCCTGGCGCCGGGCGGCACGCAAAACAAGAAAGGGAAATTGTCCGTTGCCGGCAATCAATCCGTATCTTTCCATGTCATAGCCCAACCGTAGGGTGACCCGCCCCGGCGGATCGCCTGCCGTTATTTAATCACTCCGCGCTCGGAGGATTCGACGAAGTCGATCAGGACCTTTACCTCTTCCGACAGGTTCTCCTCAATCCGAAGCTTGCCGAGGGCCTGGGACGTATTCAGTTTTTCGGCCAGAAGAACGTGAAAGGCGTGATGAAGCTGTTCGATTGCTTCCGCGCTCAGGCCTCTTCGCTTGAGCCCGAGCGAATTCACCCCATAGGCGTGGGTTCCCCGCTCACTCACGGTTCTGGAATAGGGAAGAACATCCCGAGTGATCACCGAGTATCCCCCGACAAAACCGTGGGGTCCAACCCGGCAGAATTGATGCACACCACTGAAGGCCCCCACGGTGGCATAGTCTCCAATAGTGACGTGACCTGCCAGGGTGGCAGCGTTTCCGAGAATGATGTGATTTCCAAGACAGCAATCGTGGGCCACATGGGCATACGCCATGAAATAATTGTGATCCCCAATTGAGGTCACTCCCCCGCCGTGTTCGGTTCCGCGGTGGATCGTGACGAACTCGCGAAAGGTATTGTAGTTCCCGATTTTCAGGGAGGTGAGTCCCCCGCTGTACTTCAGGTCCTGAGGGGGATGGCCGATGGAGGCAAACGGAAAGACCTTGCAATGAGATCCGATCCCGGTTGGGCCTTCGATGGAAACGTGAGTTCCGATCTCGCTGAAATCGCCAATGGAGACGTTTTCTCCAATGGTTGAAAAAGGACCGACAGAGACTCCTTTCCCCAGCTTCGCCTTGCGGTGGATGATGGCTGTCGGATGAATTAAAGGCTTCTTCAAGTTTGGAACTCGACTCCTTACTGCAAGATAATCGTCTTACACCCAGGGAATCATCCCTGGAGACAGCGTCAGGCTTTCCCCGGCGACGTCTCCCGGTCAACGACGGCGTAGGTCACCTCGGCTTCGGCGGCCAGCTTTCCGTCAACCGAGGCTTCACCCCGCATTTTCCCAAATTTTGACCGCATGGATTCAACGGTCACCACGATGCGTAATTGATCCCCCGGCAAAACAGGGCGGCGGAATTTTGCCGACTCGATCGCGACGAAATAAACGAGCTTGTTCAACCGGTCCGGCATATCTTTCAAAACCAGGACTGCACCGACCTGGGCAATCGCCTCCAGGATTAGGACTCCCGGCATCACCGGGGCCTGGGGAAAATGACCTGCGAAGAAGGGTTCATTGATAGTGACATTCTTCAGCCCGACCACACGCTCCCCTGAAACGAGCTCTTCGATCCGATCAACCAGCAGGAACGGATATCGATGGGGAATGATCTTCATGATTTCGTTGATGTCCAAGGTCATGGAACTCCTTTGCTGCAGCGAGACGTTGATCGGTCGTTCAAAGTCTAACGTTCTTGATTCGTCAACGCAACAGAGTATCGGGAGAAGGCTCGGAGAAAAGAGGCGGGGGGATGGGGCGTTCGTCTCGCCACCCCACCCCGCCCTCCCAATAAAGGTCCAGCTCCAACCTGAATTACGAACATCAAGCCGCGGCGAGAGGATCGTCCCTCTTGTAAATGTTGGCTTTCAGTCACTCCCTGGAGCTTCGGGGAGGAGAATTCGTGCGAGCCGATTTCTCATCACAGACCGCACGATTCGTGGGGCCGCGAGGTGAGTACCAGAGCGTCCTCCCGATCTGATGTCATAATTCAAATCAAACAAAAACGATCCTGGGAGACCCCTGTCCCGGCCAGGATCGTTTTTCGTTTGAAGAAGAAAGGGGGGATGACACGATGCCCCTTGTCTGGTACCCCTTTGAGCACCTCTAGTTCTTGGGCGGAGGTGGAGTTGGAGCGGGTTTCGGCGCCGGTGCGGCCGGTTGGGCGCCTGCCGCATCGTAGCGACGAACAATCTCTGTCGTGATATTTGACGCAGGGGCGTACCAGAGCACACCGCTCTGAGATGAAGAAACGTCCAAAACGGCAGTGTAAGCCTGCTCGTTCGCATATTGGCCGATGACCTTCAACATCTTCCGGCCGATCTTGTTGACAATCTCGGTGGACAGGTTCTGGAACTCATCCTGAGCATCCTGTTGCTGACGCTGAAGTTCCTTGCCCTTCTGATCAATCTGCCGTGCCAGCTGGGCCTTGGCTTCGTCGTTGAGGGTCGTTGCCTGATCCTGAAGCTGCTTCTGCATGGCTTCAATGTCTTTCTGCATCTTCTCAAGCTCAGCCCTTTTGGCAGTGGCCTTCGCATTAAGGATGGCGGACTCTTTTTTCCCCTCTTCACTGCTGGCGATGGCTTGTTGAATATCGATGATGGCGATTTTTGAAGGCGCCTGCGCCTGAGACAAGGTCGGGATCAGGCAGGATGCAATCACCAACAAGGTAATTTGGGTTAAGGTTTTTCTCATCAATTCAGTTCCTCCTCCTGAATGATAATAATTGGATCGACGCGTTTTTGTCAAAGCCCCCGATTGGGTCTTCAAAAACACCCGTGTCGGGTCTCAGAACGTTCGACCGATTGAAAACCGGATGGTGCGGGATGGTTCCTTGATCGAGATGGGCGCCAAGAATGGCGATGCCAGAACCTGAGTCTTGAAATAATTGGGATCGTTAAAGAGCGCGGAAATGTCACTGACACGACTGCGCGTGAAAGGATCGGTAGGAATAAACCCGGGGGGGGTGAAGACGGTACTTAGCCGTGAGATGTTGAAGGCATAATAAAGCCGGAACGGCGCGTTCACCACCGGAAGTACCACCTGGAGCTCCAAGCCCACCGAAGAGCGAAGTGTAAAGTTGGTCCCCTTCAGGAGAGGTACGCTGGTGTCTCCCAATACATCGGGGGTGGAGAGAGTCAGCTGAGAGTGTTTGAGGACGAATGACGAGCCGGCATCCGCAAAGGCCGCGATCGTGACCGGACCAAAGATGGGGATTCGATACTCGGCGTTCGCAACAAGCTGCGTGTCGCCGCCGGGTTGGATCAGCCGTCTCGTCTGAAACGACTGAAAATTGAATTGTTGTCGGCCGTCCGGAGTGAAGAGGGGATTGCCCGCCGCATCGGTCAATGGTTCTGCAAAAGACACCTGCTGCGGGAACAGGGCAATGGGGGAGACCGCACGGATGTCGAACCCTCGGATGGAATCTTCTCCCCCGGTATAAAACCTCTCATAGGGCGGGGCCACCAGATTCGTCAAAATGGTTTGCCCGGGGTGGGAAGGATCGGGAACCGTCGTCGAACCGAATCCCGATACAAAGGAGCCCAGGAAGTGAACTCCCACGACGTGCCGGCCTTTGTTAACAGGGTGGAAGTACTTGAAATCGACGACCGGCCGATAGGTATTGACATTGCCGCCCAAGATGGAGCCCTCAAAGTCCATCGCCACAAAAAGGCTCTTGCCGGAATGCGGGGTGAACGGATGGTCCACGGTGGAGAAGGAGTAGGAGGGAGTGACCTTATGGGAGCGAATGTTGGACAATGCGCTGGGCCCCCCCAGGCTGTTGAACGTCAGCAGGTTGAAAAACTGCTGCGCCGCCGCATTCAAGTTGGTTAGAGACGAATTCTCAAGACTGAAGGTCAGCCCCACCCGGGTGAACGGCCGTAGAGGGTAACTCCCAAACACCGTGAACCCTGAAGAATCCTGGGTGTATTGCTGGAGGTTGTTGGGATCGCCCAGCAAATCTGTGGACGACAGTCCCAGGGCCAGCGCCGTCTCCCGCGCCTGGTCAAAGCGAAAGCTGCGCGTAAAGATCGTAAACCCGGTGGTCAACGGGCGATCACGGAAATAGGGCTCCGTAAACCCAAACAGGAGATTCTTTTGCCGGGTCCCCCCCTCGATCTGCATGGTCAGCGTTTCGCCCAATCCGAGAAAGTTGTTGGTCTGATAGGTCAATCCGATAAATGTGCCGGCGACACCGCTTGCCCCGCCATTGAAACTGATCGATTGTTTTCCCCGCTCTTTCAGTTTCAGTGTCAAATCCACCTGCCCGCTCTCCACGTTCAACTTTACATCGGCGTCCTTTTCCGCCTTCACCGGCTCGAAGAAACCCAACTGGTTGATACGGAGCAAGCTCAGGTCCCACAGGCGGGTGTTGTACACGTCTCCTTCGTCGATCATCATCTCGCGCCGGATCACCTTATCCCGTGTGGTGGTGTTTCCGGAAAACTCGATCCGACGGACAAAAAACTGTTTTCCCTCATCGAATCGGATGGAGAAATCAACAGTTTTCTTTTCGTCATCAAAAGTCTGATCCGGGATCGGTGTTTCGTTGATGTAGCCGCGTTCACCGTAGGCCTTGCGAATGCTGTCGAACGACTTGCGAATCTTGCCCACGCTGAAAATATCGCCGGTATTCAGGCCGATGACGGAACGAAGCTGTTCTTCAGTGAAGAGCTTATTGCCGGTGATGGCGAGCTGGCCCATCCGGTATTGAGCTCCCTCCTCCACGGGGATCAGGACGTTGACTCGTTTTCCCCCCTGGGAGGAGCTGAGGAACGGGATTCGGAGCAGGGGCGCCCCGGTGTCTTCCAGTTCAGTCTTGGGCTCTTGGGCGATCATCTTGGCGTAGCCTTTATCCTGGTAAACGCTTCGGACCCGCTCCAAATCCTCCGCCATTTTTCCCTTGTCGTAAGTGGCGTGAAACAAATAGAAGAATGGGGGAAGCCCTTTGGGACGTTCGTTCTTCATGGCGCGGGCGAGCACCTTATCGGAAAATACCGTATTGCCATCGAACTCGATTTTTCCCACTTTGACTTTGGGGCCCTCTTCGATGACAAAAGTCAGTTCCACGGAAGACGGAGGAACCTCTTTCACCTCGTGAGTCACCTTCGCAAACTGCCTTCCGTGCTCTGCAAGGAAATCTTTGAGCACCTGTTCAGCGCGTTTGATTTTGGTGGGATCGAACTGGGATTCCGGCGAGAGCCCGACTTTGCGCTCTTTGAACCGATCAAGAATATCCGATCGGGTGATCGATTTGTTGCCCTCGTACTCGATCTTTCGAATCAAGGGGCGCTCTCTCACGGTAAAGGTAACGACGATTCCCTTGGTCCCGTCTTCGGTCGTCAGCTTAACGTCGTCGAGCAGGTTGGTGTTCCACAACGCCATGAAATCACGACGCAGGGCATCGGCATCGTAGGGATCCCCTTTGCGCGTCAGGATTCGTGCACGCAGGGTTTCCTTGGGGACGCGACGATTGCCCGTGATGATGAGATCTTCGATCACCTGGTTGACTGCCGGCTTGCCGGTTACCAGTGAAGTGGGGGCCGGGACGGGAGCAGGCTTTTGCGGTTCCTCCGGCTTGGCGGTCGGAATAGGCTCAAAGGGGGCAGGCGCGCCCTCCTTCTTCTTTTCCTCTGGTTTCTTTTCCGGCTGCTGGGGATCTGTCTTTTCCTTGGCCGGATTCTTCTTCTGGTCCGTTGCCGCAGGTTGGGAGGGCTGCTGGCTTGAGGAAGATCCGGTTTGAGCGGCCAGATGAATAGGAAAAAAACACGTCAGGGCGGAAAGGACTGCAAACACGAGGCTTAGGGCAGACTTTCTCCCCTGCCCTCGAATTGAAATAAACAAAGATTCCTCCCACCTAGAAGTTTATCCCGAGTGAAGAGTGCCGGGATGCGGGATTGACTTATTAGATGATGAAAAGTGCAGACCGAAGGTTGTTTCGTGACCTATTTATATAGCAACACCGGCTCGAGCTCGGTCGCGTTCGGGGTGCGGTAGTACAAGGCATCCTGGTCCAGGAATATATCCAGTTTCGAATCCGGTCGAAGTCGATCGTGGATCAAGGCTTCAGACAGAGGATCTTCGATGTACTTCTGGAGAGCCCGGCGAAGCGGGCGCGCCCCGTAGGAGCGGTCCAAGCACGTCTTTTCGACAATCCAGCGTTTGGCATCATCCGTCAGGACCACTTCGATCTTACGCTGGGCGAGCGTTTGGTTCATTTGGTTGACCAGCAGTTCAACAATCTTCAACAGATCGTCGTCTCCCAGGGCATTGAAAACCAGGATTTCATCGAGCCGGTTCAGAAACTCCGGATTGAAGATCCGTTTAACCTCCCCCATCACCATTTCTTCCATTCTCTCCTGGGTCAAATCGTCGGAGGCAGCTTGGAAGCCCATGGTAGCTCGTTTCTGCAGGTATCGGGCGCCGATATTGGAAGTCATCACGATAATCGTATTCTTGAAATCAACGGTGTTGCCCAGGCCGTCGGTGAGTTGGCCGTCTTCGAAAACCTGCAACAGGATGTTGAAGAGGTCATAGTGTGCCTTCTCGATCTCGTCGAGCAGGATGACCGAGTAAGGGTTTCGTTTCACTTTCTCCGTCAACTGCCCGCCTTCCTCGTAGCCCACATAGCCCGGAGGGGAACCGATCAGCTTGGAAATGGAATGTTTCTCCATGAACTCGGACATGTCAAACCGGATGAGGGCCTTCTCGCTGCCGAACAGGAAGTGCGCCAGCGTGCGGGCCATTTCCGTTTTCCCCACGCCCGTGGGGCCGAGGAAGAGGAAGGAGCCGACCGGGCGCATCGGATTCTTCAATCCAGCGCGGGATCGCCGGATGGCGCGCGCCAGGGCTGAAATCGCGCCGTCCTGGCTGATCACCCGGTTGTGGAGTTCTGACTCAATGCGCAACAGCTTAGCACTCTCTTCTTCCTTGATGGATGTGACGGGGATGCCTGTCCAGCGTCCCACCACTTCCTCAATTTCCGCGCGGGTGACCACTCCCATGGGGTTGTCGTCGAGATTAAGAGTTTCGCGAAGCTGCTTCATATGTTCGCGCTCGCGTCGTTCCTCATCGCTGTAAAAGCGCGCCTTTTCGAACTCGTGATTTTGAATGGCCGCTTCCATGCGGGTCACAAAGAACTTGATCTTGCGCTGGGCCTCATTCACCTCATCGGGCAACATGGTTTGACGAAGCTTGACGCGCGCCCCCGCCTCGTCGATGAGGTCGATGGCCTTGTCCGGCAGAAAGCGGTCGGAGATATATCGGTTTGAAAGATACACGGCCGCCTCCACCGATTCGTCGGCGTAGGACACGGCGTGGAATTTTTCGTAGCGCTCCTTGATCCCGTACAGGATCTTAATCGCCTCCCCCTCGTTGGGAGCGTTGACTTTAACGGCCTGAAACCGGCGTTCCAGGGAACGGTCTTTCTCAATCGACTTTCGAAACTCTCCCGGCGTGGTGGCTCCCACGCACTGGATCTCACCACGAGACAACGCTGGCTTCAGGATATTGGCGGCATCCAGTGAGCCTTCCGCCGAGCCGGCGCCCACCAGGGTATGGAGCTCGTCGATAAAGACGATCGCATTCTGATTCTCGATCAGCTCCTTCATAATGGTCTTGAGGCGTTCCTCGAACTGGCCGCGGTACTTAGTACCCGCCACGATCAGGGACAAGTCCAAGGCCAACACGCGCTTTTCAGCCAGGAACGAGGGCACTAACCCGTCGGCAATGCGCTGCGCCAACCCTTCCACGATGGCGGTCTTGCCGACGCCGGGTTCGCCGATCAGCACGGGGTTATTCTTGGTGCGCCGGCAGAGAATTTGAATGACCCGCTCCACCTCGTTTTCCCGCCCGATCAACGGATCAAGTTGCCCATCCATTGCCGCCTGTGTCAAATCCCGGCTGAATTCCATCAACAGGGGGGTTTCCTTCTGCTTGCTGGAGGGGGCCTTCTCGCTCTGCTGCCGTGTCAATTCCTCGCGCAACACCGAGAGTTTCAGGCCGCGCTCGCGCAACAATTCCGCCGCAAAGCATTGCTCCTCCCGCAGAAGCCCGAGCAGCAGATGTTCAGTGCCGATGTGCTTGGATCCCAGTTTTTCCGCCTCTTCCGCGGCATACATCAGGACGCGCTTGCACTCCTGACTCAGCGGGAGATCGACCGAGGTCGAAACCTTCTCGCGCAGGATGGTGCGGCCTTCAATCTGCTTCCGAATCGACTCGATTCCGGCATGGGAGCGGAGGAAGCGGTTCGTCAGCCCCTTGTCTTCGCGCAGCAGGCCGAGGAGCAGGTGTTCGGTCTCGATGTGCGGGCTGCCAAACTGGCTCGCTTCATAGCGGGCAAAAAAGATGACTCGGCGGGCTTTTTCAGTATATCGTTCAAACATAGGATGCAAACCCTCAGTCTTGATATCCGCTCAGGCGGAACGCTCCTGCCTCCGGTGTCAACAAGGTCGGGAACAAGTCTCACGAGCGCCAGTCATTCTACCTAGCAAAAGTGTTTTTATCAACTTCAAAGAGTCGTCCCTCGGCGAGGCGAAAGACTCGATCCGCCTGTCCCGATACTTCTCCGCTGTGCGTGGCAATGATTGAGGTGAGCTGATGCTCCCGGTGCAAGCGCCGGAGCAAGGCGATCACCGAGGCACTGGTCTTGTAGTCGAGATTGCCGGTGGGTTCGTCGGCGAGCAGGAGTTTCGGCCTATTGACGAGGGCACGTGCCAGGGCCACGCGTTGCTGCTCACCCCCGGAAAGTTGCCCCACCCGGTGGTCGAGTCGATCACCCAGACCCACTTCTTCGAGGAGCTGTTGTGCCTCGGCGCGCGATTCCCGCTGGCCTTCTCCTCGAATGAGCCGGGGGATGCACACATTTTCGAGGGCCGTGAATTCGGGAAGGAGGTAGTGGAACTGAAAGACAAACCCAATTTCATTGTTTCGGAACCCGGCGAGCTCGGACAGGGCCGCCCGGTGAATCTCGCGGCCTTCAATTAATATCTCCCCCCGCGTGGGGTGCTCCAGTCCCCCCAGAAGATAGAGTAAGGTCGACTTTCCGGCCCCGGATTCGCCGGTCACCGCTACCATTTCCCCGGTGCAAACCTCGAATGATATGTCCTCGAACACGGTGAGGTCATGGCCGCCCATGTGAAAGACCTGGGAGAGGTTTCTGGCGTGTAAGAAACTGGTCAAGAATCTATCCTGAATGGCCACAGCCCTCAGAATTCGGACAGGTTCCCAGAGGGCATAGACCGAGGCGGAACAGACCGGGCGCCTCCCGGGGGGAGCCTTCCGATGAAGTGGAATTCCGGGATCGCATCATTCGTACCTCAGCACTTCCACCGGGGAGATTCGTGCGGCACTGTGTGCCGGATAAAGTGTTGAAAGGAAGCTGATCAAAATGGCAGTCCCGGCGATAAGGATGCCATCCGACGGCCTGGTCTTGAAGGGGACATAGGCAAAGGAGTAAACGTCCGCATTCAGAGCGATGAGATGATACGTGTCACACAGCCAACTGACGGAGTACCCGATCAGGGCGCCGAAGATCGTCCCCACGACTCCGATGATGACTCCCTGCCAGACAAAAATCTTCCGGATTTGTTCCAGGCGCGCACCCATGGCCACCAGGATGGCGATGTCCCGGTTCTTTTCCATGACCATCATGATCAGGGTGATCAGGATGTTCAAAGCGGCAACCAAAACGATTAAACCGATAGTAATGACCGTCACCACTTTTTCCAACCTCAGGGCTTGGAAAAGGGAGCGGTTCTGCTCCATCCAGTTCACCGTTGTGTAGCCGGGGCCGACCGTGGCTTTGAGCACCGCGGCCACCTCCGGGGCCCGGTAGATGTCGTCGATCTTAAATTCAATCACTGAGGCGACGTCCGGCAGTGAAAAGAGATTCTGGGCCGCCTTGAGCGAAGTAAACACCCACGCGGAATCATAATCAAAGAAACCGGAATCGTAGATCGCGGCGACCTTGAATTTTTTATAGCGGGGGATGATCCCGGTGGGGGTGATGTTGCCTTGTGGACTGACCGCGGTGACCACGTCACCCACCATCACGCCCAACGACTCCGCCAGATCCTTTCCAATCGCCAGGGGAGCCGGTGCGGCGGGATTCTCCCCGGTATCAGCCAGCAACGGGTTCAAACTTCCCTGCTTGACTGCTTGAAGCAAATCGCCCACCCGGAGTTCGCGTGGGACATCAATGCCTTTCAGCACCACGCCTTTAGCGCGAGATCCGCTCGAAAGCAAGATCTGCTCATAAATGGCCGGGGCCGACGCCACGACGCGGGGCACCCGGGCAAGGCGGTTCAGCAACGATTCATAGTCCCGGATTCCGTCGTTCTCAATGCGCAGGAGATTAATATGGGCGGTGGCGCCCAGCAGGCGCTTCTGCAGATCTTCCTTAAACCCGGCGTTCACGGCGAGCGCGATAATCAGCGACGCCACTCCTGCGGCCACTCCGATCACGGAAATCACCGTGATGATGGAGATCACCGCTTGCTTACGTTTGGCTTTGAGATAGCGTGCGGCAATAAACAGCTCAAATTTCATGGGCTGGGTCGAATGGACAAAGCATCGCAAGGCGCCCCTGCGCGATCCGGGGGAAGGGAGCGCCCGCCGGGCCGGACACCCCGGCTTTCATCCGGTCGATTCAACTCCCCTCTTTTCCGGACGCATCAGGGGAAACAGGATGACATCGCGGATGGATTTCGAATTGGTCAAGAGCATGGCCAGCCGATCGATGCCCATCCCCTCGCCGGCGGTCGGGGGCATCCCATAGCTGAGAGCGCGAACGTAGTCCTCATCCATGCGGTGAGCTTCCTCGTCCCCTCCCTCCCGCTGTTTAAGCTGCTGCTCAAATCGATCCCGCTGATCGAGGGGGTCATTGAGCTCGCTAAAGGCATTGGCCATTTCCATCCCCGCCGCAAACAGTTCAAACCGGTCCACCATGGCAGGGTTCTCTGCGTTGCGCTTGGAGAGAGGGGAAAGCTCCACCGGGAACTCGAGGATGAAGGTGGGTTGAACCAGCTCCTTCTCTGCGACCGCTTCGAACAGGGCGCCCAGCAGATGCCCGGGAGAAAGATTCTCGTCGACACGATCGAGCGCTCCCCCGGAGTCTGCGGCGGTCGCGTTGTGGGCTTTCGCTGCCGTGCGAAGCCCCGATTCGGTGCGGAAGCTCTCGGGGGTCGGCCGCTGGGAGGGGCTCTTCCAATGGCGGGCCACCGCCTCCCGCATCGTCAGGCGGTCGAATTTCTCAAATGAGATTTTCTGCCCGCCGTAGTCGACCTCGAGGCTGCCAGTCACCTCCAGGACTAAAGACCGGAGCAGTTCTTCGGTGAGAGCCATCAGGTCCTGATAATCGCTGTAAGCCTGATAGAACTCGAGCATCGTGAACTCGGGATTATGCTTGGTGGAGATGCCCTCATTCCGGAAATTCCGATTGATCTCGTAAACACGGTTCAGTCCGCCCACGATGAGGCGCTTGAGATAAAGTTCCGGGGCAATCCGCAGGTAGAGGTCAATGTCGAGGGCGTTATGATGAGTGATGAAGGGCCGCGCCAGCGCGCCTCCGGCCATGGGCTGCATCATCGGCGTTTCCACTTCGACATAGCCGCGGGTATCGAAGAACCGGCGGATAAATCGGATGATTTGGCTGCGTCGGATAAAAGTTTCACGAACCTCCGGGGTCACGATGAGATCCAGGTAGCGCTGCCGGTATCGGATTTCCACATCCGAGAGGCCGTGCCATTTTTCTGGCAAGGGCAGGAAAGCCTTCGCCAGCAAGAGGCACTTCTCCACGTGGACCGTCAGTTCGTTCGTTTTCGTCCGGAAAAGATAGCCCTCCACCCCGATGAGATCGCCGATATCAAAGAGTTGGAACAGCTTGAAATTCTCATCTCCCACGGCGTCCATCCGTACGTAGATTTGAAGCCTTTTCGACCCATCGCTGAGATGCGCGAAAGCCGCCTTTCCATGGCCCCGGATCGTCATCAAGCGGCCACAAATCCGGACCGGGACCTTCTGGGTTTCCAGTTGCTCCTTGGAATACTCGCCATAGTGGGAGGAAATTTCTGTTGCCGTCGTGTTCCAGTCGAATTTGGAAGGGTAGGGAGAATGCCCCAGGGCGATGATCTGCTCGAGCTTCCTCCTCCGCTGGGCAATCTGGTCTCCTTCGGAAAGGGGCAGGAGCGTAGGTTCAGTCAATGTCCGGGTCCTCAGTCGATTCTCTCTGGAGCAAATTATCGTGGAATTATAGGCGTTCAAATTAGGCAGGGTCAAGAAACAATGCGGGGGATAGGCCGCAGCGGATCCAGCATTTTCATTGCTTCATCCGAAACCCCTGGAACCTCACTTCGCCTCCGGCGGAGATTGAGGTTCGGTTTCCTCCAGGGTCTTCCTCACCTGATCCAGGATTCCATTGATGAACTGTACCGACTCGGGACCGCTGAAGCGGCGGGCAATTTCAAGCGCCTCGTTAATCACGACGACCTTCGGCGTATCGGGCTCGGTCAGGAACTCGGCGATGGCGAGACGGAGGACATTACGATCCACGGCGGGCATGCGCTCCAGTCGCCAGTGTTCAGAATGTTTGACGATGAGCCGATCGATCCGCTTGATTTCGGCGGCGGCCGCATTGAAGAGCTTGCGGGCAAACGGATACTCTTCCGGATCCTCTTCCCGCAATGGCCAGAAGGTCTCGTCCACTTCTGCAGGGTCGGCCTTGGCAATGTCCCATTGGAATAACATCTGGAGACCCAACTCTCTCGACTTTCGACGGGTAATCATTGCCAGGCGTGTCCCTTGTAGTTTTCAAATATCAGGATTTGTGCCCTTGAGAGGCTTGACTTTGGTCTCCGAGCAGCTATCAGCTTTCAGCCATCAGCTTTCAGCTTTCAGCGATTAGCAATTAATCTGTTCATTCGATCTTTGGTAAATACAATGTATAGATTTGGAAAGAGCAATTTCTCACTTCACATAATGTTCTGTCCGTTCTCAAGTGGCAACTGAGAACTGGCACCTGGCTAATGACAGCTGAAAGCTGACGGCTGAAAGCTGATGGCTGAACTTAGATCTTCTTCATCAGGCTTGCCATTTCGACGGCCGCCATCGCTGCATCGATTCCTTTGTTGCCGGCTTTTCCCCCGGCGCGCTGAATGGCCTCTTCAAGCGTGTTGCAGGTCAACACGCCGAATGTGATCGGAGTCTGGGTCTCCACGCTGGCGACCTCAATGCCTTTGGCACAACCGGCGCAAACGTATTCAAAGTGGGGCGTCTCTCCTTTGATGACACAGCCCAGCGTGACGATAGCGTCGAACTTCCCGGAGCGGGCCAGGCGGCTCGCTGCTTGTGGGATCTCCATCGCCCCGGGGACGCGGACCACCTTCACATCCCGTTTCAGGTTGGCGCCGGCGCGTTCGAGTGTGTCCAATGCAGCCGCCAGGAGGCGTTCGCCAATGAAGCTGTTAAATCGGGAGAGGACAATGGCAAATTTCTGCCCTCGGGCGTTGAGATCGCCGGTCACTCTTTGGAGGGTTGCCTTGGGCATCCGGTGCCTCGTGGAGCCTGATCGTCTTAGGGATCGAACGGGTTTCGACCCTACTTTCCGCGAAACTGGGCGGGACGTTTTTCCAGGAACGCCTTGGTTCCTTCTTTCATATCTTCGGTGGAGCAGCACAAGCCAAATAAGGCGGCTTCAATGAACAAGCCCTCATCCTGGGTGACTTCCAATCCCCGATTCACCGCCTCCATCGAATACTTCACAGCCAGTGGAGCATTGGCAACCATTGCCTGCGCCATTTTTTCCGCGGTCGGAATGAGTTCGGCAAAGGGCACCACCTTGTTGACGAGACCCACCAGAAATGCTTCCGTGCCCGAAATCTGCTCCCCGGTGAGGAGAAGCTGCATTGCCATTCCCTTGCCCACCAGTCTCGGGAGCCGCTGGGTCCCGCCGTATCCGGCCATGATTCCGAGCCTGACCTCGGGCTGGCCCATCCGCGCGTTTTCGCTGGCGATACGGAGCGTGCAGGCCAGGGCAAGTTCACAGCCTCCGCCGAGGGCATAACCGTTGATGGCAGCGATTACCGGCTTCCCCAGATTTTCAATCCGCTTGAGCACCTTTTGTCCCCAGAGTGAAAACTCTTTTCCTTCGATGGGGGACTGCGTCGCCAGTTCATTGATGTCGGCCCCGGCCACGAAGGCTTTTTCACCGGCGCCCGTCAGAATAACCGCGCGAATGGAGTCGTCTTCCGAGATCTCTGTGAAGACTTCATCCAATTCGCGCATCACCGCCCTATTCAACGCATTCAACTTGGCGGGTCGGTTAATCGTCACATAGGCCAAAGGGTTCTTCTTCTCAAACAGAATATTCTCATAGGAAGACATGGATGGCTCCATCGAAGGTCAGGAAGTCAGGATGAAGGACCGGGGTTCGCTTCGGATCAATCTGTTCACTGGACCGGATCCCTTTTAATATCTGGTTTCGTTATGTGGCTTCTTCTGCATTCAAAATACCGGCCTTGGGTTTTTCGGGTCACTCCAGTCATAAAACCCGCGGCCCGTCTTTTTACCGAAGTAGCCGGCAAGGACCAACCGCTTCAACAGCGGGGGGGAAGCGTATCGTTTTTCCTTGAACTCCTCGAACATGATGTTGGCGATGTAGTACGTGGTATCGAGGCCGACAAAATCGAGGAGTGTGAACGGGCCCATGGGGTAACCGCATCCCAGCTTCATCCCGTTGTCTATATCCACGATGGAGCCCACGCCCTCCTCAAAAGCGCGGACGGCGTCGAGGAGATAGGGGACCAGTAAGCGGTTGACGATGAAGCCGCCGGTGTCGCGTGACCGGACGGGCACCTTGCCCAAGGATTCGGTGAATTTGATCGCCTGTTCATAAACGCCAGGATCTGTCGCGATGGTCCGCACCACTTCCACCAGCTTCATCAGGGGAACCGGGTTGAAAAAGTGCATCCCAATAAAGCGATCCGGACGTTTGCTGGAGGTCATCATCTCGGTGATGGACAGCGATGACGTATTGGACGCAAAAATTGCCTCCGGACCACACACCTCTTCCAGCATCCGGTAGGTGAGCTTCTTCGTCTCCAGGTTCTCGGTAATGGCTTCGATGACGATCTCGCAATCCTTCAGCGCGTCGAAGTGGACAGTTCCGCTCAGCCGGTTCATGGCCTGTCGCTTGTCGTCAGCCGTCAAGGTTCCTTTTTCGACGAATTTTCCGAGCGATTTCTCGATGAAACCGAATCCCTTGTCGAGCAACGCCTGAGAGAC
This sequence comes from Terriglobia bacterium, assembly GCA_041494885.1. GTDB lineage: Bacteria > Acidobacteriota > Terriglobia > JAIQFV01 > JAIQFV01 > JAIQFV01. The sequence continues at coordinate 84,813 of JBGQBO010000016.1, forward strand.
CTCGCGAACCAAGGTCTCATACCCGGCCATCGCTGTCACCTGGGCAATTCCCGAACCCATAAGACCGCACCCGACAACTCCAACCCTTTTGATCTCCATGATCGCAGCTCCCTATGAAATTTTTAAGATATGGTGGATAAGGAGGACGGAACCTTCCGCCCTCATTGGATCGACCGTTTATCACGCCTTAGCAGGCAGCAATCCACTCTCCTCAAGAACATCGCCCCGAGGGGGATTGCCCTATGACCAAGACGCATTGTTTGCTTCTAAAATCAGGGCGATCCCCTGGCCACCCCCGATGCAGGCCGTCGTCAAGCCGTACCGCTTATGGCGGCGGCGCAGCTCATACAGTATGGTAATAACCAATCGTGTCCCGCTTGCGGCCAGGGGATGACCCAGGGCGATGGCCCCACCATTCACATTGACCTTGTCGCGGTCGAGTCCCAGTTCCTTCTCGACCCCGAGGTATTGTGCGGCAAAGGCTTCGTTGACTTCGATGAGGTCCATTTGCTCCAGCTTCATTCCTGTCTTCTCCAAGACCTTGCGCACGGCAGGAACAGGTCCTCGGCCCATTAATTCAGGTTCGACGCCGGCGACTGCCCACCCGATCACCCGACCGATGGGTTTCAGGCCCCGCTGCCTGGCACACGCCGCGGAAGTGACAACGACAGCGGCGCCGCCATCGACAATTCCGCTGGCATTCCCCGCGGTCACCGTGCCCCCTTTTCCGAACGCGGGCTGCAACTTGGCCAGCCCTTCCAGCGTCGTGTCCGATCGCAGATGGTCATCTTGCTTGATGAGTACCACGCCTTTTTTAGTCTTAACCTCAACCGGCACGACTTCTTCCGAGAGACGGCAGTTTTTCCAGGCGTCCGCGGCCAGCTGTTGGCTGCGCAGCGCAAAGGCATCCTGATCAGCCCGACTCCATCCGAACTTCGTGGCCAGGTTTTCGGCCGTCTGAGCCATGTACAGGTGACAATAGGAATCCATCAGGGAGATCATCAGCGAGTCCTCCAGGACGGCATTGCCGAGTCGAAGACCCGATCGCACGCCACGAAGCACGAAGGGGGCCTGTGACATGGATTCGCAGCCTCCGGCCAGCACGATCTGGGCTTCCTCCAGAAGGATGCGGTGCGCTGCCTGGACAATGGACTCCATTCCGGAGCCGCACAAACGATTGACCGTCACCGCAGGGGTTTCAATCGGTACTCCTGCTTTGAGGCCGACATGCCGGGCGCAGTAAATAGCATCCGGCGAGGTTTGCATGGCATTCCCCACGATCACATGATCAATCTCCTTGGGATCCACCCCCGCCCGTCGAATGGCTTCGCGGGCGGCGAAGGCGCCCAATTCACTCAGGGTGAAATCCTTGAGGACCCCGTTGTATTCCGTCATGGGGGTTCGGGCCCCGCCCACGATGACAATCTCGTCCTTTAGGCTCATGAACGCACCTCATGCCAAAAATCAAGTTGGGGCTGCCCAAGCCAGCACAAACTAGCAGATTGTGAATTCGCGTGTCAACGCTATCTCTGAGAAACCGACGGGTCGAGCGCAGATTGCGGTTCAGAAGCGACGGTCCGTGCCTGAGCCAACGACTGTTCCGCACGGAAAACCACGTCGGTCGCAGAATCAGCCGGATCGGTGTGGGGAGTCACCAGCGCCTCCGCCGCGGCGGAAGAGAGAAGGGAAGGGACCTCGCCGACCATTGCGTGGATCTTCTCCAGCGCGTCGGAGGAAAGGAAAGAATGGAATTTCTGAACCACCCAATCGGCTTCACTGTAGGGGGTGTCCGGGAGAATTAACGCGACGATGGAGCGATCGAACTTGACCGCAATGTCAGTCTCCCGCGTGTGGGCAATGATCAACTGGGCAAAATCTCTCAACATCTGCATCGCACGGAAGGAGTCCTGCATCCGCTCCAACTCCTCCAAATGGCTCAGTTCCAGGAGAGCAAGAGAGAGGGTGGTGCCCTGCCGCCGCGCCTGGTCAATTTCCGACACCAAACAGTCGAAGAAGGAGTGGCGCCCAATCAGCCCGGTTTCTTCATCAATGACCGCCAGCGTCTTCACGAGGTGGCGCAACCGCGCGTGGGCCAGGGCCACTGCAATTTGTTCAGTGACGGTTTGGAGAATCAGGATTTCCTCCCCCGTCCAGGATCGAATTTCATCGGCCTGTTGAAGCCCGACGAACCCGATCACTTGCTCCTGGCTGAGCAGGGGCCACACCACCAGGGATTGCACCCCCAAGGTCCGCAATTCAGGACGGATCTTCTCAAACTCCGGATCCTCCGCAACCCGCTCTGAGTAGAGAGGTCGACGGTTGACCACCACCGTCTCTTCGCAGAACTGAAGTAACGGAACGAGTGAACTGGAATCGGATTTGGCGCGCTTGGGTTCACAGTATTCAATATAGGTGCTGGCGGGTTTGGCGGCGGAGGAGAGGGCAGCAAAGCACCGGCTCACATGGAGCAATTTTCCCAACTCGTGGACGGACGTGTACAACACTCCCTTGGCCCCCTGCTGTAAATGGACCTTGCGGTAAATCCCGGCCAAGGCCTCAATTCCCCGACCCACGTTGGTTTCAACGGGGCGGACTCCCGATGTGACGCGAGAACCGGCGGCTGTTGGGCCGACCGGCTTAGGCACCGGGCTGGAGGTCTCCTCCAATCCCCCGGCCACGGGATGGCCTGTTTCCCGACACAAAGCGACATATCGTTCCCGGAACTCGGGGGGGAGGGGCAACATCGTCTCCAGCTTCTTCAGGGGTGCGAGCGCCCGGTCTGTCATTTGATACTTCAGAAGAAGCTCTGCCTGCAAAAACAGGTCTTCGATCGCTTCGTGGGTTGCGGCGACCCCGGAGGCGGGGGGTTCAGTCTGCTTCTCCAGTTCGGCCTGCTGCTCCGCCTTGCGGTCCATCGATCGCCGGTAGACGCCGACCTTCTCAAGATGAGCCTCCAACGGCTGGATGGCCGCAGGGGGGAGCTTCGTCTTGAGGCGTTCCAGGCGGTCCCCGTGTGCAAGGTCTGATGGATCGCCGCTGATCAGATTGTCCAAAACCTCCCCGGCCATCGCATAATTTCCTGCGACCCAATAGGCTTCAAACATTTTTTCCAGGGATTGCTTATATTCATCACGGTTATTGAGGGAGAGGTAGAGGGCGGCAAGCTGGGAAAGGACGGCCACGTCGTTCGGATTCTGTTGGATGATGCTTTCCAGCAATCCAATGACGACCGGATATTGTCGGATTCGGAAACAATGCTCCTTCAATTTCATGGCAATGGCATAAGCATTTGCGGGATTGTTCGCCTGAACCCATTTTTCGGCCAGAGACACCAGATGGGGATACGAATCGGGCTTAACTTGAAAGAGGCGTGACCACGCCTGCTCGGCCTTGTCGAGCCGATTCATATGGACATTGGCCGCTCCAAGTTCATCCAGGAGCTGGGGGTGAAGCGGATTCGCTTGGACGGCGTTGTCCAGCAGCTCTGCGACCATTTCCCACCGTTTTTCAGAAGCGTAGAGGTGTGCCACCGTCAGCACCGTCTCGACATTCTTCGGATTCAACTGGATGACTTCCTTGAAATCGGCCACCGCTTCCACAAGGTTCTTCATCGCCAGATGCTGTTTACCTGCAGCGAGCAGGGCACGCTCTGCCACCTCCATCTCCTTGTTCGCTGCGGCGAACTTTCCAAGGGTTTCAAGATGGACCGTCTCGTCAGGCATCAATTCGACGATGCGCTCGTAACAGTGGATCGCTGCTGTGACCTTGGCCTGCTTAATTAATAACTGGGCCGCGTTAAGATATTCCTGAACCGCGTCCGAAACCTTGCTGTTCTGCAGCATGAAATGAGCCAGGTCGAGGATCTTTTGAGGGTCGTTTGGTCGCAGTTTGATGATCTTCCGGTGAAGAAATATGGCCTTGTTGATGGCCCCTTCGGTCTGCGCCTGATCAATCAAAGTGTGATAGGCGCGGATGGCCTCTTCACTCTGGTGGGTTTGGACATAGAGGTCGGCAATGGTCTGGAGGAGATCGGGATCGGTGGGGTCATCGTGGTAGAGGGCGAGGTATTCCTCAAGCGCCTCACGCGTTTTCCCCTTCTGCAGGTTCTTCTGCGCTTTCTCGATCCTCTTCTTGTAGATACTTGATGTGAACATGGATTCAACTTCGAGATCGGGTGTGAGTGAAACAAATTCCTGCTGGGCCACCCAATTTTGTTGAGAAATATACTCTCAAGGCCCCAGCAATTCAAAGGAATTGTAAGACCGTTCGTTGCCCGTGAACCCTTGGAAGGGACGGGCGCAGGCCTCCCCGCAGGAAAGGGCCACTCAATTGACAGTCTTCCGAGGCGATTGATATAGTGTTTTGTTTGTCGAGGCGGAGAAATCCCCTCCCGATAGCATGGACACAAGATTCATTCGAAATTTTTCAATCATTGCGCACATCGATCACGGCAAGACGACGCTGAGTGACCGCCTGCTCGAACTCACCGGGGCTCTCAGTCAAAGGGAGATGGGGGAGCAGGTCCTGGATGCCATGGACCTCGAGCGGGAGCGCGGCATCACCATCAAGGCGCATGCCGTGAGGTTGTCCTATCAGGCCCTCGACGGACAGGACTACATCCTCAATCTGATTGACACGCCCGGGCACGTCGATTTTTCCTATGAGGTCTCGCGGTCGCTGGCCGCCTGCGAGGGAGCCGTGCTGGTGGTGGACGCCTCCCAGGGAGTGGAGGCACAGACCCTTGCCAACTGCTACCTCGCCGTCAATAACAATTTGCACATCCTCCCGGTCATCAACAAGATCGACTTGCCTTCGGCCCAGCCTGGGATGATCAAAGAGCAGATCGAACACCTGATCGGCATCGATTCTTCAAATGCCATTCTCGCCAGTGCGAAGCAGGGAATCGGCATCGAGGAAATTCTCGAAGCGATCGTCCGGGAAATTCCCTCTCCGGCCGGAGACTTCGATGCCCCCCTCAAAGCACTTATCTTTGATTCCTGGTTTGATTCTTATCGCGGCGTGGTGATCCTGACGCGCGTCATCGACGGGGAATTGCGCCGGGGGAAGCAAATACGTTCGATGGCCACGGGCCAGGTGTACACCGTCGAGGATCTGGGCGCCATGACACCCAAAGCGATCTCCCTGGATTCACTGGGTGCGGGCGAAGTGGGGTTTTTCATCGCCAATATTAAGCGGGTCGCTGATACCAAAATTGGAGACACCTTCACGGACGCGGACCGTCCGACCGCGACCCCCTTTCCGGGGTTTCAGGAAATTAAACCGATGGTATTTGCCGGTCTGTATCCGGTGGAGGCGGAACAGTACGAACCGCTGCGCGATGCCTTGGAAAAGTTGAGGCTCAATGATTCCTCGTTCTTCTATGAGCCCGAAAACTCACTCGCCCTCGGCTTCGGTTATCGCTGCGGGTTCCTGGGCCTGCTCCACATGGACATCGTGCAGGAACGGCTGGAGCGGGAATTCGATCTCAACCTGCTGACAACCGCGCCGAGCGTGCGTTATCGGGTCACGCGGACCGATGGCCAGGTCGTCGAGGTCGACAATCCCACCAAGCTCCCCCCTCCGAATGAAATCGATAAAATCGAAGAGCCCATGATTGAAGCCACGCTCCTGACGCATCACGAGTACGTGGGAAATATTCTGAAACTGGTCGAGGAGAAGCGAGGGGTTCAAAAAAAGTTTGAGTATGTCTCCCCGACCCGCGTGATGCTGGTGTACGACCTGCCGTTGAATGAAATTGTCCTGGATTTCAACGACCGTCTGAAATCCGCTTCCCGCGGGTATGCGTCTTTCGATTACCATTTCAGCGGCTACCGGGAATCCGATCTGGTCAAGCTCGACATCCTGGTCAATGAAGAACCTGTGGATGCCCTGTCGCTGATCGTGCACCGCGATCAGGCCTTCGCGCGCGGGCGCTCCCTCACCGAAAAAATGAAGGAATTGATTCCCCGCCAGCTCTTCCCCATTCCCATCCAAGCGGCGGTGGGCAGCCGCGTCATTTCGCGAGAAACCGTCCGGGCAATGGGCAAGAACGTTCTTGCCAAGTGTTACGGAGGGGACATCACCCGCAAGCGCAAGCTTCTTGAAAAACAAAAGGAGGGCAAGAAGCGCATGAAGCGGGTCGGCAAAGTCGATATCCCCCAGGAAGCTTTCCTCGCCATCCTGAAGGTGCAGTGAGAGGGCCCGCAATCCGCGCTTGTTTTTTAGTTTTTTTTCATGTTACGTTTGTTTCGTGATTCTCCCCCCATCTAATGACAGAAATTTAACGCGGAGGCGCCGTGTTCGCAGGGGGACCTTAATGCATGCCAATGAGATCACGCATGAAATCATCGGAGCCGCACTGGAAGTGCATCGTCCCTTGGGTCCGGGACTATTGGAGTCGGCCTATGAGGAGTGCCTTAGCTATGAGTTGATCCTTCGGAAGATCCCATTTGTACGACAGCATCCCCTACCACTTGCTTACAAAGGGAAGCGGTTAGATTGTGGTTATCGATTGGATATGGTGGTTTTGGACAGCGTCGTCGTCGAGATCAAAGCAGTTGAATCCATTCTCCCGATTCACGAAGCTCAGCTGCTGAGTTATTTGAAGATAGGGGGTTGGAAGATCGGTCTTCTGCTGAACTTCAATGTTGCTATTTTAAAAGATGGAATTCGACGGCGGGTCATGGGTTTGGTGGAGTAAAGAGTTCTGGTTTCCTTGGCGACTCTGTGGTGAGTTCATTTTATAAGAAACGTAAACAATCTGGTAGCGCTGAGCTTCAATCGCGCGAGAACAGTGTTGGCGCTGGAAAACAATTTTCTTCCCTCCAACTCCGCAAAGAGTGAATAAGCGACGGGCGTCACCAGCAGCGTGGGCAACAAGCACAGGGTCTGGCCGCCAATGATGGTCACCGCAATGGCCGATCTCTGGGCTGAACCCGCCCCGATTCCGATGGCCGTGGGTATTAAGCCGGCCACAATCGACAGGGTCGTCATCAAAATCGGCCGCAGCCGCACATGGTTGGCTTGAACAATCGCTTCCCGCAAGGGCAGTCCCTGTGCCCGCAGTTTATTCGTATAATCCACCTGCAGAATTCCGTTCTTCTTCACAATTCCCAGCAACAACAACACACCGAGAGCGCTCCACAAGTTCAGCGTGCGTCCCGTCAGGAACAAGGAGAGCAGGGCGAACGGAATCGACAGGGGCAGACTGAGCATAATGGTAAAAGGATGAAGGAAACTCTCGAACTGGGCCGCCAGCACCATGTACATGAAAATGGAAGCGAGCAGGAAGGCGATGATGAGGTTCTTGGTGGTTTCATCCAGGATCTTGACGGCCCCCGTGAATCGATAGCTATAGCCGGGGGGCAGTCCGACCTTCTTGATTTCATCTCCCACCGAGCGGGCCGCGGCGTCGAGAGGGAAATCGGGGGCATTGCTGCCGTTAACCGACACCTGGAATTGCCGGTTGTAACGCTCGATTCGCGCTGGTCCCAGGCCGCGCTGAATGGTGGCCACGTTGTCCAGCCGGACCTGGCCGACCTTGGAGGAGGGAATCATCAGACGCCCCAGGATGTCGGGATTCTTCTGCTGCTCGGGAATCAATTCCATGGTCACATCGTACTGTTCGTCCCCTTCTTTGTACGTGGAAATCTGGTCCTCGCCGGCAATCATGAGTCGTAACGCACTGGCCACATCATTCGCGCGCACCCCCAGGTCGGAAGCTCGCTGGCGATCAATCTTGACCTGAAGCTCCGGACTGTTGATGCTCATTCCCGGATCCACATCCAGCAGTCCCGGGATCTTGCGCAAACGCAGGGCAACTTCCTTGGCAATTTCGGTGACCCGCTTGAAATCGGGACCGAGGATGGGGGCCCGGAGGGGAAAATAAGTCTCGCCTCCGCCCAGGGCCGACGGGATCATCACCCGGCTTCGCATGTCCTGGTAATCCACCGTGAGTTTGCGCACTTCTGCAGCCACGTCCTGGTTTGAGAATTTTCTTTGAGAAATGTCCACCAGCCGGACGTAGATATGGGCGTGACTGGAGTTTCCCTCGTGGATGAAGGGGTTGACAAACTCCACGCCGGGAAGTTTCGCGATCCGGTTCGCAACCTCATTGGCCACCTTGGATGTGCCGTCGATGGAGGTTCCGACCGGCAGGTCCATCAGCAGCGTCAATTCACTCTGATCGTCGGGGGGAATCCAGTCCCGCCCCACTACAGCGTTCAGAGGGAAGGTCAGCGCAAAGGTCGCCAGCAACACCAACACCACGATGCCCCGATGATTCAGGGACCACTCCAGCAGATTTCCATAATGGCGGTCAATCCACATGAAAAAAGCGGAGTCCTTTGAACTATGACGGGGCCGACTGGCCTCTGCAACCTGGTCTCTCTGCGGTCCTCCCCGTTTTTCGCCGATCCGTTTCAGCAGGCGGGAGCTCAGCATGGGAGTCAGAGTGAAACTGACCAGCATCGAAACCATGATGGAAAAAGCCATTGTCCAGCCGAACTGGTTGACGTAGCGCCGGGCATAGCCGCTCATAAAGGCGATCGGCAGAAAGATGATGACGAGCGACAGCGTCGTCGCCATCACGGCGAGGGTGATTTCCTTGGTCGCTTCGATCGCAGCCTGCTTCGGCGGGTATTGTTTTTCCTCGAGATAACGGACGATATTCTCCAACACCACAATGGCATCATCGATCACGATGCCTACGGCCAGCGTCAGGGCCAGCAGGGTCATATTGTTCAGCGTGAAGTCCATCGCCTTGAGCAAGGTAAAGGTGGCAACGATGGAGGTGGGGATCGCAATCGCCGCGATGATGACGGAGCGAAGGTTGCGGATGAAAAGCAGCACCACGAGGCTTGCCAGAAGGCTTCCAAATAAAAGGTGCTCTTCCAGCGAGGCCACGGAGGCCTTGATGAATACGGACTGATCGCGGATGATCCGGATCGTGATGCCGGGAGGCAGCATCCGCTGAATCTGATCGAGCTTCTTCTTCACCGTATCGATAATCTCGACGGTGTTGGTCCCGGATTGTCGCCGCACATCGAGGGTGACGGCCTGTTTACCCTCCAGCAAGTTCCAAGAGCGTGGCTCGGCAAAACTGTCTTCCACATGGCCGACGTCGCTGACGCGGATGGGAGTTCCTCTGACATTGGTGATGATAATATCGCTGAACTGGCTGACGGCATCGATCCGCCCCAGCGTCCGCACGCCCAGTTCATTATCGCCCCGCGTGATGCGCCCGCCCGGGATCTCAACGTTTTCGCTTTGGATGGCGTCCTGGACCTGATTGATGGTGATGCCGTGGGCATTTAATTTTTCGGCATCCATCAGGATTCGAATCTGCCGGATGCGGGCTCCGGTGAGGCTGACCTCGCCGACCCCGTTGACGGTCTCGAGCACCCGTTTGATCTGTTTGTCCGCGATCTCGGTGGTTTCGCGGACACTCTTGTCACCCGCGACCACCAGGGAGATGACAGGATCAGAATCCGGGTCCGCTTTTTGGATCACCGGCGGGAGAATGTTGGGAGGCAGATTGCGGACCGCCCCGGCTACCTTTTCGCGGACATCCTGGGCGGCGCCTTCGATTTCCCGTTCGAGCACGAACTTACAAACGACTCGCGCGCTGCCCTCGGACGCTGTGGAGTTCAGTTCATCCAGGCCACTGATGGTGCTGACGGCCTCCTCCAGCGGAAAGATCACCTGGGTCGTCACTTCCTCGGGGGTCGCTCCCGGCAGGCGCACGTTGATGTAGACGGTTGCCGGGTCAGCCTTCGGGAAGAGATCGACGCCGAGCTCCCGGAACGAAAAAATCCCAAGCACGACCAGGAAACTAATCAACATGACGGCAAAGACCGGCCGCTTTACACAAACTTCAGCAAGTGTCATTGAGAATGCTCCACGGCAGGATCAGCTTACGGAACCACTTCGATAGGGGCCCGATCTTTGAATACCTGACCCTTGGCCGGCAGCGCCACGCGGTCCGCCGCACTGATGCCCTCAACGACCTCAACCTGGTCGCCCCGCCGCTCGCCGATTTTGACGTCCTTTTCCTTGAGTAGATTCCCCTCGACGGTGTACACCTTGTAAAGCCCGTAAACATATTGCAACGCACTGTACGGCACGAACAACCCGCTCTCCACGCGATTCGAAGGGATGCTGGCCTTGACAAAGAACCCCGGCTTGAGGAGTCCTTCTCGATTAACAATCAGGGCCTCGATTTCGAAAGAGCGGGTTTGCTCCTCGACGGAAGGATTGATTCGGGAGATCTTCCCGGAAAACGTCCGATCCGGATAGGCTTCCACCGAAAGGGTGACCTCCTGATCCGACTTCACCCAGGCGGCCATCTTCTCGGGAACCTTCAGCCGAACCCTCATCGGATCGATGCTCACAATGACCATCACGGGTGTCTGAACTTTCAGATACTGTCCCGGTGTCACGGTCCGCGTCTTGATTTGTCCTTCAAAGGGGGCTCGGATCACAGCATCCAACAACTTCTTCTGTGCCAGGGCCACCGTAGCACGGTACTGGGAAACCTGGTGCCGGATGTTTTCGACCGTTTGAACGGCGAGGTCATAAGCGGCCCGGGCCGACTTGTATTTTGATTCCACTTCATCAAAATTCTGCTGCGGTAGCAGACCCTGGTCCATCATGGCCTTGGCGCGACGATATTTCTGGTCCGCTTCATTCAGGTCGGCGGCCGCTTTCTTGACCTCCGCCGCATCGCGAACATCTTTCAGTTCGGGTCCATCCTCGGAAAGGCCCAGTCGAGCCCGCGCCTGGCGCAAGGAGGCACGTTGCTGGTCGAGCGCGTATTGGAGTTCAACGGGGGACACCTTCACCATGGCTTGCCCCCGGCCCACATGATCCCCCACGTCGACCAGCACATCATCCACCCGACCCTCGACTTCGGAACTGACCGTGACCTCTTCGTAGGCGAACAAGGAGCCGACCGATTCCACATTTCGCCGGATTTCCTTCGATTCGACCGGGATGACCCGCGCCGAGACCGATTTTTGCGCGGAACTGTTGGATTTTCCGGAGGTGTCCCGGGAACATGAAGTGCTCAACGCCAGGAGAATGCTCGTTAAGAGGACCGCGAATTGCAATCTGATCACTTTCCGTAGGATGGCGGCTTTTGGCTTAACTAAATCCTTACTTTCTTGAATGATCATGAAGATGCCTTCCTGAAGTCCGTAAAGGCTTATAAAGCAGCAGGGAGAGAAATACAAACGCCTCCTGCCACCATTCCCGACCCCGGAATGGTCTGTACCCAACTAGGACGGCAGGACTCCTTGTAAGGTTTCAGCATGAAAGTACTTGCTCCCCGGTTGCTGATGAATAATTCGCTCAAAAAAGGGGGATATTAATGCCTCTTGGTCTGCCAATGACTCGATTTCCCTCCAGTTTGAGAACAGCTCGATAAGTGAATGTCAGGTGGCTCGGCGGAAACAGGGAAAGAACAGGAATGGTAGGGCCGAGCGGGATCGAACCGCTGACCTCTTCCGTGTCAAGGAAGCGCTCATACCAACTGAGCTACGGCCCTACGCGCGAGTGGCCAATGATACTAGCATGCGGCAATTGAATCTGCAACGGGGAGGCAGGTGCCGGGTGCCAGGTGTCGGGTGTCAGGAAGCTGACCCAATCAGGTGCGAGGGAGGGGCACATTCGATCAATCGACGAAGCTCGACCCTTGAATTACCTTCCCATCCTTCGACTTTTTCCTGACACCCGACACCCGACACCTGAAACCTACAGGCTCCCGGTCACGCCCAAGCCCGGCCCTTTAGGCAAAATCAGTTTTCCGTTCTTAACCAATACGCCTTTGAAGGGGTCGTTTGAGATCAGGAGATTGCCATCAAGGTCAGCGTAATCGACCAGCGGAGATAGATGAGCGGCAGCGGTGACTGCCACGGAGCTCTCGATCATACATCCCAGCATGATGCTCAAGTGAAGCGATCGCGCCAGCTCAATCATGCGAAGGGCTTCGTGAATGCCGCCGGCCTTCATCAACTTGATGTTGATTCCGTCGAAGGCCCCCACCAGTTTGGGAATGTCGCCTGCACTCAACACCGCTTCGTCGGCGATGAGAGGGAGCTTCACGCGTTCGCGCACCCAGCGAGTTTCATCAAGCATGGGGGCGGGCATCGGCTGTTCCACGAATTCAATGCCCTGCGTGGCCATCCAGTTGATCTTCTCGACCGCTTCCTCTTTCGATTTCCATCCCTCGTTGGCATCCACCCGCAACGGCTTCGACGTCACTTGGCGAATGGCTTGGATGATTTCCTCGTCATTCTTCAGTCCCACCTTGATTTTCAGCACCGGGAATTCTTCAGCTTCCCTCACCTTTTGCTGCATGACCTCAGGCGTGTCAATCCCAATCGAAAAAGTCGTGATGGGCGTTTTTGAGGAATCCAGACCGAGCATCTGGTAGAGAGGGACCCCGAGCTTTTTTGCCACCCAGTCGTAGAGGGCAATGTTCAACGCCGCCTTGGCACAGGAGTTGTGGTGAATCGCACTGGTCACCTGGTCGGAAATTTGGGCGAAGTGCCACCACGATTCTTTTTCAAAAATGGGACGGGCTTCCTGAATCGCACTCAGCGTGGACTCCGCCGTCTCGTCATAACGCACATTGGGTGCCGCCTCACCCCAGCCGACGACCCCGTCGCGTTCAAGCCGGACAAACAGATTGTTCTTCACGGTCGATGTGTTCCGCGACAGGGTCCACGCATGCTTGAGCTGGAGTTCAACTGTTCTGACGGTCATCCAGGTGGAGGCTTTCGGGGGATTCGTTTTCTTGCTTTTCACTTGCGCCTCACTGGGCCGGGACGAGAGTGGAAGAAATGGAACAGCCACGGCCAAGGTTGCGGTTTTTATGAATTGTTTGCGAGTAATCTTCATGGGATGTGTCCCGGCTAATCGACTAAAAGCATTGTGGTGGAGATGCGTGGAAAATGCAATGGTGATCAGCGCCGAGCCAAAACTTCGAGTCGGTTTGTTGAGCGATCTTACAATTTCCCGGGTCCTGAGCGAGAATTTTTGGCCGGAAAGGGTGGGTCCCTCAGACGGCCCGCTCTGCCGATACGGGGGATGACTGGAAGACAGCGGAGATAATTCTCCGGTGAGGTTCGGCCGGGTTTGCCCTGGCGCTGTCGAATTAAACCTCCGGGCGGGGTCGTGGATACGCCGTAAATCCGTTTGTCTTCGTTCGGATGATTTGTTACGATTGAAAAAATCCCAGTTGCACTGTTGGCACCTCTGGCGAAAGCCATGTGCGATCCATCCGCTATATATTTTTGAACGAGAAAGACGACAGACGATTCCACCCGGAATGAAGAGGTAAGGAAGCCAAACAGGACGGGCGGACTTAAATAATCTCGATCGAGGCTGGAGGCGGATAATTAAACTTCAAACCCCGATTTGCGTGCATCGTATCTGGCATCCACTTCGCTCTCTCACTTCAATCCTTCTCTTTTCGGCGGTGGGGTCCGATCCGGCCTCATGAAAAAGAATCTATCCCTTCCCGGGCAATTCTTCCTAACCAACTTCTGGTTCGCCTACAATTTTCATTGGAGTGCCTTGTTGGTGGTGGTCGTGCAGTCGCAGATCCATGGTCTGGTTCCCGAGGCGATGCAGGGTCGCGGGCTGGGACTGGTTCTGGGGGGCGGGGCCCTGCTTTCGATGCTGGCGCAGCCCTTCTTTGGCGGCCTGAGCGACCATTCCCATTCGCGGCTGGGTCGCCGGCGGCCCCAGATGGCGATCGGGATTGTGGTGAATCTGCTTGCCCTTTATCTGCTATTTGCGGCCGCTGCCCAGGGAAGGTACTGGGTCTACGTGCTGTGGTATTTTGTCCTCATCGTGGCGAATAACTCCATGGGAGCCGCTTACTCCGCCCTGGTGCCCGATCTCGTGAACGAAGAGCAGCGTGGAACCGTCTCGAGCTGGATCGGCTTCATGTCGGTCCTGGGGACGATTGCGGCGGCCCGCGCCTCGAGCCATTTCATGGGGTCGGGGCAGCCCCGGGCGATGATGTGGATCATTGTCTTAGTGATCGTCGTGTTCTTTGTCATCACTTTTTTGGGTGTTCGCGAACCGGTCGCCCCTGAAGCTCGGCCGTTCCATTTCAAAGAGATCGTCTCTAGCTTCAAATTCGATTTCCGGGCGCATCCCGGATTCGGATGGCTTTGCCTGAGCCGGATGTCCGTCCTCTTCTGCTTTTACACGGTGATGTTTTTCCTCGAGTATTTCTTGCGCGACGTCGTCCGCGTGGCCAATCCGGAACGAAGCGCCGGCGTGCTGCTGGAGATCGCCAGTTGGGCCGCGCTGGCCAGCGCGGTGATCGCGGGCTTCCTCTCGGATCGACTGGGCCGTCGCGCCATCGTCTATTTCACCGGCGGTCTCATGACGGTGGCGGCGTTCATGTTTGTATACAATCAATCGGAAATTGCCATTCGAGGCGCTGCGGTGGTGTTTGGGTTTGGTTATGGCGCCTTTACGGCGGTGGACTGGGCCATGGTGAACGACCTGCTCCCCGGCGCTGATTCTTATGCCAAGGACATGGGCATCTGGACCGTTTCCACAATCATTCCACAAGTGATCTCAACCCTCGCGGGGGGCTTCATCATCGATCGATTCAACGCCATCACCCCAAACCTGGGCTATCGAGTGCTGCATGGAGTCGTTGTGGTCATACTGGTTTGCGGGGTGCTGGCCATTGGCAAGGCGAAGGGATTAAGGCCGTGGCAGTGGAACGCGAAGGGCGTTTGAGGACGACGGAAAGATGAGCAGACTGTAAACTGAAAATTCAAGCATCGCTCCACGGATGATCTGATAACCCGTGCGATATTATGATTGCCAAACTAAAACGACCGGTACTCCTGATTCCAGTTTCTCTGATCATTCTGGGGCTCTTGGCGCACTTCACGTCGCTTCGGGCCTGGAATGCTTTTATCGGATATCGTCCCCCCTACCGTTCTTCAAATTCCGAAGCGGTTCCCCTACCCTCTCTGACCAGGCACGTGTATGTCGTTCTTGTGGATGGACTGCGATATGACCAGTCGCGCGAAATGAAATTTCTCAACGAGCTTCGGCGCCGCGGAACGGACGTTCTCTCGAGGGTGGGGTTGCCCTCACTCAGTTTACCGGGACGAGCCGTCATGATGACCGGCGCCTGGCAGGAAATTCACGGTCAGCTCACCAATTTCAATGCGCGCCCGCTTCCGGTTGAAACGATTTTTCAGGTTGCCAGGAAAAGAAACTTGAGGACCGCGTTGGAGGCCGGGAACAATGCTCAAAAAATGTTTTTTCCTCACGCGGACGAAATTATCCCGCTTCCATCACCGGATGGGCACCGGTTGGAAAAGGATATCGCCCGGGGGGAGCGTGAGTTACACCAGGCTGCAGCCGCGGCGCGTGAACTGATCCGGACAAAGCATCCGAATTTTTTCCTGATGGACTTTACCATGACGGATGAAGTGGCGCACGACTTCGGCGCAGTTTCTCCGCAGTACGCCAGGGCGGCTGAGGTGACGGATGAGGAAATACGAGCTCTTGCGGCAACGATCGATCTATCTGAGGCAGTGCTTATGGTGACTTCGGATCACGGCCATGTGGATCGTGGCGGCCACGGAGGGGATGAACCTGATGTGATGACGGTTCCCTGGGTGATGGCCGGGAAGGGGATCCGTGCCGGGGTGGCCTTGCTGGGCCGCCAGATCGACCTCGCCCCAACCATAGCGGCTCTCCTCGGCACTGAGATCCCCGCGGAGAATGAAGGGGTAATCCTCACCGATGCCTTACAAATCGACGAGACGGCCAAGGTGCGATTGCTCGATCAGCTCTTCCAGCAACGGAAGAGGTTGAGTGATTCCTGCTTGTCAATTGTGAAAGGAGCCCCAAGCGGGGCCTCCACTCAAGAGCCTTCCGACAAAACAGTGGCATCGCTGGAGGGCGCTCTTGACCAACTCGATGCCGAGACCCAAGCAGCCAAACAGGAGCGGATCGCCCGGGAGCCGGGAGCAAGGTTACGGTGGGTGCTGCCCCTTGCCCTTCTTCCCGTAGCGGGTATCCTCTTTTACCTCCGCAGGCGGTGGATCACCCCCTGTGAACTCCTTTATGCTTTCTGCGCGGTGGGAATCTATTGGATCGTGTACTTCGTGCTCTTTGAAGCCGCTCACATGGCTTACTCCTTCACCGCAGTCAACGTCGAAGAAAACCTCCCGGCTTTTTTTGGCAAGGATATGTTCTTTGCCGCCGTGGGATGGTTCATCGCCGTGGCGGTGACCAGCGGGTTGATGAGACGTCAACAAAACTCAGAAATGCAGGAGGGCCGAGGGCCATTTCCGGAAGGAACCATGTCGGGTTTCTCGTATGCCGCTGCGGGTTTGATCGCCTTTTCAGTTCTGATCAAGGTCTGCGTGGAATACTGGCGCTATGGCCTTTTTGTTCGCTGGTACATCCCCAACCTGCATTGGGGGTTCGGCATTTATTTGGATCTCTTGCAACTCGTGATACTCGGATACATCGCCTGGCTATCCCCGCTTGCAGCATGGGTGGGGGTGAAGCTCGTTCCCGGTCCAAAGAGAATGGCTCCCATGGTGTCCTAGCGGATCAAAATTCTGGGGTATTGACAGGAGGCAGGGGCTCTTTAGGTGTTCGATGGTTACAGCCTCTCTTGGAACCCAGTTTGATATTGCTTCACCTTCAGGAAAGAGGTATGCTTAAGCTCCTCATTTAGCCGGCTGATTTGTTGTCCTTCATAAGGTAGCATTGGGGTCGGACCAAGCTAAATTGCTTTAGGATAAGAGAATAATTTCCAAAACCGGGTATTTTCGAGGCTTAAACGGCTTTTTTCGCCTTCTAAATCAACCCCATAAGCCGGTAAGGCTTGGGGTCGGACCAAACTAACTTGCTTTAGGATAAGAGAATAATTTCCAAAACCGGGTATTTTCGAGGCTTAAACGGCTTTTTTCGCCTTCTAAATCAACCCCATAAGCCGCCTCCTCCTCCCGCAACTGGCAACCCGTTTCGGCCCGCACCACATCCCTGCCTCTGGCTCTCGCTCCCAACTGCTTCCGAACGGCTTCCACATAGGCAGGGCTGCCCACCACCAGGCTCTCGCTCCATTGACTCTGCCGCTCCAACTGTTTCCGCTGTAGGGCTTCTTCGATTTGCTCGCGGCAGGCTTGCTGCAACTGGTCCAGGCGGCGGACGCCCATCAATTCCATCAACCGTCCGTAATCGATGATCCCATACCGTACCTTCGGATGCTGGATTTCCACGTAACCACACGCCGGCCATTGTTCTGGATGGGTGACCACGCCGGCACGCACCATATTTAAATCAATATAGGCCAGACACTGCCGAAAATGCTTTCCGCTTTCGACCGCCGTGGCATGGTAGCGGTCTTCCCAAAAGGCACCGCCCCTTTGCTTCCGCTGATTGTACTGCTGCCCGACCCGTCCGGCCACCAGTTGCATCGACGCCGAAATGACCTCGCCTCCTTCCCGGTCATCCACCAACAAATGGACGTGGTTGGAGGTGGCCATGTAATCGAGGACGCATAACCCCAAGCGCTTGCGGGCCTCATACAGCCATCCCATCCAGGCTTGCCGGTCGCGCTGGAACTCGAGCAGAAACCGACGCTCGTGACAGCGGTGCGTCAAGTGCCAGATCTGTCCCGGCAGATAATGTCGATGGGCTCTTGCCATGGCAGGTTTCTCCGCCGATCCAAGTTGCCAGGGGGGGTGATTTCGGGGGCAAAAAACAACTTCTAAGGCCTAAATATTACCCTTTTTTTTGATCATCGACAACCATTTCAATGAGTTCACTTGGTCCGACCCCGAACATAATCTCGCCGTCTGGGTCAACGAATCGAAATGGGTTATTGCGGGCATATGTGTACAAGTTTAACTGCTGCGGGTCACGCAATCGGCCCGGCGTGACTTCGACCGGGTCAACGCTCATGAACCTGCCGAGGGAGGAGCCGAAGTATCTTGCCTCAAAGTAATCCAGTCCCGATTCGGAGTCCCGTTCCTTCCCTGTAAACTTTTGGTTGATCCCGTCGGGCTGTTCGTAGCCCATAGCAGTGGTTCGTCCGCCAATCCCGGTAGGGATGGTTTCTCCGAAAGGCAAATAATCATGGCGCGAAATAACATCCCCTGTGGCATCCGTCACCACTCGCGTGCTGCCCAGGTGATCTGCTATCAAATACCTCGTTCCTCCACTCGCCGATGGGGCGGGCGTGGTGTACTCGGCCACCATCTGCCCCTGCGCATTGTATACATAGATGCTGGTGCTCATCGGCGTGTCATACACCACCCTTTTGACCCGCCGCCCATCGCCATCGTAGTTGTATTCACCCTTCAACGCCCCATTCAACCTGAACTGGGTTTGTCGATTCTCCGCATCGTAAGCAAAAGTCTGTATGGCCCCATCTGTATTCAATCCTTGAGTCAGATTCCCTGCCGTGTCATACCCATAATTTGCTTCAGTGATACGGTTGGTAGATAGACTAATATTCGGTTTCTGGACCTTCATGAATTCTGTACTCGAATCGCCTGAATTTCGGTTCCCATAGGCATCATACCCGTAGGTCTGACTCCATCCCGAGCTCTC